>PMHU01000044.1 GCA_003156795.1 Acidimicrobiaceae bacterium
CCGCCCCGCCCGCCCCGCCGCCCCCGGCGGCGGCCAAGGAGCCCGAATTTCGGGGACCGGAATTGTTGCGAACGGGTGTCGCTTCTGAGGCCAAAGTTTTGTCGGTTGTTGACGAGCGCACCACCGGTCCGGTCACGAGGAGCAGGCTGGCGCTGGAGATCACCCCGGCTGAGGGCCCGGTCTTCGAAGTGACGGTGAGGGTGGCGTTCCCGACTCCCGAGGCCCGTTCCAGGGTCAAGGTGGGTGGCACCATTCCGGTTCGCTACGACAAAGACGACCGCACCAAAGTGGTCGTAGACGTGCCGCAAGCGTGAGCCCAGGGTGTACCCGTCTCCCGTCGCCTGACCGCCGAGCCCCGTAGACTGGTGGCCCGGCCCGCAACCGGACCGATCCCCGCCTGTCCCCGAGGGAGCAGCCCTGTCAAGCTTCTCGATTGAATCTGCCGTCGCGCTTCCCGGACCGAGATGGCTACGATCCGCTCGGCGGGAGGCGGCGGAGCGATTTGCGGCCAGTCCTTTGCCGACCAGCGAGCTAGAGGAGTGGCGCTATAGCCGAATAGACGCCCTCGACTTGGGGCGCTACCGCCTGCCGGCCTCGGCTCCCGCCTCGAACGCACCCACCGGCTCCGCCCCGGTCACCGCATCAGTCACCGCCGGCCGCGGTCTCGTGCGCGCCCTCGTGGCCAGCGTCGGGCGGGGCGCGACCTTGATCGAGACCCACGATGGCCAGGTCGCGCAGGCCCACGGCTCCGATCGCAGCGTTTCCGTCGAGCGCCTGTCGGCGCCGGACGCCAAGCACGTCGAGCTCGGGGAGCTGGCCGGCGAGCCCGACGCGTTCGCCATCCTCAACCGAGCCTTCGCTCCCGCCCCCGTGCGCATAAGGGTGGCCAAGGGATCGGCACCCGATCCCATCGTGGTGGTCCACTGGGTCGACACGGATGGCGCCGCACTTTTTCCCAGACTCCTGGTCGAGGTCGAGGAGCAGGCCGAGGCGTCTGTTTTGGAAGTGGTCGCCGGGCCTGGAGCCGCCCTGGTCGTGCCCGTCACCGAACTGGAGGTGGCGGCCGCGGCGCGCCTCTCGTACCTGCACGTGCAGCTGCTAGGCCCGCAGGCCTGGCAGATAGGCCTCCAGGCCAGCCGGGTCGGACGCGACGCTTCCGTGGTGTCTGCGGCGGTCTCGCTGGGTGGTGACTACGCCCGCATGCGCACCGACTCGGCCCTGGTGGCTCCGGGCGGATCGGGGCGCCTACTGGCCCTGTACTTCGGATCGGGCACCCAGATGCACGACTTCCGTACCGTCCAGCACCACCAAGCCCCCAAGACCAGCTCCGACCTCCTTTACAAAGGGGTGGTCGCCAACTCGTCGCGGTCGGTCTACAGCGGGCTGATCCGGGTCGAGAAGGGAGCGCGAGGGACCAACGCCTTCCAGACCAACAGGAATCTGGTGCTGCACGAAGGCGCCCACGCCGACTCGGTACCGAACCTCGAGATCGAGGACAACGACGTGCACTGCAGCCACGCCTCTGCCGTTGGTCCGATCTCCGAGGATCAGCGTTTCTACTTGGAGAGCAGGGGCGTCCCGCCGTCGGTGACGGACCGTCTGATCGCCCTGGGGTTCCTCGACGACGTCCTCGCTCAGGTCCCCGTTCCGGCTGTGGCCCCCATCCTGCGGGAGGCCCTGGCCGAGAAGCTGACCGAAGCCGAGGCCGCCGAATCTGCCCGTCGAGAGACGCAACCATGACCGAGCTCGCCCGCATCCCGGCGGCCAAGGTCGAGGCCGGAACGGCGATCCGCCTAGAAGGGGGTCCCGATGGCGTGTGCCTCGTCCGCATCGAAGATGAGTTCTTCGCGGTGGCAGACCGGTGCAGCCACGCCCAAGTGTTGTTGTCTGAGGGAGACGTCGACGCCGAAGAGTGCTCGATCGAATGCTGGAAGCACGGGAGCACCTTCTCCCTCCGCGACGGCCAACCCCAATCTCTACCCGCCACGCAGCCGGTACAGACCTACCCGGTTCGAATCGATGGCGACGACGTCGTGGTGAGCGACCGATGAGCGCTGCCCCCGGCTCGGTGGCCGCCGTCGGTGGGCTCGCGAACGCCGTCCACGAGCTAGTGATCGAGGACCTCCATGCCGAGGTCGCGGGCCGGGAGATCCTGAGGGGAATCGATCTGACGGTGCGGTCGGGCGAGGTCCACGCCGTCATGGGCCCGAACGGTTCGGGGAAGAGCACGCTGTCGCACGTCCTCCTCGGTCGTCCCGGTTACACCGTCACCGGCGGCCGGGTGACCTTGGACGGGACCGACCTGCTGGCCCTGCCTACGTGGCAGCGGGCCCAGGCCGGACTCTTCCTCGGAATGCAATACCCGATCGAAGTGCCGGGCGTCAGCCTCCGGGATGTCCTTGCGGAGGCGTTTGCGGCCGGCGGGCGCGACCGGGACGAGGTGGCGGCGGCGGTCGGGGTCGAAGCCGCCCGGGTTGGCTTCGACGAGCGCTTCCTGTTGCGGTCGCTCAACGTTGACCTGTCCGGCGGGGAGCGCAAGCGCAACGAAACGCTGCAGCTGGGAGTCCTGAGACCGAAGTTCGCCGTCCTCGACGAGATCGACTCGGGTCTGGACGTGGATGCCCTGCGGGCGGTGGCCCGCCGGATCGAGGCGGCCACCACCGAGATGGGCCTCGGGGTGTTGGCCATCACCCACTACACCCGGCTCCTCAGCGAGCTTCGACCGGATCACACCCATGTCCTTTCTCGGGGCCGGATCGTGGTGAGCGGGGGGCCCGAACTTGCTGACGAACTGGAGCTCACCGGCTACGCCGGCTGGGCCGAGGAGGAGGAGGTCGTCGGTGCTCAGGCCGGCGCCGGCGGTCCGTCGCGTCTGGCCGGTCCCGCCGGGTCCGCGGGCCTAGCCGGATCAGCGGGCCTAGCCGGGTCCGCGGGCGCTGGACCGCCTGTCCGGCCCGAGATCGACGACCCGTTCGGAGGCCCGGCCGGCGCCGGACCAGGCCGTTAGACGTCGATAGTCCAGACTGGGGCCGGGGGGGAGGCCGCCAAACGGACAGACCTCGCAGCGATAACCCAGCCGACCACCGAGGTCTGTCCGCCCCGATGCCAAAATCGGCACTGACACGGACAGACCTCCGTGCGAGGGACTGGTCCGGTCGCGAGGTCTGTCCGTTGCGGGCACGCGGAGGAGTGGAGGGAGGTGCTGGAACCGGTTCCCGACCGACCCAAGGCGGCTAGTCGAGCATGGCCACCTGGACGGATGTGGCCTCGCCCCGCAGGACCAGAAGCGCCCGGCCGGGAGGCCAGCCGCTGCTCGTGCTGCGTGGAAGGCGCAGGTCGAACACCTCGCCGTCTGTAACTGCAGCCGGAGTGAGGAGGAGACCGGACCGGCTGCGCCGCACCTCGGCCAGCCAACCCCGGAAGCGGGACAGCAGCAAGTCGTCGGTGGTGGCGGCCACCACCACGACCAGGTCATTGTCGCGGGCTGTCCGGACCAGGCCTTCCAAGAGCTTCGCCGCCGGCCCATCTGCGAGGAGCTCGGCATCGGCGTGCCCGACGCGGCGACCGGCAGCCGCAAGGACCTCGTGGACATCCTCAATCACTATCTGCTGCGAGCGCACGCTAACGCCCGGCGCATCGTGCTGGTAGTCGATGAGGCGCAGAATCTTGCGCCGGAGGTGCTCGAACAGGTGCGCCTCCTGACCAATCTTGAGACCAACACGCAAAAGCTCCTGCAGATCATCCTGATCGGCCAGCCGGAGCTGCGCGACCTGCTGGCACGCAACGAGCTGCGGCAGCTCGCGCAGCGCGTCACCGGTCGCTATCACCTGCACCCGTTGTCGGCTGCGGAAACCGCCGCGTACGTGCGCCACCGCCTGCGCGTCTCCGGCGCCACCTCGGATATCTTCTCCAGCATGGCGCTCGCGGAGCTCTTCCACCTCTCGGGCGGCGTGCCGCGCGTCATCAATGTCGTCGCGGATCGCGCGCTCCTCGGCGCCTACACGCAGGACCGCCACCGCGTCACGAACAGCCTCGTGCGGCATGCGGCGGCCGAGGTCTTTGGCCGGCGCTTCGCGCCGCGCTGGCTGCCGTGGCTGGGCGCCGCTGCCGCGGCGCTGGTGCTGGCGGCCACCGTGTGGGGCATGTGGCCGCTCACGAGCTGGCGCTTCTATCGCGCGGTGCCGAGCGCGGTGGCCGCGGTCCCGAAGGCCGTGCCGGCGCCCGCCACCGCCAAATCCGCACCCGCCCAGCCGGTCACGCCCGTCGCTGTTGCGAGCCTCGCGACGGTGCCGGCCTTGCCCCCCTCGTTGCAGGAGCTGCTGGAGGCGCACAAAGATGCGACCGGCACCGATGATGCCTTTGCGCATCTGTTTGGCCTTTGGGGTGCGCACTACGTCGCGGGCGACACGGATCCGTGTACGCAGGCCACCCAGCAGGGCATGGAATGCCTCGTGCAGCGCGGCTCATTCGGACAGCTGCGCCTGTATAACCGGCCGGCGATCCTGCTGCTGAAGGATGATAGCGGCACGAAGCACCAGGTGGTGCTTGCGGGTCTCGACGATGAGCATGCGCGCATCGATATTGCAGGCCAGACGCACGAGCTTGCGGTCGGTGAGCTCTCGCGCTACTGGTTCGGAGATTTTGTCGTGTTGTGGCGGCCCGGCACGCAAATCGTGAAGCCGCTTTCGGTGGGTATGCACGGCGATGAGGTACGCTGGCTGCGGCAGAGTCTGGAGCGCCTGCAGGGCGTCACTGCCGCGCAGGCAACCGTCAGCGACGTATTTGATACCGAGTTATCACATCTCGTCATGGATTTTCAGCGCCAACATCGCCTCTCGGTCGACGGCATCGCGGGCATACAGACGCAGATGGTGCTCGCGAGCGCCGTCGCAGGATCGGATTCGCCGCTGCTGAGCGCCAACATCTCACACGGCGGCTAAGTCATGTCCTTCATTCTCGATGCCTTGAAGAAATCCGAAAGCGACCGCCAGCGCCAGTCGGGGCCCGCCCTCTTTGAGGTCAAGGTCACACCGCCCAAGCCGCGCTTTCCGACCTGGGCGGTTGCTCTCGCGGCGCTCCTCGTCCTCAACATCGCATTCGGCGCGTGGGTTCTACTGCGTCACCCGCCATCGCCGCCGCCGTCGCGCGCGCCGTCCCCGAGGGGCTGTCGCGCTTGCTCGCATGGTGGAGCTCGATGATCACGGCGGCGGGGAGGTAGCGGGCTGCCTCGGCGGCGAAGCGGATCATCAGCACGGCGCCGAGCGCGAAGTTGGGGGCGTGGAAGACGGGCAGGCCGAGCTCGAGCGCGGCCTGCTCGATCGGCTCTCGCTCCCAGCCGGTCGTA
>PMHU01000154.1 GCA_003156795.1 Acidimicrobiaceae bacterium
ACCCGAACGTGCGGACCTCACGAAGTACGGGCCGCGGAGATCGAACCCCGAACGGGCGCTGCCACGCGAGAAGCACGTGCTACCCCTAGGAGCGGATATCGCGCAGCCGTCGATGCGGCGGACACTCCCTGACCCCTCAGCGCGAGGCTCCTAGCGTCAGAGCCCTTTACTACCGCTCAGAGAGCGGCCACCTGCCGACCGGTAGCGGCCAGAGGCGGCTGCGGTGCGGGGTGCGCTAATCCTCGTGCCGTATCGGGCTACCGTGGCTTTCGTTGCTGGTAGCGCCACACACGATCGAGGTGGGCGGAGCCCGGCGCCAACTGCTGGTGGCGGCGCCGGCCGGCGCCCCGACCGCCATCATCGTGGTCATGCACGGAAGCACCTCGACACCCGAGCACCAGGTCCGCCTGAGCCGAATGGCTCGTTTGGCCGAGCAGGGTGCGGTGGTGGCTTTCCCGCAAGGATCGATTCCGTCGCGGGCTGGATGGGAGTGGGACCTGCACGGCGACGTCGCCTTCCTCGATGCCGCCGTCGACTACCTCGGTGAGACCTTCGACGCCATAGCGGTGCCCCTGTGTGTCAGCGGGATGTCCGGCGGGGCGCGCATGGCCAGCCGGTTCTCCTCGACGGGTCGCAACCCGGTGCAGGTCCTGGGTGCGGTGGCGGGGCTGCGGATGCCCGTGGTCGAACGGCTCGACCATCCCGTGCGAGTCGTCGCCTTCCACGGGACGCGCGACAGGATCAACCCCTACGGCGGCGGTCCCACGGCACGCTGGAGCGAAAGCGTGATCGACGCGGCGTCGGCCTGGGCCCGGGCTGACGGCCATTCCCCCGAACCCGAGCGCACCGAGATCACGCCCTCGCTAACCCGGCTCTCCTACGGACCCTTGGACGACCCCGGCGCGGTGACCCTATGGGTCTGCGACGGAGCCGGACACACGTGGCCGGGGACCCGACTTACGCTCGGGCTCCGGCTCTTCCTGGGCAAGGTGTCCTACGACGGGGACGCCACAGCCGAGATCTGGCGCGCGCTCAGCGCCGCCTGAACGGCGGCTGTCAGCGGACGCCCCAAACCCGATTCTTCCCCCGTGGCCAGACCGGTCACCCTGCTCGCGGTCGAGAAGACCTGCTCGAGTTTGACGCTGCAGAACGACAGCACATCCAGATACCTGTTCCTTAGGCCGAGCCGGACGGATTCGATCTGGGTGCCGGTGCCAAGCTGGCCGAATCCGGGGCGGTCGTCGTGCTGTTGTTAGGTGCTGGCGAGGGCTTCTTCGGTTAGTGCTTGGAGTTGTTGGGGTGTCCGGTTGGTGGCGTAGTCGTCCATGCCGACGCGGAATGGTCCGACGACTGTTGACATTTCGGAGTATCCGCCCCCGGTGGTGCATGTGCATTGGGGAAGCATGAAGGTTCCGAGCGGGTCGGGGGTGATGGTTGGGTTCTGGTGTTCTTCGCAGCGGACCTCGTAGATCCGCTGGTTGTAGGCGATCGCCTGTGCGGCTGTGTCGAATTGTTCGACGGTGGTTATTTCGTATACCAGGTCGGGGCTGGTTCCGAGTGACGCGGTGGCGACGTTGTTCAAGCCGGGGTCGTGTTGGCCGAGCGCCGGATCTATAGATGTGTTGTGCTGGGCGGCTGTTTGATCGGAGACGTATACGCCTACCGCAGACGAGGCGAAGTTAGCGGCCCGGATCCGGTTCGCGATGACTGTGGCCACCGACTGGGCGTCGGTGATCGTCAGACCGCTGAACACGGTGCTGGCTTCGGTGCTTAGGTTTGGCGGGGCGATACACGCGGCGGGGATGGTCGGGTTCGCTTCTCGTCTTAGCCGGGCGTCTGTCCTGAAGTGGGCAACGATGATCAGGGAGGCGGCCACAAGGGCGATCGCGGGAGCGATCGCGGTGGCGATGGCAGCGATTGTGGGCTGTCGGGGGGCGGGTGCTGGCGGTCCGGTCCACCCGGGCGGTGGGTAGTTCCAGTAGTTCGGCGCCGTGGTGGTCGCTCCCGGCGGTGGCTGGGGGGGAGGCCAGCCGGGAAGGACGTAACTCGGATCAGTCAGGCGGTTCGACTCGACCGGTTTATCGACCGGTCCGTGGCCGAATGATGTGGCGGGACTTGGTTCGCTGGCGGAGAAGCCTTGGGATCGGGTGATGTCTTGTAGAGCGGATATCCGCTCCGACATAGGAGGGTGTGTCGGAAACCGCCACGACAGGGGTGACAGCAACCATCTCCACGGAGGCGATCCGTGCACGAGGAGTCGGGCTTCTTCACCGAACGACTGAGCAATCTGCAACGCCCCGGCGAGGCCTGCTGGGTCGCCGGCCAACAGGGCTCCTTCGCTATCGGCTCGACGTTCTAGCGGTCGGTTTAACCACGACAGTGCCACCTGACTAGCAAGAAAGGTCACCAAGTAGCCGGCCAGAAAGATCGGGAGAATCACTTGTCCGGCGTCGGCGAGAGCAAAGGCGGTGCCGCCTGCCACTCCGATCAGCAGCGCCGTCCACACTCGCAACTTGGCCCATTTCAAGTCCCGTCGACTGATGTGAACTATCTCGTGAGCCAAGATCGCTCGAAGTTGGCGGTCGTCTACGCGTGACATGAAGACGCTGGACAGCACCAGGCGAAGAGATCCTGGACCTTGGCGCACGCTGGCCGCTCTGAGGGTGTCGTCCCGGAGAACGACTTTCGGGACGGCGCATCTCGCCCGAGCACACAGTTCGAGAAGCGGAGGAACCACGCGACGAGCCAAATCCTCGCTGTACACGGTTCCGCCGGTGAACTTCCGCACCCGTATCATCGCCAACGTCAGCTCGAGGTAGACCAATGCCGACAAGAACCCGACCACCCGTTGGCCATACCACGATCCCAGAATCGACCAGATGGCTAGTACCACGAAATATGCTGAGTTCCACCACAACCGAGTCGTCGATCGGGCCGGGGCGCTCGGTGGCTGAAACTCCACAGAACCGAATAGAACTGGCTGGACTGCTCGACCGCGAAACCCACGGGTCACGGAGCCGCCATCCAGATCTTGTCGAACCTCAGACGACACGACAGCACCTCCCTCGCCTGGCAGCAGCAACCTTCCTGGCGAAATCCCACCGCACTACTGACGTGGGCTCGACCCTGCGAGATCCTTGGTTGACTCGTTCCCTCGACGAATGGAACGACTCTGCTCTGATATCGGCACCAAACGTCGCTGCTTGACGCAGATTGCGCACTCACCCAGTTACGTTGCAAACCCAGTTCGTATCTCGGCAGTGCCGACTCGGGTGAGTTCGCTTATATGAGCTTGTAGACGATGTGGGTCGCCAGCGGCGATGTGGCTGCCTCGACGGCCTCTGCGTGGAACTCGGGCACATCGTCGAATATTCGTTCGCCATCTCGCAGTACCACCGCGACTATGTCGAGAACGAGTTCGTTCAGGCAGCGGGCTGGCAACGCTTGGCGGACGGCGCTTGCCCCACCTGCGATGTCGATTGGACGGTCGTCGGCCGCTTCGGTAAGGGCAGTCTCGAAGCCGTCGACGAAGTAGAAGGTCGTCCCACCTTCCATGTCGATTTTGTGTGGGTGGCGGTGCTCGCTAGACGCAACGCTGTGCACGACGGCGGTTGAGTTGCCCTCAGTCGTTCTCGACTGTGTAGTCCCAGTAGCCGACCACGTGCTTGTGGTCCGGGGCCCATTGCATCATGCCCTCGCCGACCAGTTCGTAGGAACGGAGCATAAAGGTGAGCGTCTCGCCGGGGTGGAGGACGGGCGGCGGCGGGTGCTCGCCGGGGACGAGCCCCATGAGGAACACGGCGCCGAGATGGTCTACGGAGTGGAAGTCGGCTATCGAGACGGGCACGTCGGCGGTGGCGTCCTTCATTGTCACGGTCCAAGTGCACGTGGTGGCGTCAGGCTGGTAGGGCAGGCCCTCACCAGGGACGATCGGGCCGCTGACGGTGATCGACACGTCGAACGCCTCGGTCTTCACATCGATCGGAAGGCCTTCGACTTGGAGTGCTGGCTTGGCCATGGTGCCGACTAGCGCGGCGTCGACGTCGGGGCTGAGGGTCTTCTTCGGTAGGAAGGACGGATACTTGGAGCTGCCCCCGCCGCAACCGGCAAGGGCGAGTACGGAAGCGGCGGTCAGCAGCATGGCAATGGCGCGGCCGAGGCCGGACCCGAAGGTCCGACCCCACTGACTCTTGGCCGCTCTAACAGCGGGGTACATCGGCTAGTACGATCCTCTCTAGCCGTTGCGTCCGCTGGCGCCGTTTGCGCCTGGGATCCCGGGGGACCCGTTGCCCCCGTCGCCGCCATTGCCGCCTGGCGTGGAACCGACGCCCTTGCCCCCGTTGCCCCCATTGCCGCCGTTGCCGCCCGTACCGTTGCACGGTGGGGTGTCGTACGGCGACGTCTGGTCGCCTGTCGTCGTCAACCAGAGCCCCGGCGCCCATTCTTCGGGTGGGCAAGCACCGTTGCCGCCGGCGCCACCGGAGCCACCCGAGCCGGCTGCGGTGGTTCCCTTGCCACCGTTGCCGCCCGGGCCGCCGCTGCTCCCGCAACCGGCCGCGCCACCGGTGCCGGCGGCGCCGCCAAATCCGCCGCCGCCCGGCTTACCGTTGAGACCCGCGTATCCAAGCTTGGTGTGCGCGGGGCAGTACAACGTTCCCGAGCCGGTGCCTGCCACCGCCTTGTAGCCGGGGGGCGTGGCCGCCACCGTGTACGACTGGGCGGTGAACACGTCGGGTCCGAAGGCGGCGAGACCCGGTTGGGCGGCGTAGCCGAGGTGGCCCTCGCCGTCGAGACCGCCACAGACCGTGCCGGCGACCAGCGGCGTGTCGGCGTTGCTTGGTTCCGTGCAGGACTGCCCGGTCAGGAGCAGGTCCTCCATCGTGCGTAACGCGCTGTAGTGGTTGTAGTAGGTGCTCGACACGGTGCCTGGCTTGATGAGCGGGCTGATCAACACGGTTCCGGTGTCGCCCCCGCCTGGCGTGAAGTCGGTGGGATCGTAAAGCGGGTCCGCGGTGGCGCATCCGCTGGTCGTTGCTGCCTCGCTGCCGCTCGGGCAGGAGGTGGTGCCGACGGTCGATGTCGCGCCTTCGGCGCCCAGGGTCACGTTGCCGTCGAAACCGTTCGGCATAGAGACAGGCTGGCCGCTGTCGTTGAGTAGCTGGTAGGTGCCGATCCACGGCTTGGCATAGTTGTTCGACGCCGTGGTGGTGCTGGCGTTGCCAGCCAGGGCGACCGGTCCTGTGTCGCTGACGGCGCCGACGAAGGTGTCGGGTGGGATCGTGTTGCCGTTGGCGTCGGTGCCCGAGACGAGGCGGCCGGTGTCGTCGGCGTTGATCTTTGAGTCGGTCGCAAGGCTCGATCCTGGAGAGACGAGAGCCGGTTCTGTGGTTGTGCCGGGCGAGCCGCTCAAGTAGGGGCTCTCGCCGGCAAGGCCGGTGGGACGGTCGATGAAGCCCGATGCACCGGGTCCGGGCTGAAGCTGCTGGCCCGAGCTGTTGGTCACCTCGGGGTCGTTGGGCCCGGTTGGCTCGGTGCTCACGTTGTGGCCGTTGATGTTCTCGCCCGCGGCGTCGGCCAGGGCTCCGTAGGCGCCGTAGAGGGAGTCAGCACCCGGGTAGGACGTACCCGCACTGCCGTAGGTCGGCTGGTCGGCTGGGGCCGAGAACGTGCTGCTGTCACCGGGGGCTGGCACGTTGTTGAAGCTGTTGCCGATCGTAAACGGAGGGTTGGCCTCGTCGAAGGTGATGTCGATTAGGCCGCCGTCTTTGAACGCCGCGGACTGCTCGATCAGCGGGATGTAGTACCGCAGGAACAAGTCGGACGCGTACAGCCCACCGGTGTAGTTGGCGGGGGTCGTCGCCTCCGGGTCGTAGGCAGGCAGTCCGGACGGGGTGTAGTTCGGCGATCCGTTGGCGTTGAAAGCGCCGGACAAGTTGTTGCCCTGGCATGTCGCGTCGTGGGCGTCGCTGCAGTTATCCGGTGTGATCCAGTTGAAGGCCGGGACCTCGTTGGAGGGAAGTGTTAGGTCGTGGGCCAGGCCATAGGTGGGGTCGTCCAGGTTGGTCACGTGGTTGGCGTCACAGTTGGTGTCAGTGGCTCCGCTAGTCGGCGCGCCAGGCCCGTCATACTCCGGCGTGGTCGGCTCGTTGAGGGCCGGCTGCGCCGGGTAGGAAACCGTGCTCTGGGTGCCGGAAGACTCGCCGGTAAGTGCCGTGAACCATCCCGTCGGGAAATGCTTGCCCACATACTGGTCGGCTGGGTCGCCATTGCCGCCAGCGTTGGCCGGCTGAGCGCCAGTGAAGCTCGTCACGTCGCCGCTCGGGGCAACCAGGTTCGTCGGGTTGACGACCGGATCGGCGGTCGATGTGCCGGGATAGCCACACGCCCCGTCGTCGCGACCGGGCACGGTGTCGGTGATCCCCGGGGTGGAGCCGGTCACATAGGTCGGCGACCCGACGGGCTGGGCGCCGCCGAGGTCCTGGGCGTAAGCCTTCCACCCGACGCCAGCGGCGTTGTACTGGTTGAACACGGTCGCGATATCGGTCGGGTATACGCAGCCGTTGCTACCCAGCGCAGCGTCGACCCCGCCGTGAACCTCAAGCTGGCCGTAGTTGCCGTTGCCCGCGCCGGTTGGATTCGGGGGGTTGGTGTTCGTCCCGCTCCCGTCGGTCGTATGGTCGGTGTCCGTGGTCGTGCCGACCGTGCCCGTGGTAATGATCCCGCTGTTGGCATTGGTCATGTTCCCCGTCGTCGAGCAGTCGTCCTGAACTGCGTACGAGGGGGCCTGGCCGGACACCAGCGAGATGTAGTTGTCCATGCTGAAATGGCCGGTGCCGTAATAGTTAGTGAGCAACGCGCCCTGCTGGGGAAGCGTCTGCCAAAGGTAGCTGTTCTGATTGAGCCCGCTGAAGGTCTCGTCGTAGGACTTGTTCTCCTCGATGATCAGCCAGATGTGCTTGATGCCGTCGACCGGTGTGCCGGTGGATGAAATGACGCATTGCGCCTCAGATGCAGAGCCACCAGTCGGTATCTGCAACGTGCTCCCCTCTGGACAGCTCGTCGGAGGCGGGCTGGCCGAGACTGACGCAGCCTCCGATATCGCTATCGGGATACCCGCCCCAATGAACGCGGACATTCCGACAGCAGCGAACATCGCCCACTTCCGCAGACGATGACGTTTGGTCAGATCTGAGATTTGCATGAAAGACGGTTTACACGCCCGATGTCTTCTCCGGGTTAGGTCCAGGTATTACTTCTGCGACGAAACGGTGAACACTTGGGAACCAGACCAGTATCGGTCGCCCCTCCTCGATACACCGCCCAGCAGCCCACCCCGTCGCCAAGAAGCGGCTATTGCCGCGTCGTGTTGGAGCGGTCCGCAAGAGCAGCCCAATCGCAACACTTAGCCCGAACGGTCGGCGAGCGCGTTTCCCAGACCTCGGATCTTGGATCTGTCCGAGGCTGGCAACAGCTCCTGGTAGGACGGGCACAGCGTCAGCAGCGCCACTGCTTCTACGTGTTGAACATCGTAACCGTCGACGGCAGATGCGTCTGTGCCTCTACACTTCTAGCTCCAAGAGCCACCGAGACCAGCGCTTTGTTGACCCCTCCACCCCGATGCAGGTATGCACAGTTGAGAAGGTACCGGAACCGGTACGTTCGACCGACGTCAAGTTCCACTGTATGCGTGAAGCCGCTCTCGGTTAGCTCCATCACGTCGCGGTCGACGACCAGTCGTTCCACTCGCTAGATGGCTGCAACCTCCGCACCCACCGCATCCGGCTGGGTGAAGGTCACCGACGCCCTGCCGTTCGGACCCTTCGTCTTGATCATCGTTCCTCCGCCGGTAAACCCAACCTTTCGCCACGACATTCTTGCGCACCTGGAACAGCCTGCCAGACACGCTCCAGTCGACCGACGAGATCAGCGCGTCGTCGCCCGGGCAGCCAAGCCCGGTTGCTCCAGGGTGGCCACCGGTTGAACGGGTAGTGAACACACCATGGAGCGTTCAATATCCCCAGGGAACTCCCCAGCTTGTCCTCTTCCGCTCCCGGCCACAGTCCCGCAGACTCGGGGCAGAGGAGTGGCTGGAGGTCGCGATGGAAGTACTAAAGCTAGAAGACGCGGCTTTCCTCGTAGGGACCTCATCAGGTCCTCTTGGGTTGGAGGACCTTGATGAAGCAGTGGTCCGGATCTTCAATCTGGTTCGAGAGGCGCTTAACGGGGCTACGGAGATCTTCCTGACCGCTGACCGCAGAGCGGCTCGCCGCTTGGTCGAGCGCGATCACCTGATCGACGCTCTGCAGCGTGAGGCCGACACGACCGTGATGGACGAGCTGGTCCGGCCGGGCGACTTCGATCTACGCCAGCGCCATCGCCACTTGTTGATACTGCGTATTCTTCCCGAGTTGGAACGCAGCGGAGACTTGGCCGAGCACATCGCGTCCCACGCCTCGCAGGGTCTAGCCGAGTGGCTCAGTCCAAGGGCTCGGAAGCTGGTGGCACAAATGGGCGCCCTCGGATCGGAGATGTGGGGCCTAGCCGCGGACTCCTTTGTGAACTACGACGAGTCCGTGGCCGATCTACTGCGCAGGACGGATGACGAGATCGACGACTTGCACGTGAGCCTGACCGCAGAGCTAGCGGCGGGACGGGTATCGGTGCCGGTCGCCATCGAGATGGCGCTAGTCGCCCGTTACTTCGAACGGCTCGGCGACCATGCCTTCAACATCGCGTGCCGGGTGCATGCGATGAACGCCGATCTAGGTAGAGAGTCGTAGGGAGACCGGTTCGATGGGGTGGTCCGTGATCATCGACGGGCGGGCCGATCCTGGCGGTATCGTGCTGCTCCTCGAAGAGCGGAACGAGGCCGAGAGTATCGCCCTCGAGATGCGNNGTCGCGGCACGCAGGTGGTGGTGCGACCATATCCGGACACGAGGGCGTCCAATCCTCGGGCGTCGTCGTAACGCGGTCCCGGCTAGCTTGTGACGGACCAGTCCACGATCGGACATCGTAGGAAAAGTCACGCATGCGAATCATCGTGGTGCGACACGGACATGCAGAGCCGAAGAAGGAGCGTCGAGGACACGATGCCGACCGCCCCCTGGTGGCGCGTGGCCGCCGGCAGGCGGACCGGCTGGGCAAGGTCATCGGCGGTGGCAAACCGAAGAGGGTGGTCTCGAGCCCGGCGATACGCTGCGTGCAAACCGCGCAGCCCTTCGCCGAGAAACGCAATCTGTCCGTGGAACTGTCGCCGCACCTGTCGCGAGATGCCGGTCAGGCTGCCGTCGAGCTGTGCCGGCAGCTGTTGTCATCAGAGACGGACGACACGACGGTCGTGTTGTGCACACACCGCGAGGTCATCGTCGAACTGCTCCCCCAGCTGTCGAAGGAGTTCGCCCACAAGCTCGGCCACCGACCACCGGGAGCCAAAGGGGGGGCCTGGATCCTACGGTTCCGCGCCGGGAAGCTCGAGAAGGTCGACTATCGCCCACCAGCGGCCTGACCTCTTTATCGCACACAGACGAAGGACGCCATCGCTCCGCTCGCGGAAGCGATGCCGCTCCTGAAGACACTCAGCGGAGCAGGCAAAATTTGCACCTGGTCATCTCTGCCAGAGGCCGGGCTTTGACGCCGGAATCGGCATCCGCGTCCCGAGATCGCTCCCACTCCGCCCTGGCGATCTGCGCTCACTGTAGACCTTAGCCGGGCACTCCGACGTACCTGCGGACGAGCGCCTCTCGTGGCCGTGACGCGGGCTCGGTAGCGTTGGGTCTCCCAGGCGGTGATCGGGTTGTCCTCTGCCGGTATAGGGGACACCAACGGGGGTCGTCAGCTGCTTGATCGGTCTGGGGTTTCGAAGTTTGGTAGAGCGCGCATTATGCGTTGGAGGTCTGCGTCGTCGGATATGCCTTGATAGTCGTGACGGGGGGTGTAGAGGTGTTCGAGTTGGGCGGTCTCTTCGCCGGTCAGTTCGATGTCTAGCGATGAGATGGCGTCGTCGATATGGTTGGTCTTGCTGGCGCCCACCAACGGTGCGGTGACGACCGGGTTGGCGCGCAGCCAGGCCAGAGCGATCTGGGCGCGGCTCACGCCCCGTTTGTTTGCGATCACCCCCACCGCCTCGACGATGGAACGGTCGCTGCGTTCGGTTGCCGGGGTGTAGAGCATGTCGGCGAAGCCGTCCCCAGCGGAGCGGTCGGTACTTTTGGCCTCATCCCAGGGGCGGGCCAGGCGGCCGCGGGCCAGGGGGCTCCAGGCGATGGTGCCCACCCCTTCATCGCGACACAACGGCAACATCTCTCGTTCTTCTTCGCGGGCGAGAAGGTTGTAATGGTCCTGCATTGACACGAAGCGGGCCCAGCCGTGCATGCGCTGGAGGTGCAGTGCCTTGGCGAACTCCCAGGCGGGCATGGACGAGGCGCCGAGGTAGAGGACCTTGCCGGCTTTGACTACGTCGTGGAGCGCTTCGAGGGTCTCCTCGAGTGGTGTGGTGTGGTCGTTGCGATGTATCTGGTACAGATCGACGTAGTCGACGCCGAGGCGGCGGAGGCTGTGGTCGATCTCGGTCATGATCGCCTTGCGGGACAGGCCCTTGCCGTTGGGTCTCGAGCGCATCGGGTGGCGCAGCTTGGTGGCGATCACCACGTCGTCGCGCTCCGCGAAGTCCCGCAACGCCCCGCCGAGGATCTCTTCGCTGGAGCCCTGTGAGTACATGTTGGCGGTGTCGAAGAAGTTGATGCCCGCCTCCACTGCGTGTCGGATGAGAGGCCGGCTGTCCTCCTCGCCGAGCGACCAGACCGGGTGGCCGCGTCCTGGCTCACCGTAGGTCATGGCGCCGATCGCGATTGGAGAGACGTCAAGACCGGTCGTGCCGAGCTTGATGTATTGCATGCGAGCCTCCTGTAGCCTGACCATCTAGCGGAGAATTCTCCGTTTAGCCATCGTAACGGAGAGTTCTCCACTTGACAACTGGCGACAAGGTGAGCGCCCTGAAGACCAAAAACAGCGAGTCACCGAAACCACGGGCGCCCCGGCGATCGGACGCGCTGCGCAACCGGGAACTCATCCTGGCTGTGGCCCACCGGGCCTTTAGCGACGACCCCGACGTCTCGCTGAACAGCATCGCCAAGCTCGCCGGCGTCGGCCCCGGCACCTTGTACCGGCACTTTCCGACCCGGGAGGCCCTGATCCTCGCTCTGTATCAACACGACGTGCAGGCCCTGGTCGACTCGGTCCCCGACGTCCTGGCCGAACGGGAACCTCTCGACGCGCTACGCGTGTGGTTCGTACGTCTCGCCGACTACGTCCGCGTCAAGCACGGCCTGGGCGAAGCCCTCCACACCGCCGCCGCCCAGGACGTCATCAACCAGACGTACACGCCCGTCACCAGAGCCGTCGGTCAACTCCTCGACGCCGCCGAAAAAGCCGGACAAGTGCGACCCGGACTCGACCCCAGCGATGTCCTACTCCTCATGGGCTTCCTGTGGCGTGTCGGCCCCGGCCCATCGGGCGAAATCCAAGCCGAACGCACCCTCGACATCGTCATCCACGGCCTCCGAAGCTGAACCGCCCTTGGCCGTCGAGGTTGATGCCGGCGATTTCGATGAATTAACCGGTGTCCTCCGACCAGGTCGAACCAGACGACGACCCCTCATGGTGGTCGTAGGTTCTGGACGGCCACTTAGGAGGTGACCCGAGGCCTACTCCTGAGCGACCGGACGAGGCTGCGTTCTAGTGGCGCCGGCTGTTTAGGAGAAGGCGGGCGGGGCGGCGCCGCGACCGGTACTCCACGTCATACCACCCAGGCGCCCTTCGACCAGCTCCTCGGGCGCGCGGGGCCGGTAGTCGCCGGCAAGAATGATCTCGGCGTCGCCGCCTTCGTAGAGCTCTCGGCACGGCGTTGCGAAAGCGCAGTGGCGACAGGCCTCCTTCGACGGAGACGGGTACACCGTCACATCCGGGTCCAGGATGTGACGGGCCTCGATGACCAGCTGGCGGCCGGCGTTATCGATCTCGGCGCGCCGTCGGCGGATCCACGTGCGGCGGAACCACGGACCGAGATCGACCGCGACCTGCTCCGGCTCCTCCGGTTCGCTGGACTTGGCGTACAGGCGTCGGTGCATGGGAACGGAACGCCCGCCGCCGCTCCCCTCGGACTGGGGCAGGCCACGCTGGTGTGTCGACGTCGGCCCCGGCGTCGGGCCGGGCCTGACCTCGGGCTCGAGGGCGTCGTCGGGAACGCGCAGTTCGTTGTGGATCGTCCCCGCGATCGCCATCCCTAGGTAGAATTGCTCCCAGGCCCAGCAGGCGGCCACCGTCTCCTCGTCACGCACCAACGACTCGACGGGCGTCCAGCGCTCGACCACCCGGTGGCGCACGATCCAGTAGGCATCGTGCTCGTCCACGGCGAGGAGGTCGATCCGGCCCCGGTAGCGGACGTTGTCTCCGGCCCGGGTGCGCAGCGCAACGTCGGGGCGGTCCGAATCGGGCAGGTCCACCTCGTAGTCGACCTCGACTAGCACCGGCGCCAACCCTTCGATGGTCGGAGCCCAGTCGAAGTAGCCGCCGAGCAGGCGCCGCAGCGCGGCTCGTTCATCGTCGAGCGCCGGGCGCGGCTGACGGTCGAGCCCCTTTTCCAGGGCCTGGGTCACCAAAGGCAGGACCACGCCTCGGGGCCAATCCCACATCCCGGGGAAGTAGTAGACGGCCAACGCGTCACGGATCAGTCGGTCGCGATCGGGCGTGTCATCGGCCCGGGCTGGCTCCAGGTTGCGCCGCCCCGGGGCCCCCAGGTCCCAGGCCCGCCGGCAGCTTTTGAAGGCGGCACGCTCGCCCGGGGTGAGGACGACGGTCATGACGTCGGGTCGTTTACGAGTCGGACGGGGTCCAATGGCACCCTCACAACTTCGTCGTGTGACGCCCGTAGCGAGTCGGTCCATGGGGAATGGGCAACTACACTGATACTTAGATCATACGAAAAAGAGGCCCCGATGGCAGTACTCATTCCGATCCTTATTATTGTGCTCGCGCTCGACGTGTTCTGCCTTGTTGATCTCTACCGAGCCGAGGAGTCCGCTACCTGCCCAAGTGGGCGTGGACCATCCTCATCATCGTGATTCACTTTTTCGGGGCGATCGTCTACCTGATCTTTGGGAGGAAGCCCCACGGTGGTTTCGCTGGAATTGGCGGGACCTGAGGCAGGCACAGACTGACTCAGCGTCGTGGCTCAGTTCAGGTGTTTCCACACGCCCATAAGTGCCGAACGGGAAGAGCCGGGAAGAGCACTCGATGATCCGACGTGATGCCCGCGTCGAAGTCTGAGCCCGGGCTCGGCGGGCTGATCCACGAATACGACCTAGTCGCGTGAGGGGCAGACTTTTTGAAACCTCACGGAGTTCAACCATCAAACCAACGTGACCTCGATCTAGTGCGCTTCGAGTTGGAGGAGCGCGCCGCTGGTGCGGGTGAGAGCGCCTTTCGCACGGGCACGGCGCTCCGCCTTTCGGCAGGGAGGAGGAGACGGCGCGCCTCGGTCGCGCCCTGTGGGTCGCAACCGGCCGCGGCAGGGTGAAGGCGTCCCAGGGCTGGTGGAGGCCCATCTCGCCGGCGATCTGCCCTTTGTCTAGAAAGGGTTCTCGATCCGCTTGCGGACGAATTCGGCCACCTGACGGTTCGAGCGGGTGATTGCAACTGAGGGCTCCGAAGGAAGTCCTCAGTTCGCGTCATACCGTGATCAAAACCCGCTGGCGTCTCATCATTTGCCGTCGGTGGTATCAGCCTCGTCGGTATTTCCAAACGTCTCCCCCTGCCTGGTGCAGCAACCGAACGGTAAGGGACTGTCCAGCTGGAAGCCGAAATCCGGCCAACGGGCCTTCGGCCCGGGGGGCTGTCCTCTAGGTTTTCCTTAATGAGCGCTTCCAGCGGTCCCTATTACGCCGGTCCGGCGATACGGAAATACAACCAGCGCATGGCCCAGCGGGTGGCCAAGCGCGCCCATGTCAACGAGCAGGGCGTGGCGGTGTGTTTCGCGTTCAACAACCTGCTGACTTCCCTGTTGATCGGCGTGGTGGAGGACGTCGCCCGGTTCGTACCGACGGTCGGTTCTCTGATCGAGATGGCGATCAGCCTCCTGACGTTCTACTTCCATCGCATCGTGCTGGTTACCGATCAGAACGTGTATGTGTA
>PMHU01000038.1 GCA_003156795.1 Acidimicrobiaceae bacterium
ACCCGGGTACCGGGTCTTGACACGGAGCCGAGAGCATGCCCTGGATGGCTCGGTCCATGGCATCGACGGCCTCCTGTTGGAGCACTAATCCGACCTTGGCGTAGATGTCAGCGGTGATGGCGTAGCCAGCATGGCCAAGAACGGAACTGATGACTTCCAGCGGTACCTTCTGCGCCAGCATGATCGTGGCGGCGGAGTGGCGGAGGGCGTGGAACCGGCGGGGGCCGAGACCGGCCAGCTTGGTCAGGCGGTGGTATTCGCGCGTCAGGTTCCTCGGGTCTACGGGCGTACCGATGGGCGTCGTGAACACGAAGCCCATCTCCTGCCAGGATCGCCCGGCGTGTTCACGTGCCTCGCCTTGCCGGGCTTTGTGATCTCGGAGGGCATCGACGCAGACCGTCGGAAGCGGAAGCGTGCGGATGGCCTTCTTGGTCTTCGGCGTATCTACGACCAGGCCGTGGCCAGTCCGGCGCTTGAGGGTGCGCTGAATGGTCAACTGGCCGTGCTCCATGTCGATGTCGGACCACATGAGGCCCAGAGCTTCTCCGCGGCGGATGCCGAGACCAAGTGCGACCCTCACCAATGCCTCGATGCTGTCGCCGGTTGATGCTCGGATCAGGGCTTCGGCCTCGGTGATCGTCAATGCGTCCCCGGTCTCGCTGTCTCCGATGGCCGGGGCATCGACCAGGGCCACGACGTTCCGAGGCACCATGCCCCACTTGTCGGCGTGGCGGATTGCCCGGCCAAGTACTGTGCGGGCCTGTCGCCTGGTGCGAGCCGACAGTCCTTTCGACTCCAGCGCCGCGAGCATGGATTGGACGTGCTCGGCTCGGAGCTTCGTCAGCTTGTGCCTCCCGATGTGGGGCGTGATGTAGTGGTCGATGATCCAGCGGTAGCCGTCGGCGGTGGTGTCCTTGACCGTTCCGGGCAGCACGGTGGTGGCCCACCAGTTGAGGTACTGGGCCACCGTGGTCCGTTCGTCGCTGACCGTGAACCCGGCATCGACGGTCCTCTGGACCTCTTTGACCTTCCGCAGGGCTTCGGCTCTGGTCTTGCCGTACACAGTCTTGCGTCGGCGCTTGCCCCCGTCGTAACCCAACTCCACCGAGCCGACCCAGAGGCCGTCGCTGGCCCGGTGGTAGACGCCACCTTCTCCGTGTCCTCGACGCTTAGCCATTGGTGTACTCCTTCTCTGAATCCTTCTTACGTTGCCGATAGGACCGTGATGCCTGCCGTTGTGCTGCCCTCAGTCCGCACTCCTGGCAGAAACTCCGCCGCTTCGGTGCTGGCCGACGGTCTGGCGTGTATGGCCGTCCGCAGTCGAAGCACAGCCGGAGGCCATCCACTCGGGAAGTGGAGTACGCGAGCTGGAGAGCGATGGCTCCTACGAGGCTTCGGGGGCGAAGGCTGAGGACGGGTCGGTCCTCGCTCCAGACGAACTCAACTCCGACCCCGCCGATAGCGAGCCACGTGTCCACAGCAGCGGCCAGGGCGGGGCGTTCGGTGGCGGCTATGAACCGAGTCTCAGACCCACTGGACTGCGGTAGGTCCCATGCGGCATCGCTCCAGGTCCGCCAGGGTGCGGGCTTCTGATCGTGGACGCTGGCTGCCACGGTCAACGCGGCCCGCGCTCTCTGCCCCAGGTTCTGCCACGCCGAGAGTGGTTCTTTCATCCAGTCGATCATCCCGGTGCGATCCTGCCGGACTGGTATCCGCGTGCAGGTCGGGCCAGTGCGACTGGTTCGAGCAGGATGATGGCTGGACGGCAGGCCGTGGGGGCAAGCTTCGATGACGCCCCATCGCCGGGCGAAGTCGAGCACGGCCTCGCCATCGGGTTCGTCGTCGTCGGTGGCGGCGAGTAGCCCGTCGAGCACCCCCGGATCGGTCTGAGGGCGGCTGGGCCCACGGTCACGGGTGGCCCAGCGGTAGTGAAGCCAGTCGCCCCGTAAGCGGACCTCCGCTGGAACAACCCACGTTCCTATCGGCAGATCACGGTCGAGTAGCCCGCTGTCCCCAACGCCGAGACCATTCTGGAACCACCTTCCTTCGGCCAGGAGGTCGGCCATCTGCGTCATAGTCACATCATAGTCTACTAGTTTCTGTCAAAGCCAGGATGGACGACGGTGGACTCATGTCCAGCGAAGATCTCCTTCTGCCCATCCCCGAAGCAGCCCGTCGGCTCGGCCTTGGCCGGTCGAAGCTCTACGAGTTGATCGCCTGCGGCGACATCGAGACTGTCCGAATCGGTCGTGCTGTCCGTGTTCCGGTCGCCGCTCTGGTCGAGTACGTGGAACGGCTCCGCTCCGCTGCGTCTGCCGCCTGATAGTGGTCGGGCTCGACACCGTTCGCCTTCGGGTGCCGACCGATGGCCACACGCAGGCCGCATGGGATCTGGCACCGACCCGACGGGGCGAGGGTTTCTTTCTGCCGGGCGGCGGTGAGGTCTACCTGGCCGATGGCAAGGCGTTCATCGAGGTCTCCGTCGCCAGGAGGGAGTATGGCGACAATGTGGTCCCTCTGTCGGTGGCCGACCTGCCACTCGTATTGGCCGACCTTCTCTACGAGGTTGATACCTACTTCCCCGTCCGCCTCGACGATGTCGAACTTGCCGACGTGCTCCGCCTCGACGTGGTGGTGAACTTCAGCGAGGTGCAGATGATCCCGGCCCTCCTTGACGGTCTCGCTGGTGTGCCCCGTGACCGCAGACTGAGGGTCACTAGGGAGGCCGACGGGCGGGGCCAGACGAACATGCTCATCGTTCGGACCAAGAGGGCCTGGAGTGCCAGCCTCTACGACAAATACCTGGAGTCGAATCTGGCGTCAGCAACGCGGATTCTGCGTTACGAGTGCCGCCTTCGTCAGGACCGGCTGAGGCAGGCGTGGGCGACACGGCACGGCGGTAAGATCGGAGTCGTGGCCGATATCACCGAGGCGAAGCTGGAGTCGTTGGCCCACGCCACGTTCTGCGAGGTGGGCTTCGACATGGCGGTAGTGGCACCTATGGCGGCGGTGGCCGAGGTCATGAACATGGAGATCAGCGCCACCAAGAAGGCGACTTTGCTGGGCAAGATGATGGCCGAGGCGAGCGGCTTTCAACTGGAGTTCAACGACTCCACCGAGCGGCAGTATCGAAAACTCGAACGGGAACTCGGCGTCAAGCTAACTCTGCCCGATACTCCCACCGACACGATGCGGCTCGACTGGAACGGAACGGCTTCTCAGCTTCTCGCTGCCTAAGCCGCACGGGCCGGTACGAAAACCTGAAACGGTGGTGCGCTGCATGAGGACCGAGATCTACGCTGGCATATGTACCGAATCCAGGTGTGGGGCTACAAGCAGGCGTGGGTTCATCGGATCAGGTCGAAATGGCATCAACTTCGGGCGAAGCGCCAGGGCGAGCCGTTCATGGCTCTGGACTACGTAAGGCGGTATGCGCCGGGCCGGTCGTTCGTGGACATCGGCGGGATGTGGGGCATCAACGGCCGGTACAGCTTCGAGGCCGAGGCCGCGGGGGCGTCTCGGGTCGTGCTGGTGGACATAGACGAGACTCCAGACTTCTCCGCCCGAGTGTCACGAGAGGACTCGAAGGTCGAGTTCGTGAAGTACGACGCAACGTCACCTTCGCTGCAAGAGGAGATCGGCGAGTTCGACGTGGTGTGGTGCTTCGGTGTTCTCTATCACCTGCCAGATCCGCTGGGCTTCCTTCAGAACCTCCGTCGTATCTGCAAGGAAAAGCTGATCCTAGAGACGCTGGCGATACCCGAGGTGCCGGGCTTTCGGAACATGGCCACGTTCTTCCCGATGCAGCCGACCGGCGCCGCGAACCCGTGGGACACCTCTCGCAAGGGTGCTGCTGCACGTCAGCTTGCCATCAGCGTCGATTACGAGCCAGCCGAGGGCTACTCGAACAACTTCTGGGGCATGACCCCATCTTGTGTCGAGTCTCTGCTCAAGACGGCCGGTTTCACGGTGGAAACGTCACAGATGATGTCGCGGAGCCTCCTGCGACACGCTTTCGTCGCACGACCCGACTGACGCTAGCGGCGTCGCGCCAGAGCGTTCCGTCTCGCTCTTCTTCGAGATCGACATCACCAAACCGCCAACACGCCCGAGTCGGCGATATGGGCGGGTCGGCCCGAGTCTGGTCCGCCCCCCTGAAAATGTCACGCGAACGGGGGCTGGTAGAACCGGCATGGGTGAGCCTTTGGACGCCAGCCTGGAGGAACGGCCTTCGGGCTCAAGTTCTCTGCAATCACGGCACGTCAGGGGTTTTCGTTCGTTGGTCTCGCAATCCGAGACTTTTCGACTTTCCGTCGTGGGAGCGCGAACGTGGCGTAGTGGCATACCCCGGCTGGCGCCGATGACGAGACCCCTCCCGGTGTAGCCGCGCATGTAGCCGAGTCGGAGGACGTGGCCCGCTGGGAGCGGATGCCCGCGGACGATGCCCAGGTGTGGCAAGCGGCGGCGGATGACGGTGGATTATCCGCCTTGAACTACGGATCAGAAGGTTGGGGGTTCGAATCCCTCCGAGCGCGCCAGATAAGTCCAGGGATCGACTCGCGTCCTGGCGATACGTCGTTCCGGAGGTCCACGTCTCGTTCTTCGAGCCGGAGACGTTGGCCTTCGTGCTACGGCGCGCCCGGCTCGAGCCCGCCTTCCCGGGCTACGGACCGGGGTGGGATCGGATCATCAGGTTCAAGGTCCCCAAGGCGGTCCACCGCCGGGAGGTCAGCCCGTTCGAGCGGCTCATTCCCTGGTCGCTCGCCGCCGCGCCGCCGCCGCCTATTTGTCGTCGGTATCCCGACGAGGAGAACCGCGCCGAGAAGGAAGCCGGCGAGCGCGAGGTCGATGTGCGGTGGCGCGTAGCGGAACTCGACAGTGCTCTTGCCCGCCGGGAGTCGTACGGAGGTGAGCAACCCCTCGTATCCGAGCACGGGCACGGAGTGGCCGTTGATCGTCGCCGACCAGCCGGCGAGATCGAGCTCGCTGCGAACAAGCACGGTCGGGGCGCGACAATCCGCCAGCACGGCGTTCCGCCCCGAGGGGGTGAGGACGCAGCCGGGGCCACTGGTCGAGAAGTACGGCCGGGGGTGGGGCAGCGCGAACACCGTCGCGAAGTCGTCGCGGAACACGAGCTCGAGGCCGTCTGGGTAGACCGGTCCTCTCCCGAATATGGGAGGCGAGCTCGGGGCGACGAGGTACTTCACGTCGAGGGCCTCATACGCTTGGAGGTGCGACAACACCTGCGCCGCCGGAGACGGCCCTACAGAGGATGCGACCTGCACGCCGTCGAAGTGGACCGGGTTGCTGTTCGGCGCGAGCTGACTTCGTATCTCGGTCGCCCAAGCCTCCGGGACGGGCAGGTCCGTGTCGTCAAGCTGCGCGATGCCGAAGTACGAGCCGTAGTCGGAGTGGTAGACGCCAAATGTGAAATAACGACCGAGGCCGAGGTGCGACCTGAGGTAGGCGATCGGAGCCTCGTCCAACGTGACGCTCCGCGGCGCGGAGAGCTCGGGGAGCCCCGCCATCACGACGGCGTCGAGGAGGAGCAGCCCGGCGACGGCGCCGACCGTCCAGTTGCGGCGCCCAAGCGCGCCGAGGACCGCAACCAGCACGACCATCGCTCCTGCCCAGATCACCGTTGCCAGGAAGAAGCCGTGCGCGGCCGCGTCGACCCTCGCGATCGCCCCGGCGACGCCGCCGGCCTTCGCCGCCACCATCGCGACGCCCGACGCGATGGCCAGGACGCCGGCGACGCCCGAGCTGAGCCGGGCGCGACCGTCCCGGCCGAGTGCGTCCAGGCCGTAGCAGGCGAGCAGGATGATCCCGAGCTCCCAGACGGGCGGGACGTAGCGCTCGACCCAGACGTGCGACATGTACGGGAGCACCGACGTCAGGTAGGAGAAAGGCCGGACTCCGAACGTCCAGGCCACGACCACGCCCGTCGCAGCGGTCAGCATCACCCTGAGCCCACGGTCGCGACGGGACCCGAGCACACCGACGGCTGCGAGCGCGAGGGAGGACGCCGTGACGAAGCCGCCGACGGATCCCCAGTAGTCCGTGGCGACGCTGCCCCCCGCGCGGAAGCTGCCGATCGGACCGTATATGTACGGCATCCCGAACAGGGGAGAGTCAAGGGGGCCGAGGTGCATGTTCCCGAAGCCGACGGCCCCACGTCCGCCGACGAAGGTGTGTGGGACGTAAGCGGCGACCGGGACGAGCAGGGGGAGGGCCAGTGCCAGGCCGACGATGCCGCCCCCGGCGAGCCGGACCGCGAGGCGGACGCGTGCTCCTCCGGAGGCCTGGAGGATCCGCAGGATTGCCCAGGCGGCCGCGAGAAGCCCGTCGAGGTACGCCGTCTCCGGGAAGCCCGCCAGGATCGAGAGTGCCAGCGCGCACGCCACTATCACCCAGCCCGAGTCACGTTCGGGCTGCCGGTAGCTCCGCTCGATGCCGAGCAGGAGAAGCGGCAGGAGCGGAACCGGGTTCATCGGCTCGTGCGGCATCCAGGCGAACGTCCCGTTGAGGCCGAAGAGGATGCCACCGACGGTCGCGACCGCGCGCGAGAGGCCCATCTCCCGCAGCAGGAACCACGTGGCGAGTCCCGCCGCGAGCTCGAGGCTCACGTGGAAGAGAAGCGATCCGCTCGGAAGGGCGAACAGCAGCACCGGTGGGAAGAGTGCGGCCGCCTGAATCTCGGCGGCGAGCGGGGAACCGATGCCCTCATACGGGTTCCACCACGGCACGTGCCCGTGCAGCCAGTCGAGCGCCGCCAGGTGCCCGAACGGCTGCGCGGTCCAACCCGTCTGGGCGTCGGTGAACCATGATCCCGGAACGATCGTGGACACGTGGGTGCTCATCATCCCGACGACGTCGAGCGGGTCGGGGTGCACGATCCCTACGAGTCCCGGCAGGTTGGTGAGGAGTACTGCCGCGACGACGGCGACGGGACCGGCGCAGCCTACGAGTGTCGACCCGTACCGGGATGTGGGCCGGGGCGGGTGTGCGGATCCCCGCCGGCGAGAGGCGGGTGGTTCTTCCCCGCGCTCAGGCTGGTCGTAGGGTCCCGTTGGTGCAGGCGGCACGACACATCACGTTATTCAACGGCGACGGGCGGAACGGTCTCCGATCGGCGGACATTTCGTCGACCACTACTGCTCGAGTGGCGAGTTGTCGAACATCGCGAGGTACGGAACCGGGTCGCCCGACCACGACAAGGAGAGGAACTGCTCTGTCGAGCGACGGCCGCCGAATGTGCGGAGCAGCCGAACCTCGGTGCCTCAGCGGTTATTGAGGGTTCGCCGTCGCCGGGTCGAGCAGATCATCGACGTTGTGGACGGACCCGGCTGCGGCTGATTGCTCTCCGGTGAGCACCCATCTCAAGCGGTCGAGCGGCAGGTACCCGACACCGACGTCGAAGGTCACACCGAACCCGGCTCCGTCTTGCTCGTCGTCCGGTGGCCCCGTGGAGTCGAACAGCACCCGGGCGACGAACCCGCCGCCGACCGGCTTGCAAAAACGACCAAGGCCCCCCGGACGGTGGCGTCGTCCGAGTCTCGGCCCCGCGTCGGGTTCAGGCTCCCAGCCGGCGGACGACATCACCTCTGTCGCGCGCCGCACGAACTCGTCGGCCAGGTCGTCGCTGTCCGGATCCGGCCGCGAGCTCACACCTATATGTTCCCCGACGCGGAGGAGCTTCGTTGTCCGCGGTCCGGCCTCGGACCGGCCGACGCCGAGACCTCTGACTCCGGTCAGACGGTCGAACTTGGCAGCCAAGTTGGCAGCCAAGAGACTCGACATGAGCTGACGCTGACCGACGTCGGCCCGAGCATCAGTCCAGCTCACTGGCTATGACTCAACACTGATCGACACGCCGAGGAGACCTACGGATCAGAGGTTGGGGGTTCGAATCCCTCCGAGCGCGCGAACCGGCCATGAGCGCGCTTGAGTGGCTCTGGGACATCGGGCTCTGGGACATCGGGCGCCGGGACATCGGGCGTTGGGTCGGCTGCGCTGGGTCGGCTGCGCAGAATCATCGAAGTGATGATCACCAGTAGTCCAATGACGAGACCCAGTTCGGCCCACGAGCTGTGGGGTGGTCGAAAGTTGAGGGTCACCCGGTTGAGTCCGAGATGAAGTGACACTGCCTGGAACACGTTGGTGTAGGGGCGATCCGACGCTCTATGGCCGTTGTCGGAAGCTGACCAACCGGGCATGTAGAGCTCCCGGTAAATCAACGTTCCCGGAGCTTGGCAGGACGCCGTCGCCGAACTCACGTCGGATGCCAACAAATGGCATTTCCCTCCCGAAACCGACAGGAGCGGAGCGGCGTCGGGGACCTTGACCACCGTCGCCACCTCATCCTGATATTCGACCGTGAGGTGATCCGATGGCGGCACCGACGTTCCCGGGGGCAGCAGCAAGTACCCAACTCCGGCGTTCTCAATAGCTGGCAGGTGTTGCATCACGATCTGCAGCCTCGCCGCGGTGACCTTCCCCGGAAACGCCTTAGCGTCAACGGGACCGTCCCAATACTCATCGTAGAGTTTTGGCGTCGGCACATCGTTGGCGTTCAAGGACGAGACCTGCCAGTAGGACCCGTAGTTGGAACTGATCGGCCCGAAGGTCAGAAACCGGTCAGAGCCTAGGTGGCCTCTGAGGTAACTGACCGTCCCGGTGTCGATCACTCCACTGGAAGGCACCGACAGCGTGGGGATGACGAACAGGGCCATCGACTCCATCGCCAAGACAACTGCCATGACGGCGCACCGGCTTCGTCCGCTTCGCAGCATCCCAGCGACGGACAGAGCCACGACTATCAACACCGCGCCGGTGATCGACCAGTCAGCCCACCGGTGGGCGGACGACACCCCGACGACGGACCGCAGCGCCCCCGTGACGGCGGTACGGCCAGCCCACGCCACGAGCCCGAGCATGATCGCCCCGGTCGCCAGGACCCGCACCCGGGACCGGCGCCGAGCAAGATCATCGATTCCGAAAGCAGCCAGAATCGTCAGGGCCAGCGAGACGCTCGGGGGTGAATACCGGTAGAAGGCCGTGTTCTTGACCAGCGGTATGGCGTTGATGATGGTGGGAGCGAAGGCGAGTCCGGTAGTTCGCCCGACCGCGAGAAGAATCCACACGGCCAGGCTGATGCGAAGTCGACGGTGGGTGGCGCCGAACAGCCCCAAAAGGGCGAGGAAGATCAGGCTGGCGCCGGCATAGCCGCCCACATTGGCGAAGAGGTTATAGAGACCCTGGTTCGTGGTGTGAGTGGTCCATGCATACAACGGGCCGAACACGTACGGAAGCAGCATCTGGGGAAGCGCGGCGGAGGGCCCCAGATGGCTGTGGCCGAACCCGGTGCCATGGGCCCCGACGTTGGCGTAGGGCAGATAGTCGACGAACGCCACGATCAGCGGAGCGGCCAAGAGCAGACCGCATCCGACGCCCCGGGCAACTCGTCCCAAGAACAGCAGCAGATCCCTGCCGCGCAGGTCCGAAGCCCGCAGAACCAGCCAGATAAGGCACAACAATCCGTCGATGTAGGCCACCTCAGGGAAGCCGGCGTAGATGCTGAGAGCGACTGCGAAGGCGATCACCGGCCACCCCGACAGTCGAGACCGGGGCTTCTCGCGGGCCTGCTCGAGGCCGAGCAGAAGCATCGGCGCGAATGCGACGGGGTTGGACGGTGCGTGGAACATCCACGCAAACGTCCCATTGAGGGCGAACGCCACGCCGCCCGCGGTGGCGGCCCAAGTTGATGTGACCAGTCTCCGCAACAGGAGATAAGCGGAGCACCCCGCGACCGCTTCGAGCACGATCCGGAACAGAATCTGGCCGTTGGCGAGAGCGTCCACCAGCACCAACGGGAAGAAGGCCGCCGATTGCATCTCGCCGGCCAACGGAGATCCGAATCCTTCGTAGGGGTTCCACCACGGCACGTGTCCCCTCAGCCAGTCCATGGCGGCCAGGTGCCCAAGCGCCTGTGCGGTGATACCGACGTTGGGATCGACGTAGTTCATCCCGGGCAGTGGCTGGGATCCCAGATGAGTCCCCAGCTTGCTATAGATGAGAGCGGGGTCGGGGTTGGTAATCCCCAGCAGGAAGGGGAAATTGGCGGCGGCCACCGCCACCAGGATTAGGACCAGGGGGAGGGCCGATCCCTGGAGCCGAATCCGGGTCTTCCGTCGCGGCGCCAGGTGTCGAGGTCGCCTCCCGATGGGTGACGACGTTAGTCCGGTCGAGCGAGGTGGTCAGCCCGACGACGGGCGACCCCGGGTCCCCAGAAACGGAGCGATCACGAAGCCGAGGGCAAGGAGGATGAGCACGAACACGCTCCACCACCCAACCGAGGGTGAGAACGGGTCCTTATAATTGATGTTCTTCGCAGCGGCCTGGGGACCCGTCGACTGGCGGCCGCGGCCCGCGTTGTTCGACCCGTCGCCAGTGTTGTTGGCGCCGGATCCGGTTCCGGCGCCCGTTTTCGACTTGCCGGCGCCCGCGTTACCCGAGGTCGCCGATCGAGAGGCAGTGCCGGCGCCGGATTTTCCCTGGGTGCCGTCCGTACCGATGCCGATCACCACGACCCCGGGCACCCCCGGCTCCGTGCCGATCCCGTTCTGTTGCAGGAAGCCGTGGAACGTGGGGTTGTTGCAGTCGGCTGGGGTCGCCAAGCCGACCTTGGTACCGCCGGGAATGGCGTTGTTGACGTCGTAGCCCAGCTGCACCAGGTTGGGCGGGAGCGGCGAGTACCCGAGGGGCTGCGCTTCCTGCTGGCCCTGGCACAGGAAGTACAGGATGAACTTGGACAGCGTGGCGCCTTTGCCGGTGTCCATCGGGGCCACGTCGTTGGTCGGCACGATCATGTAGCTGTAGCTGGATATCGGGTAGGTACGGGGGTCCGGGTTGACGTAAACGCCCGACAAGATCTGCGTGTGGTACAGGGGCCCGGGAGTGCCGTCGATCACGGCCCGCGTCAAGGCCACCGCCACGTTGACCGCCGTGGGCTGCTGGAACTGCCCGGCCGCGTTCTCGACCGACACTACGGGAGCGTTCCTCTCGGTCCAATAGGCGTACTCGGCATACCCGATCGCCCCATTGTTGTAGGTGGCCGTGACGTAGTTGGCGACGCCGTCGGACCCGTTCTGCAGGGTCATACCCGGAGCGTTGGGCCATTGTGATGTCGGAAGGCAGTTCGGTACCAGCCCCAATCGGGCGCAGTAAGCGTGCGTGATCGCGGGCTGCATGGTGGCCAGGTAGGCGCTGAACTGGTACGAGGTGCCCGAGCCATCGGAGCGACCGACGGGGTGGACGGGAATGTGGGGGAACGTCACTCCTGGATTCAGCGCTTCGATGGCCGGGTTGTCCCAGTAGGTGATGACGCCCGTGAAAATGCCTGCTAGCGCGGCGGAGTTCAATCGCAGGTTGCGGAACGGTTCGCCGTTGATCTGCAGGTTGTATCCGATCGACGTACCGCCGGCCACGATGGGCATGTAAAGGTAGGTCCGGCCGCTGTTCTGGACTAGCTGCTGCTCGTTGTCGCACACGGGAGGGGCCGTGGGAGTGCAGTAGCTGGGTTGGAAGGGAATCTCCGAGACTGCGAAGTCCGCTTGGGCGTTGTAGAAAGCGACTCGGCCAGCGGTCGAGCCCACCGAGTTGTAGTTGATCGTCTCGCCTTGGTTGGCCATGTCGGCCTCCCACTGCTGTATAGCGGGAAAGCTCCAAGTCGAACCCTCGCCGTATATGGGCTCGTCCGCCGCCGCGGGCAGCACCGGCGGAAGGACGCTCGACATCAGGACGGCCGCGGCGCCGCCAATCACGAGCGAGACCCGGCACAGGCGCTTCACCCGAACCGTCCGTTGACGTAGTCGAGGGTGCGCTGATCGTCGGGTTCGGAGAACATTTTCTCGGTCGGTCCGGATTCGACGATGTGCCCAGGTTCACCTTCGGTGGCCAGGAAGAATGCGCACTGCTGGGATACCCGGAAGGCCTGCTGCATGTTGTGGGTGACGATGACCACGGTGACTTCCGAGCAGATCTCTCCGATCGTTTCCTCCACCCGACGGGTGGAAGTCGGATCCAGCGCTGAGCACGGCTCGTCCATGAGCAGGACTTCGGGCTGGATGGCCAGCGCGCGCGCGATGCAAAGCCGCTGCTGTTGGCCTCCCGACAGCGCTCCGCCGTTCATGCTGAGGCGGTTCTTGACCTCGTTCCACAAACCGGCTCGGGTCAGGGCCCTCTCCACGGTCGCGTCGCGGTCGGCGAGCTTGATCCCGCCCAGCTTGGCCCCGGCCAGGACGTTCTGGGCGATGCTCATGGCGGGAAACGGGTTGGGCTTCTGGAACACCATCCCGATCCGGCGGCGAACTTCCGTGGCCGAGAGGTCGCCCCGGTAGATGTCGACTTCGTCGAGCTCGATGTGGCCGGCGAGCGTTGCAGATGGGACCAGTTCGTGCATCCGGTTGAGGAGCCGGAGGAAAGTGGACTTGCCGCACCCGGACGGGCCGATCAGGGCGGTGACTTCGAGCGGCGTCATATCCAAGTTGACGTCGGCGAGTACGTGGTGATTTCCGAACCAGGCGTGCACGCCGTGGGCGGTGAGCCGTGACGGTCCGTCCTTGTTGGCGGCGTCGCTACCAGGCCGCGTCGTGTCGATGGCGGTCATGAGCTACCTCCGTTAGAAGTTGCGTCAGTCTCGATGAGAGGCGATCGCGATCGCCGAGACCGGTCGATCAGCCCCCGCCCCCATCCGAGCGGGTGCCAGGTTCCGCTGAACATGCGGGCCACGATGAACAGCACCAACACGATCCCTACCAAGACCATGGCGCCCGTCCACGCCCGGAGGTTCTCGGCCTTGATCGGCTCCCGGACCAGCCGGTATACGAAATACGGCAGGTCGTCCTGCGGACCGTGGAAAGGGTTCCAGTTGACCGTGTTGCTCTCGCCTCCGTCGATCAACGCTGGAGCCGCAGCGCCTACGACCCGAGTTATGCCCAGCACGATGGCGGTGATGATTCCCGTCCGCGCCGTCGGGAGGACGACGTTGCGTACCATGCGCCACTCGAGCCCACCGAGCGCCAACGATCCCTCGCGCAAGCCGCCAGGGACTAGGCGTAGGACCACTTCGCAAGTCCGGGCTACGGTCGGCATCATCGAGATGCTGAGCGCCATGGCTACGGCGAAACCCGACACCTGATTGTGGGCCTCGATGAGCCAGATCTGGTATATGAAAATGGCCGCGAGGATCGAGGGGATGCCGTTCATAGCCTCCACGAAGATCCGTACCGGGCGGCCCAGCTTGCCTTTGACCTCGCTCAGGAAGACTGCCGTGCCGACTCCGAGCGGGACCGAGATGAGAAGAGCCAGCCCAACCTGTTCCAAGCTACCGACGATGGCGGCCAGGCCTCCGCCGGCGGTTGCCGGGCTCAGCGGGCCGACGTGGCGCTGGTCAACTGTGAAGAAGTGGAGGCGTAGCGTGCTGTACCCACGAAATATGACGTACCCGATGATCACGGCCAGGGCGGCGAAGATGACGGCGGCCAATCCCCCGATCATCACGGTCACCAGACGGTCCCTAGCGGCCATCTTGTCGTGGCGCTGCCGCTGGACGATCCAGTACATGATCAGGAACGTCGCGAACCAGCAGAGGAAGAAGCCGAGACCCCCGCTGAGGCCGGTCAGCTGCTCGTAGACCAGCCAGACCAGGCTGAGCGCGGCCAGGGCGACTCCTCCCAACTCGGCTGCCTCCGACCAGCTCCAGGACCGGACCCGAATGCGCTCGGGCTCGGGCTTTCCCGACCCTTGGTCGGCTGGTGGCGCAGGCGGAGGTGCATCGGCTACCGCGAGGTCGGTCCTGCTGTCAGTCACCGGTCACATCTCTCTGCCACCGGTCATATCTCCGTGAGAGAGCCGGAGCGGGTCCGCGAGGTGATCATGGAAGCCACCACGTTGACGAGAAGTGTGATGACGAACAGCACCAGGCCCGCCGCCATCAGCGCGCTGCGGGCGATGGGGCTGGCCTCGCCCCAGTCGAGGGCAATGAGGGCGGAGATGGTGTTCGAGCCCTGATGAAGGATGTGGGTGGAGCGGGTGAAGACGACCGAGACGAGCATCGTGACCGCGATGGTCTCGCCGAGGGCGCGGCCCAGGGCGAGCATCATGCCGCCGATTATGCCGCCGCGGCCGAAGGGCAATACCACGGAGCGGATCATGCCCCATCGGGTCCCGCCCAGCGCCAAGGCTCCTTCTCGCTCGACGGGGGGCGCTTGCGAGAATACTTCTCTCATCACCGAGGCCGCGATAGGGATGATCATCAGGGCCAGGACGGTGCCGACTATGAACGGCGAATCGGCGTACTGGCCGTCCGTGACCTTGAAAATGGGGACGAACGAGAGCTCGTGCGACAGCCAGATGCTCAAGTGGCGCTGGCGGGGCATGAGGAAGAAGAACCCCCAGATGCCGAACACGATGCTGGGCACCGCCGCCAGCAGGTCGAGGAGGAGGGTCAGAGAGCGGCGGAGCCTCCTCGGGGCGTACTCGCTCACGTACAGCGCCGCGGCCAGGGCGAACGGAAAGGCCATGATCACGCCGAGGAATGACACCAGAATTGTGTTGAACAGGAGTGATCCGACCCCGGCGTTGGCCTCGTCCGGAACCCACGCCTGGTCGGTCATGAACTTGGAGAAGCTCTCGACCTTGAAGAACGTCTTTGATGCGTTGAGTAGGAAATAGAAAACGAGGACCATCAACGCCAACGTCAAAGTGCCGGCGGCGCGGGCGGAGAGGTGAAATACCCGGTCGCCAAAGGATCGGCGCACGACCACGGTTATCCGGTCGACAGGCGCAGGAGGGGTCGCCGTCGGGTCGTTGGCCAGGAGGGGGGCGGTCACGCCGGAGCTCTGCTGCTCGACCGAGCCACGGGTTGCGTTCCCCCAACGTGTTGGCACGCGCAAGAACCGAAGCTGCCCATATCCGTCCGAGCACGCTAGGAGGCGGACCTTGCATCCGGGTTAACTTCAAACGACGAGACGGTTAACACCACCCGAATACCGAAGCCCTGAGCGTCACCGCCTCGTCGCCGCTGGCGCTGCTCGGGTCAGATCTCGGCTCGTTGACGGCGAGTGAATGCCACCCTCAGCGGATCGGACCGGACCACAGGGGCTAGCGTCGGCCTGAGGGCGCGATTCCGAGAGGTATAAAAAAGCATGCGTGGTCACGGTCATATCTGGGTAGGAGCGCGCGCCAGTCGTCTCCCCGCGCCCTTGCTGCGCCAGCACGGCAGGTCGGTGGCCACGAGTGTTTGGCCGCGCCGGTTCTCCTGCGCGGTGGTCGTTCTGATCGTTACCCTGATGGCCGTCCTGTCAGCCTGTAGCGGTAGCGGTTCGAACACGGAGACCGGGCCGGCCGGCCTGGGAGCGGAGTACGTCAATATCGTCACGCCGCTCCAGCAAGCCGAGGCCCAATACCAATCCAGCGCTGAGCAGACGGAGTCGATCCCGCGCCTGCGGTCCTCGCTCCAATCGGTAGGGTCCGCACTGTTGGGGGTCGCCTGGCCGGGCCGAACAGAGACGGACGTCCGCGGACTTGTGTCGACGTTCAACGCCATTGACTCACAGCTCGAGCTACAGCTCACCGATCCAGCTGCTGCCAACAATCAAACGTTCTCCGAGTACCTGTCTGCCGAGCAGACCGACTCCAACAACGTACGAAGAGACCTCGGGCTGCCGATCACGGCGACCACTCCCTGATGCCTCTGGTAAGACGCGCGACCTCCGTCGGCCCGATGCCTGAAGCCGTGGCTGATATTCCCTCGCCGTGGATGGCTAAAGCGCTTGCCCGAGGGTCGAGCTACGTCATCCACGACGCCGGTCCTGCCCGCCGCCACCTGAAAGCCCTGTGAAATTGGGCGCCAAGATTCACCGCTGAATCCCTGCTCGTACAACCGCCGTTCACTTCGGTGAGTTACAAAGGATCCGTATCTTGGGATGCGACCAAAAGGGGCAGGCCTGGGGTACGCACGCTGAGATCCCACCCTAGGAGGAAACTTTGTTACGAATAGGAAAGCGTTCCACGGTCATTGCCGGCGTCGTGTCTCTCGTAGCCGGCGTGGTCTTACCGAGTCTCGGGGGCGGCGCCGCGTATGCGGGAACCGTGAACTACGTGTTCAATGCCGTAGGCTCCGACACGATCTACTGTCTCGATAACTCCACTGCAACCGCGTACGACTCGGCGCAGTCCAGCACCACCGGCGATACCATCGCCAACTCGGCGCCGGTGCTCGACTTCAGTTACTACTGCGGGAACACGCCCTTGAAGGACAAGGTGGCCAAGGACAGCGTGCACAAGAAGATCACCTACGCGTGCAGCCTGCAGAACGCCGCGTTGTCGGCCAAGCTCACCGCAGGGAATACCTACACCTCCCTGACGGTGGGTCCCACTGCTGCCGCGCTCCAGTCGGGTAAGAACATCACCGTCGGTTCCGGCGCCACCGCGGATACCTTCGTCACATCCGCGGCGGTCGCTCAGGGTTCCACCAGCATCCCGGTCGCGTCGGAGGTCGCCAACAACGCTGAAGCCGCCGGTACCGCGGTTTACGCGCCTGACTGCATCCCCGGCGACGGGGCTACGGGAAACCTGCCGCCAGACGGCTCCAGCGCCGGAATCGCCGCCCTGGTAGCCGACAACGGGCAAGGCAACATCGCTTACGCCCGATCCTCGCGGGGGCCGAAGAGCTCCGATGACTCGAACCTGTTGTTCTGGGCCTTCGCTCTCGACGGCGTCAGCTGGTCGACCTTCCCCGGCACGGACGGTCCGAGCAACCTGACCACAACCGACCTGGAGGGCATCGTCAAGTGCACCATCACCAACTGGGACCAGATCACCGATATCACCGGCTACACCGGGCCCGACGCTCCAATCCAGCTGTGGTACCCGCAGTTGGGGTCGGGCACCGGGTCGTTCTTCGACACGCTGTTCAACGGTGGTAACAACCCGGGTTCCTGCGCCACCTACGGCGAGGAGAACTCCGGTGAGTCCATAGCTTCGCAGGGCAGCTTCGTGTCCGCTGAGGCCATCTACCCCTACAGTGCGTCGGTCTGGAATGCCCAAAATGCGGCGAACACCGGCGCCACGGGCGGAGCAACCCTTGGCGAGATCAACGGCGTCTCCCCGTACACCTCAGTAGGCGCCGCTGGACACGCTTCCACCGATAACTACTCGGAGGCAAACGCTGACGAGAACGTCACTGGCGACGCTTGCACCGATGCGAGTGCGACGGGCTTCTGCGCATCCCGCTTCGTTTACCACGTCACCGACAGCCTTCTGGGCTCGGGCGCGGGCTTTGCACCTGCTGCGTACGCCACCGCCATCAACGACATCGTGGCCATCAACGCCGGCGCCAGCAAGGCCAAGACGGGCTACTGCGGCAACAAGTACGCCTCGGAGATCACGAGCAACGGCTTCGAGACGTTGGTCAAAGCTCCGACCGGTGGGTCCTACCCGAACAGCTACTGCCGGCTGTTTACCCCCTAGCTAGACATAGCAGCACCAGACAAGCAAACAAAGCAGTAGAAAGGNNTTTCTCGCGTCCAGCGGTCGACCAGCGGAGTCTGATCTTCCGGGGTTCAGTCAGATCAAGACCCGTAACTCCGCAACCGGCCGTCCGGCCAAGCCGTGTCGAGCCAAGGAGTTGTCGATCGGGTGCCGGAGGAGACATAGCGAGGCATCGAGAGCGTCCCGAGATAGTCGGGGAGCGTCCCGAGTTGATTGAAGGAAACTAAGCCTTAACAGCGGTTGAATTCAAGGAGATGGCGTGCTCCGTGGCGCCCCCACCGAAGCGGCTGATCGTTACACTGTCGCGGTGAAGCTTCGAGCCGCGTAGGCCGCTCGGGTTATCACTTGTCCGCTCCGCCTCCAACGACTCGACGAGGGCGTCTGCACATGTCGCGAGAAGGCCAGAAACCCCTGAAGTTGCTCAGGAGGCGTCTCTTCGCCGGCCTGGTGGCTGCGGGGTTGATCGGCAGTATTCTTGTCGCAACCGCGCCAGCCAGTAGAGCTTCGACCTTGGCCGCCTCCGACGCTGGGGCGACACCTCAGGCGTCGATCGCGCCCGACACCGACATCGGGAACGAGCAGGTCGTCACCGTGAACTGGTCGGGCTTCACACCCACCGCACCGGACCCCAACTCCTCCACGGTCCGTTACGCGGACGTGGTCGGCGTGTACGAGTGCGTCGCACCCGATCGGCTTCCGGACGGGAATTACTACTTCACGAGGGACTGCTACACCCAGCTGCCCCCCAACTACCCGATCGAGCCCGGCGACGGCAACATGGTCGACCCTTTGCTCAACAGCTCCGGGCTTTGGGGGGTAACCGGCCCGTCTGGCACCGGGCAGATCGGCTTCCAGGTGCAAGAGGGCACGCTGCACAGCAACCAGCGCTTCATGGACGGGACCGAGGCGGTTCCGTCGTTCAACATCCAGTGCGACCAGAGCGACCCGTGCGTGTTGAAGGTCATCGACTTCGGCAAGTTCTTCGACAAATACTCGCCATACCCCAACTTCCCCGGGGATCGGCTGAAGAAGGGGGACTGGACCGAGCTTGCCGACGCGGCGCCGTCGGTCCCGATCTCGTTCGGGTCTAGTACGGTCTGCCCTCCACCGGCGTCCACCACGCCACAGGTCAGTGTCGAGGGTGCAGGGAGCGCCTCCTACGCAATCGAAGCGTGGGCCGGCCAGCTGTGCCGTGCCACCAGTCCTATAGCTGTCGACTCCACCACTACCGGTGAGGTGGTCGCCCGGAGCGCTTTCGAAAGTGGTTCGACCGACGTGGCCTTGGCGGCGTTACCCCCGTCGTCGGGGCCCAACGGTGGGTCGTACGCCGCCGCCCCCCTGGACGTGTCCGGCGCCGCGATAGCTTTCCGGATTTCGGATCAGGTCAAAGGAACGCCGGTCACCACTGTCCGGCTGACGCCGAGGCTGGTGGCCATGCTCGTCACCGACTCGGCCACCGACGGGAACCCCACCTACGCAGACTCGGCAGACATATACCCCCTGACCGCGGACCCAGAGTTTCAGGCGCTCAACCCCGGCGTCACCTTCCCGGGCGGGTTCGGGGACTTGGCTGTCATCGAGCCGCTCTTGGAAGGCTCGGGTGCCGACGACACCGAGATCATCACCCAGTGGATCGCCGACGACGCCGACGCCCGGGCCTTCTTGGCGGGAGACGACGTATGCGGAGCCAAGCTCAACTCCAACTGGGCCGGGATCTCGTACCCAACAACGATATTCCGGGATCTCGAGCAGAACCCGGCCCAACCCAGTTGGGGCGGGTATTACAACCCATTGACCAACCTCCTCCAGGAGGTGGACGACCTTTTCTACGGCGTTCCCGCAGGCTTTAACCCGGAGGGCCCTGGCGGCACGGCGGCGGCGTCCATGCCCCCCGTGGTCGACACCGAGGCCGCCATGTTCGCCGAGCTCGACTACACCTCGGCGACCCGCGCCGCCGAGCCGGCGGCCAGCTTGAGCGCGGCCAGCTCGACTTCCACGATCGGTGATTACGTGACCGAAACGTCACCGGGCCATTGCGCCCCGAAGACCCTCAGCAGCTTCCCCGCCTTCACGGCTCCGAGCCCGCAGAGCCTGGCGCTGGGCGTGGGAGCGATGAGCCACAATCCCGACGGCACCCTCAAACCCCCGGTCGCCACCAGTGTCGCAGGCGCCTATCCGCTGACCAAAGTGGACTACGCCTTCGTTCCGACCAGCAACCTGAGCGAGACCGAAGCCGGCGCCTTGGCGCAATTCATCCGGTACGTGGCCGGACCCGGCCAGTCCACGGGAGTCCTGCCCTACGGGTACAGCCCGCTGCCCAGCTCGCTGACGGCCCAGGACGCCGTCGCCGCCACCGCCGCATTGAACGGGGTGGCGACTGCTGGCCAGACGTCCAGTGTCACTCCCGAGGGGACGACCATTCCCACGTCGATTGTCGCCAGCACGGCCCAGGCTTCAACCGGGACTAGTGCAGGTGCGACCGCGACGGGACCCGCGACGCCGCCAGGGTCGCAGCTTTTGAACGGGAACGGATCGTCGGGGCCCGGCGGCGTGGTCAAGCAGTTCGAAGGGCCTGTGACGATAGCGGCCCTGGTGCGAACCGCCTGGTGGCTGCTACCCCTCATCTTGGGCCTGGCCCTGGCCCTCGGATTGGCCGGAGCCGTGTTGGGCTGGGAATTCCCCCTTCCGCGACGCCGGAGCAAGCCCTCGTGATCGGGGGGAGCCGGCGCTCCGGCGACCTCGAGGTCGTGGACGTGAGAGATGCCGCCGGTGGTGGCTCGGTTTCGGTGATGACCCCTGCGCCGGACGACCCGACCGGAGAGATCCAGGTCATCACAGACGACCGACCGAGGCTGCCCGGTCGTCTCGCCCCCCGTCGTCGGCCCGGAATCCGAGGCCGGCTCGGAACCATACTGGTGGCGTGGGCCGCGGTTCTCCTCGGCTTCATTCTGTTCGTCGGGTTCCTGTCCGCCTTCCCGGAGTCCAGGGCCCAAGCCGGATTGCAGCGGCACTTGGCCACGGTGCTCGCCAACGCCCAGGCTCCCATAGGTGGTTCCATCCGAATGGGCTCTCCGGTCGCTCGACTGGACATCCCGGCCATCGGGCTGCATCAGATTGTCGTCGAAGGGACCTCGGCCGACCAGCTGAGGAAGGGACCCGGCCACTTGCCCGTGTCTCCCATGCCGGGTCAGGCCGGCAATAGCGTGATCGCTGCCCATGCGCTCCTCTTCGGCGGGCCCTTTGGATCCATCGGATCGCTTCGTCCCGGCGACGCCATCCAGGTCCTCACCGGTGAGGGCCCAGCGACATATCGCGTAACGGGTCACCGGACGGTCCCATCGAGGAGCGCGCAACCGTTTGAGGCGACGCCGGACAACCAGCTCACGTTGGTCACGGCGGCCAACCTGTGGGCCAGCTCCAGACTGGTCGTGACCGCCCGCTTGGTGGGCGCGCCGCAAGCGGCGCCGGCGGGCCGACCGACGGTGCTGGCTGCATCGCAGGGCGTCTCAGCCGGAGGCGGCGGCGCCGGGCTGGCCTTGGGCTTATTCCTGGGAGTCTTCCTCGTCGTGGCCGGGCTAACGGTGGTCGCCTACCGACGCTTGCCGCGGTGGTCCAGCTACATCATTACGACGCCGATTCTGTTGGCCTCTCTGTGGCTCCTGTACTCAACTCTCGGTCGCTTTCTGCCCGCCACCATATGAAGTCAAGCGCCAAGATTCACCGCTGAGCCCTTGCTCGTAAAAACCCGATCACTTCGGCTCTCCCGCTGGCCGACTCGCCTCGGCCCGCGGTGGTGCTCCGGCCGGGACGCTATCGAGCTCGGGCCTTGAGGGGCGGGGCGGCGGGGCGCAAGGGGTAGGGCCGGACGGCGACGCGGTGGCCGCGCTCGCGCATCTCGCCCGCGATGCTTTCGGCCTCTGCCCGGTCCTCGAGGAGGAGAAGTATCCCTCCCAGGTCGGTCCGCCCTTCGAGTGCAATGGCCCATTCCATTGGAGTTCGAATGGTAGCCGCCGTCCGTTCACCGCGCCGTACGAACGCGCCAAGCCGCCCGTCGGGGGTCACGGCGACCCGGACGGCCCAGATCGACGCCCACACCGACGCTCAGATGGGGGCCGGATCGACGGCGCTGACGGCATCCGCCGCGGCCCGGAGGGCCCACTGGTAGTCCGGCTTCCCGCTCGGGTGCCGGCCCATGGCGTCGCAGAAGGCGACCGAGCGCGGCGCCTTGAAGCGGGCCAACGATTTGGTGACGAACTCCCGCAGCTCACCCGGCTCTACGGCGGCGCCCGGGCGGAGCTGGACCACGGCTGCCACCTCTTGCCCGAATCGCTCGCTGGGTCGTCCCACCACGAGTGCGTCGACCACGTCGGGGTGACGACACAGGACCTGCTCGACCTCCTCTACGAAGACCTTCTCGCCGCCGGTGTTGACGACCATCGAGTCGCGACCGAGGAGCCGGATCGTGCCGTCGAGCTCGATCATGGCCCGGTCGCCGGGCACCGCAACCCGTTCCCCGTCGATCACCGGAAAGGTCGATTCGGTGGTCTGGCGGTCGTCCAGATAGCCGAGTGGGACCCGGCCCCGCCGTGCGGCCCAGCCGATCTCTTGATCTCCGGCTTGAAGGATCCGACTCCGATCGGCGGACAGCACGACGGCGCCCGCCGCGGGCGAGAATCCCTTGGACATGGCCCCGCTCGTGTTGGCGCCGAACGCCATGCCACCGGTTTCGGATGCTCCGTAGCCGTCGACAACGGTCACGTGGGGTAGGAGCTCGAGCAGCGCTCGCTTGCTGTCGACGCTCGTTGTGGCGCCGCCGGTTCCGATCCTGCGCAGGGACGAGAGGTCAACCGGGTTGCGTCTCAGGGCTTCGATGATGGGCCTGGCGTAGGCGTCGCCGACGATCGCGATCAGGCTGACGCGCTCGCGTGCGGCCGTCTCGACGATGGTGACGGCATCAAACGGATGGCGGTCATCGTGTAACACGATCGTCGCTCCCGAGTGCAGCCCGCCGAACACCGTCCATTGTGCGGCGGCGTGCATGAGCGGCGGGGCTGCGAACCAGGCTCCGACTCCGGCCTGCGCGCCCGCGGTGAGGCTGTCGGCGGTGGTGAGCTCACTACCGCCCATCGCGGCCACGAATATGTCCGCTTGGCGCCACACGACGCCCTTCGGCGATCCGGTGGTTCCACCGGTGCAGACGAGATAGACGTCATCGGGTGACACGTGGGGCAGCGCCGCCTCGCCCGTTCGGTCGAACTGGGCGGCCTCCTCGAAGTTGGTGCTCCCCGGAAGTGCTGGTGCAGCCGGGTCGTCTTCGACGTCGATGAGGACCAGGTCGCGGTCTTCCAGCACCTCTCTTACCAGGCCGTTCAGCGATCGATGGTAGATGACCGCCTCGGCGCCGACGATTTCCAACAGCTCTCGTACTTCGGCGGGTCGATAGTGATGGTTGACGTTGAACGGGACGGCGCGGGCGCGAAAGCACCCCATCATCGCTTCGATGTACTCCGGACAGTTGTAAAGGATCAGCGCTACGGGTGACTGCCCGCACTGCCAACGCTCGAGATCCTTGCGTTCACGGCGTGCGCCGATCCCGCTAGCGGCGAGGAACGAGGCGATCCCACGCGACCGTGATGCGACCTCGCCATAAGTCCTTCGAACGTTCTTCCAGACCAACATGTCGCGCTCCGGCACTGCGCTGCTCACGACATCCTGAACTTCGGAGAGGGACCATTCCATGACCGTTGGCTGCTCAGCGGGGCAGGTGGCAAGCCCGCTCGGCGATGATGTTGCGCTGGATCTCGCTGGTCCCGGCGTAGATGGTGGTACCAAGCGAGAACCGCAGGGCGTGCTCTATGCGCCCGCCGCGAAGCGCCGTTTCATCCGGGCGGCTGCGCAGACCGTCGGGTCCGACGAGCTCGGAGAGATCCTCGGCGTTGCGGACCAGCGCCTCCGTACCATAGAGCTTGGACATCGGACCCTCGGCCATCGGGACGACGTCGTTGGCCTCCATCCACGTCGTTCGTACTTCGAGGAGCTGAGCCACCTCGAGGTCGGTCGCGCAGCGTGTCAGACGTTCCTGGACCGCCTCGTCGACGATGGGAGCCTCGCCGCCCACCCCTCTCGGCTCTCGTGCCCACCCCTCGGTCTCTTCGAGCAACCGGGCCAGGTGGGGACTGAACCCGGCGGAATGCTCGTCCTGTAGGGAGATCATCAAGGCCTGCCAGCCGCCGTTGACCTCGCCGATACGCCACCGGTCATCCAGGTGCACGTCATTGTAAAACACAATGTTGGTCCGCTCTCCGGAGAGCGTGTAGACCGCTTGGGCTTCTACCCCCGGCCCGTCAACTGGGACGAGAAAGGTGGTCAGGCCCTTGTGCTTCGGCCCTTCCGCGCTCGTTCGAGCGAGAAGGAACACGTAGTTGGTTGCATGTCCATTTGTGGTGAACATCTTCTGACCGTTGATGACCCAGTCGTCGCCTTCACGACGGGCTCTCGTCTGGACTGATGCGACGTCCGAGCCCGCCTCCGGCTCGCTCATCCCCAATGCGATGGTGATCTCCCCTGTCACCACTAGAGGGAGGACGTCGGCCTTCAGCTGCTCCGACCCGACGGCACGGATCGCCCTCGCCACGATCATGGTCGTCGCCGTGGCGTATACCGGCGCCTCGGCCTTATTGAGCTCGTCGGTGAGCACGTGGACTGAGAAGGGATCCAACGGAGCGGAGTCCTCGCTGGGCCAGTCCGGGGCTATCCATCGCCGAGCGCCCAGGCTTCGTGCGAACCGCTCTTCGTGCGACACCCCGGTCCGGTACAAGTGCTCGACCAGCTCAGGGGTGAGCTCGGTGGCCAGGAACTCGAGCACCTCCGATCGGATCGCCTCCGCTTCGGGATCAAAGTCGAAGTCCATCTCAAATCCCGCCTTCTTGGTTGTACCGGGCTCGCGCGGCGCGGAGGAACGCGGCCCTGGGCTCGCCCCACACGCGCGCCCACGCCCGAGCCCGCCGGTAGTACAGCTGTACGTCGTACTCGAGCATGAAGCCGTAGCCGCCATGGAAGTGCACGCCTTGATAGGTGGCCTGACGCGCTGACTCGGCCGCGTAGGCGAAGGCCATGGCGCTCAACTCCCGGTGGCGTGGCGAGTCGCGGTCCGCACTCCAGGCTGCCTTCAACGAAAGAAGGCGGGCTCCGTCGATCGCCGTGGCGGAGTCGGCCAGCGGATGGGCCACGGCCTGAAACGTGCCGATCGGCACCCCCCAGGCATGCCGGTCTCTGGCGTAGGAGCAAGTCAACTCGTGGGCTTTGGATGCGATCCCGACGAGCGCAGACGACGTGAGCGTGAGCCAGCGGTCGATGGCGGACTCATATCCCGCCCGGGCCGCCGGACCGGCACTCAGCTCGATCGAGTCGGGTCCGACTTGCACGTCAGCAAGCGGCATGGCGCCCAGATTTTGGATCAGTCGTCTTTTGGTTCCCTTCATCGAGACCGCGAGGAGCCGGTCACCGGCGAGCACCAGGACGACGTCCGCGATCGTCCCTGCCGGGACGAGCGTGGCGACGCCAGCGTCCGCCGGCCGTACTGCGAGGGTCACGATTCGATCGCCGGACAGAGCGTCGTGGAGCAGATCCCGTGAGGCGCGGCCCCCGATTGAAGACAGCAGCCCGGCGGCCACCTGCGCCTCGATGGCCGGGGCGGGCGCCATGGCCCGGCCTAGTTGCTCGGCGACCAAAGCCAGGTCGACCATCGACGCACCCCAGCCACCCTGATCTTCGGTCACCGCCATCGCGACGATTCCCACCTCAGTAAGTGAACGCCAGAGGGCATCGTCGAAGCCGCCTGGTTCGGCGGCACGGACCCGATCCGTCGATGACTCCTTGGCGAGGAGGCTCGAGAACGCGGCGACGAGGTGCTCCTGCTCGTCGGTCAGGCTCAGGTCCATCGCCAACACCATATCCAGGGCAGCGCCAGTTGCGAATAGTGAAAGTGCCGCTTCACCCATGATAGAACGTCGTCATGCCACAGCCGGTCGACTTCGCGGTGTTCGACGCCGACAATCACCTGTACGAAGCGGAGGACGCCTTCACCCGCCACCTCCCGACCACCCACCGGGGCTTGTTCCGCTTCGTTGACATCGGAGGCCGCAAAAAGCTGATCGTGCGGAACACGATCACGGAATTCATCCCCAACCCGACCTTCGAGGTCGTTGCTCGACCCGGGGCCCACATGGCGTTCTACGCCGGCAAGAATCCTGAGGGTAGGACGATTCGCGAGCTGACCGGCAAGCCGATGGCGTGCATACCGGCGTTTCGCGAGCCGGCTGCCCGCTTGGAGCTACTCGACGAGCAGGGGATCGAGGCCGCGCTCGTGTTTCCGACGCTGGCCAGCCTCATCGAGGAGAGGCTGCTCGACGACCCGGTATTGACCCAAGTAGCGATCCACGCGTTCAACGAGTGGCTGTTCGAGGAGTGGGGTTACGAGTACGAGTCGCGCCTGTTCGCCACCCCGATCATCAACCCCTGTGATGTGGATGCAGGGATCGCGGAGCTCGAGCTGCTTCTCGAGCGTGGCGCCAGAGCGGTGCTCATGCGCCCGGCACCGGTCAGCGGGCTGCGCGGCACGAGGTCCCCATTCCTCGCCGAGTTCGACCCGTTCTGGGCCCGGGTGCAGGAGTCCGGGGTCCTGGTCGCCCTGCACGCATCCGACAGCGGCTATCAGGATTACCTCAACACGTGGGAGGGAAGCGGCGGGAAGGAATACGTCGCCTTCCGCCCCGCCACCTTTGCTGCTGTTGCGGATGGGGGACGCTCGATCCAGGACACCCTGGCGTCCGCGATCTGCCACGGAATGCTCTCGCGGTTCCCGGAGGTCAGGCTGATCAGCGTGGAGAATGGCGGCAGCTGGGTGGGCGTCCTCCTCAAGAACCTCGAGCTGGCCTACAAGAAGATGCCCCAGGAATTCGCGGAGCACCCCCTCGAGGTCTTCGGTCGAAACGTTTGGGTCAACCCGTTCTGGGAGGAGTCGGTTGCGGGTCTGATCGAGCTAATCGGCCCCGAACGGGTCTGCTTCGGATCGGACTATCCACATCCGGAGGGAATGGAGGATCCCACCAGCTGGCGCGACGAGCTCGGGGACCTGCCGTCGAGCGCGGTCGAGCAGATCATGTCCTCCAACATGTTCGAACTGATGCGACTCACACGACCCGTTCGGACCGCTCCGAGCGCTTCTCGGGGTTAGCGCAACGGTGGCGTCTGGTCAGACCGAACGATCCCGGCCCCGCGGGAAGCCCAAGCAGATCGCTACCGAGGTTCGCGCCCAGATCGTGAGTGGCGAGCTGTCAGAGGGTGACTCCCTCGGACNNGAGCTCGTCGAACGATTTGGCGTGTCACGGCCCTCACTTCGCGAGGCGCTACGGATCCTGGAGGCGGAGGGCCTCGTGACGGTCGTCCGCGGGGTCCTCGGCGGCGTGGTCGTGCACGAGCCGAGCGAGCGGATGACCGCCCGTACGGCCGCCCTGGTCCTGCAAGCCCGCAACGTCTCTCTGGCCGACGTGTACGACGCCCGTAGCCTCCTCGAGCCCATGGCCGTCCGCGTCGTGTCATCCTCCCGATCCCGTAGGTCTTCGGCCGCGGAGCTCCGAAGGCTCATCGACGAGCAAGAGAGCTCGGTCGCGGATCCCGAGGCCTTCGGACTGGCAAACGCCAAGTTCCACGAACGGCTCGTCGCTCTGGCGGGAAACCAGACCCTCAGCATTTTGGCCGAGATGCTCCACGAAATCGTGTCTCGGGCCGTGACGGCTGTCAGCAAGTCCGACGGGGCGCAGGACACGCTGGCGATTCGCCGTCGCGGCCTGCGCTCCCAACGGAGGCTGGTCTCCCTGATCGAATCAGGGCAGGCGGCTGCAGCTGAAGATCACTGGCATTCCCACATGGTCGTGGTTGGTCGAGTCATGCTCGGGCAGGAAGCGACATCAGTGATCGACCTGCTCAACCACTACTGATCTCGAGGAGACATCGTGCAGCATGTACTTGTAGAGCGAGACGGTGGGCTCGTAAGTCTGACGTTCAATCGCCCCGAGAAGAAGAACGCCCTCAACGGTCAGACCTGGCTGGAGCTGGATGACGCCCTTAGAAAGGCCGAGGAGGACCCTGGTGTCCGGGCCCTGGTCATAAGCGGAGCGGGCGGAAACTTTTCGTCAGGTGCCGACCTGTCCGGTGGAGGCAACCGGGACGAAGAACAGCGACCCATCCTGGAATCGATGCGGACCATGGGCAACATTCTGATCCGCCTTCATCGCCTGCCGAAGCCCACCCTCGCCAAGGTCGATGGAGTGGCGGTAGGAGTAGGACTAGGAATCGCCCTTGCGTGTGACCTCGTCGTCGCCAGCGATCGCGCCCGGTTCTGTGAGATCTTCTCGAAGCGCGGACTTGCGCTCGACGGGGGCAACTCATGGGTGCTCCCTCGTCTCATCGGGCTGCACAAGGCCAAGGAGCTCGCCTACTTCGGCGACATGGTGTCCGCTGACGAAGCGGCGGCGCTCGGACTAGTCAACAAGGTCGTCGCCGCCGACCGACTGGACGAGGCGGTGGACGAGTGGGCGCAGCGCTTGGCCAACGGCCCGACATTGGCCCTCAGCCTGTCTAAGCGCCTGCTCAACTCCAGCTACACATCGAGCTTTGACGAATCCATCGAAGACGAGGGCAGATGTCAACACATCCTTTTCACCAGTACGGACATGCGAGAAGCGATGATCGCTTATGCCGAACGGCGTGAGCCGCGTTTTCAGGGCTTTTAGTCCAAAGGAGTCCAGCGTGGGGATGTCTTCCCAGCCGAGTCCGAGTCGCCGCGGCGAAGGTCCCGAGCTACGCCTTCAACTGTCGGGTCTGGGCGCCGCGGGCCCGAGACACTTTGGCCGACCGAGGCGGACCTATGACGATCGGCTCGGACGGGAGCCGGATCCGTTCCGTCAGTCCGCTTTGCCAGCCGTCCGGTAACGACGCGCTGAGGCCTTCGAGGCAGAACGAAGTCAGGCTGAACACGCCCGGCCGCCTCAGTCCGAAGTTGTTGCCCAGCGTCTGGCTGATGATGAACGCCGAATTCAACGCGGTAATCATGAAGGCCGCTTCCTCGGGGTCGCAATCGCGGATCTTCCCGGCCCGGGCGGCTTCGGCGACGAGATCGCGGAACAGCGACGTCACGGGTTCCTGTGATCGGGCCACCAGTTGGGGTTTCACCTCGCCGAGCCTGAGACGGAAGCGGGCCAGACCACGATCCACGCCCGGGCTGCTGATCTCGGGCATCCGCGCCGCGGCGATGATCGCTCCGGCCAGCCGCTCCAAGGGATCGTCAAGTCCGCTGATGGCCACCGTGATCAAGCGGGCATAGGTGCCCATGGCCTCCTCGAACACGGCGAGCAGCAGATCGTCCTTGCTCTCGAAGTAGTGATACAGAGTGCGGAGCGACTGGCCGGCTTCGTCCGCGACGTCCTGCACGGTGAAACCGTCGCCGTTCGAGCGCTCGAGCAGTGAAGCGGCAGCACGAATGAGATTGCCGCCTCGATCGATGGATCGCTTGGTGGCGGTTCCGAGCGATCGCCCGACCACTCGCCGTCTCCAGTCGGTCGTTTCTACGTCGATGAGCTCGTCGTCTTTCGGCTCCGGTGGGATCTGGGGTCGGGGCTGGGTCTCCGTCATCCTGGTCGACGTCTCCTCGCGTTCTCGCGAACCAGAGTAACGCGGTCGTGCAAACCCATACGGGGCAAAGCTGATCTGCAAGTACAGTCAGACTGGCGCATGTTGCCATCGAGACTGGTCCGCTACGGGGACCGGCGCCGCCTTGCTCGGATCGATCTCGATCGTCTCGATGACCCGTTCGAGCGCGGCGGTTGGTCTACGGGCGGACCCCTACGTGACTAGTCAGAGGCCTGGTCGGAGGAATCGGACTCTGGGACCTCGAAGTGGGCGTCGCGCATCTCGAAGGCCCGCTTGGTCCCGTGCTCCGCTCGGGCCTTGACGAAGTTGAACTCGTTATCCTCGAACTGGAGGTTCGTCCCGAAGGCGTGGAACAGGTAGCTCGAAACCTCTTCGCCTTGGTAGCCCTGCATCTGCTCGACCAGGCGGAAGGCCTCCTTGGCCATCACGATCCCGTCGGCGGGCATACGCGCCACCTTCCGAGCCCACCAGTCGGCGCGGCGCTCCACCGCGTCGTCGTCGGTGACCTCGGTGAAGATCGACAGATGCTCCAATTCGGAGGCCTCGATCGTGTCGCCAGTGAGCAGAAGGCGGCGAGCGAGGGTCGGTCCTAGGCGGTAGAAGAACATATGCAGCGATCCGAGGGCGGGGCCGAGGAAGCGGGTCGCCGGCATTCCGACCCTCGCATTTCGCGCTATGACGGAGATGTCGGCCATGAGGGCGAGCTCGAACCCGCCACCGAGGGCGAACCCTCGAACTTCGGCCACGGTGACCTTCGGGTATCCGAGGAAGTTGTGGTAAAAGCTGAACGTCTTGCGATCGATAGACAGGCGACGTCGTTGACTCGGCCGGCGCGGGCGAGCGTCCTCGGGCTTGCCCTCCGCCTCCTTCCCGTACCAGGCATAGGCGTTCGCCATGTCAGCTCCGGTGCTGAACACGCCCCCCTCGCCTCGGAGCAATACGACCTTGATGGCGTCGTCTAGGGCCAGAGCGTCCAAATGCTCGCCGAGCTCTTCGCGCATTGCTGCGTCATAGGAGTTTCGACGCTCCGGGTTGTTTAGCGTGAGTCGGGCGATGCCCGCTTCCTCATCCCGATCGATCAGCACGCGGGCTTCGGTCACAGAGGTGTCCTCTCAGCTTTGCGGTGGCGGCCCGGTCAACCTACTCTTAACCTCTACATCTTTTCCACTGACTACTCCGGAGAGGACGGTCTGCCCGAGCATGGACTTTCGATGCGCGATCGCGGAGTCCCTCGGCTGATGACTCGAGAAGCTGAGGGCGGGAGCGAACCCGGATCGTCGTCGGCGCCGGACTCGAACGGGACCTGGTATGACCGGGTCATGAAATACGAAACCATCCTGTACGAGGTCGACGACCGAATCGCCACGATCACCTTCAACCGGCCCGACCAGCTCAACGCGGTCAACCCCACGATGGTCCAGGAGCTGCGGGCTGCCTACGACGCGGCCGAAGCCGATGAGAACGTATGGACCATCATCGTTACTGGAGCGGGGCGGGCGTTCTGCGCCGGCGCAGACGTCTCCGATATCCCTGACGATGGACGGGTCATCTATCCCGAGCCCTACCTTTCGACGATCGCGCAGTGGGAGGCGCCCCAGGAGGCGACCCCTCCCTTCCGCTCGATGACCAAACCGATCGTGACCGCAGTCAACGGTCTGTGTTGCGGCGCCGGACTCGATCTGGTCACGACGGGCGACATCTCGATCGCTTCAGATCGGGCCGAGTTCTTCGACCCACACGTGAGCATCGGCTTGGTATCCGGCAGAGAGGTCGTCCGATTGGCCCGGGTTCTGCCGCTCAACATTGCCATGCGGATTGCGCTGACCGGCCGTCACGAAAGGCTGAGCGCTCACCGAGCCTTCGAACTCGGCCTGGTATCGGAGGTCGTCGGCCACGATGACCTCCTCGCTCGCGCCACCGAAATCGCGCAGCTCGTCAATCGCAACGCGCCGCTCGCAGTCCGCGGCACGAGGCTGGCCATTCGCAAGGGACTGGACCTTCCACTGCATGATGCGGAGATCCTCGCCGAAACTTTTCGTGAACGGGTCCTCCGTACTGACGACGCCAAAGAGGGACCCCGTGCCTTCATGGAAAAGCGCAATCCGAAATGGGAATGTCGATGAGTGGGACGTACGCAACGATCCGCTTCGAGGTCACATCCGACCGCGTCGCCACAATCACGCTCGACCGTCCAGACTCCCTCAACGCATTCGATCGTCAGATGTGCGAGGAGGTTCGCGATGCATGGCGGACGATCAAGCTGGATCCGGCCGTCAACGCGGTCGTACTGCGCGCCGCGGGGGACAGAGCCTTCAGCGCCGGATTGGACATCAAGAAGGCGTATGGGCAGCCGAATGACGTGTGGAACCACGAGGACCCCGGCGAACTCCTGAGCCCGAAGTGGCAGAAGGTCTGGAAGCCGGTCGTCTGCGCGGTACAGGGAATATGTACGGCGGGCGCGTTCTACTTCGTCAACGAGGCTGATGTCGTCATCTGCTCTCGCGACGCCACTTTCTTCGACTCCCACGTCAGCGCCGGAATGGTCTCGGCGTTGGAACCCGTCGGACTTATGCGCCGAATCGGGCTAGGCGAGACGCTGCGGATTTCGCTTTTGGGTAATGACGAACGGGTCACGGCCCACACGGCGTTGAGGATCGGCTTGGTCACCGAAATCACCGAGCGCGACCAGCTGTGGTCTCGCGCCCATGAGATCGCGGCCGGCATCGCGGCCAAGCCGGCTGCTGCCACTCAGGGGACCGTGCGGGCCATTTGGGAGTCGCTCGACCGGCCCTATCGCGCCGCGATGGAGCAGGGTCTGCTCTACACCCGCCTCGGCAATCCGATCGGCATGGCTGAGCTCGCTCAACAGCCGCAGGAGAAGCAGGAGTTCCGGACCCGTTGATGGCCGACGCCACGAGTGGGCTGGCCGAGCGCATCGGTGCGGTCGTCGGTATCGAACCTGCGGCGCCCGCTCTCGAATTCGACCATAGGTGGAGCACGTGGGGGGACCTGAGTGCAACCATCGATTCGGTGGCGGCCCAGGTCAAGTCCCCGGGGGTCGAGGTCGCCATCCTGCTCCGGAACAGCCCCTTCCACGTCGGCCTGGTCCTCGGAGTGTTGCGCGCTGGGGGATGCGTGGTGACCATCAACCCCGAGCGCGGACTCGAACGCACCAGAGACGACATAGCCGAGCTCGACGTGCCGCTAGTCGGGGGCGCGCCCGAGGACCTTGAGTCTCTTGTTGGGGCCGACCACCGCTGCACCACCCTCAGCGCCAACGACCTCGCGGAGCCCATCGAGGTGAGTCCGGGCGTATCAGACCCCGCGGTTGAACGCCGCCCGGGCATCGCGGTACGGATGCTCACGAGCGGCACGACCGGACCTCCGAAGCGCATCGACTTGAGCTACGAGACTCTGGAACGGGTTCTCGTCGGCGCCAAGCACTACGAGCGAAATCCCGACCGGTCGGTCCGGTTGCGGTCCGGAGTCGCCATCGTCAACTCGCCGCTCGTCCACCTGGGCGGACTGTTTCGCGTTCTCCAATGCGTCAATGACGGCCGATCTTTCTGTTTGCTGGAACGCTTTACCGTCGAAGCGTGGGTGGACGCCGTCCGCCGCCATGGCCCAAAGACCGTAAGTCTCGTACCGGCGGCTCTGCGAATGGTCTTGGAAAGCGACGTCGACCCTGCCCACTTGGCCAGCATCCGCTCCGTCGTCTGCGGTACAGCTCCGCTGTCACCCGACGACGCGGATGCGTTCACGGCCAGATTCGGCATTCCCGTGCTCATCTCCTACGCCGCCACCGAGTTCGGCGGCGGGGTCGCCGGGTGGAACCTCACTGACCACCAGGAGTTCTGGGCGACCAAGCGGGGCAGCGTCGGTCGAGCCCACCCGGGCTGCGGCCTTCGCATCGTCGATGGCGACGACGGGCACCTCCTCGGCCCCAACCAGGAAGGCCTGCTCGAGGTGAAGGCCGAGCAACTCGACTCCGGCTCCTCATGGACGCGCACCACGGACCTAGCCCGGCTCGACGCCGACGGCTTCTTGTGGATCGTGGGACGGGCGGACCAAGCGATCATTCGCGGCGGGTTCAAGGTTCGAGCCGAAGACGTGAGCGCGGCACTCGAGCGCCATGCATCAGTTCGGGGTGCTGCCGTGGTGAGCATGCCCGATGCGCGGCTCGGTGAAGTACCCGTCGCAGCAGTCGAGCTGCGCCCTGGAGCTACCGCTACCCCCGAAGAACTCAAGGCTCATGCGTCGAGGATGCTGGCTCGCTACGAATTGCCGACGACGATCCTCATCGTCGATCGGCTGCCCAGGACCTCATCAGCAAAGGTGGACCTCGTCGGAGTCCGCGCCCTGTTTGCACTCGGCATGTATAAGGGAACGTGAGATGGTTTGGACTTTCGGTGAGGAGCCCCTTCCTCAGACGTCATCGCTCGCCACGGTCCTCCGCCGGATCGCGGGCTTGGCCATGGCGCTCGAATCTGAGGAAACGCTCGTTGACGACATCACGTCGACATTGGCCGAGGCTGAGGGCCGGCTCGACTCGCTCAGTCCTGCCAGCCTGACCCCTCGGGTTGGCCAGTTGGCGAGCAGCGATGGTCGCGTGTATCTCGATCACTCCCGGGACATCGGTGCGTACAACCCGTGCTTCCCCGTATACGTCATCACCGTCGACGGAGATCGGGCGTCGGGCAACGTCGAGTTCCCGCTCGTCTACGAAGGCCCGCCGGGTGTGGTCCACGGTGGATTCCTGGCCGTGTTCTTCGATTCCGTGATCCAACACCACAACTGCGACGTCGGTGTTGCCGGTAAGACCACATCGCTTTCGCTGCGGTACCTGCGTCCGACACCTTTGCTCAGCGTCCTCGATTTCACGATCGACAGGTCGGTGGAATCGGATCGGATCACCTCCGCTGCCCGGCTCGTGAGCGGCGGGGTGGTTCTGTGCGAAGCGCAAATGACTGCCGTCGCCAGCGACCGGTCGAACCTTCCGGAGGTCTCGCCGAGGAGGAGCGGGGCGTGATATCGGAGCTCATCGACGCAGGAGACGGGCTCCTCCTCACCTTGCCCGAGTTGCTCCGGCGCCAGGTCGACGTGATGGGGGAGGCCTCCCTCCTGGTGTGCGACGACGACGTTCTCAGCTACACCGAGGCCGATGCGCGCTCCGCCCGCGTGGCGAAGGGTCTGCTGGCGATAGGCGCGGGCAAGGGCACCCACGTCGGACTGCTATTTCCGAACGGACCCGACTTTGTAACCAGCTGGCTCGCGGCCTGCCGGATCGGCGCCATCGGCGTCCCCATCAGCACCTTCTCGACCAGTGCCGAGCTCCGGGTACTTCTGGACGGCGCAGACGTCGAAGTACTGCTAAGCACGGCGTCCTACAGGTCCCACGACTACATCGCAGCTCTGCAGGATGCGGTGCCCGGGTTCGATCTGACAGGCGACCCGCCCGTGTTCTCTGTATCGTTGCCGTCGCTCCGGCACCTGGCGTTCACGCCTCAGGTCGGACGGGCGGAGCGATGGTCGATCGAGTCGCTCGAGGAACGGGGCGCAGCAGTGAGCGATGAAGTCCTGCGCAAGGTCGAGGCAGCCGTCTCGCTGTCCGACCGCTTCGTCATCGTCCATACGTCGGGCTCTACCAGCCGACCGAAAGGCGTGATCCACACCCACGGTGCGCTCATCCGTCACACCAACAACCTCAACGAGCTGCGCCGTTTCTCGGCCGGTGAGATCCTCTTCTCGAATTCCCCCTTCTTCTGGATAGGCGGACTGGCCTACGCCCTCCTTGGTGCCCTCGTTGCCGGTGGCCGATTGGTCTGCTCGAATGCACCCGACGCCGCCGGCGTTCTCGACCTGCTCGAGCGCGAGCGCCCGGCCATGGTCAACGGGTTCGCGCAGTCGGTCGCCCATCTTCCGTCGGACCCGAGCTTCCCAGCGCGTGATCTCTCCTCGATCCGAAGGGGGAACCTGTTTCCGATCATGCCCACTGACGTACGTCCGGTGGACCCCGAGCTCCGACACGCCATGCTCGGAATGACCGAGACGGGCAGCGTCTGCCTGCTCAGCGCCGATGAGAGCGACCAGCCAGAGCACCGGCGCGGGTCGTTCGGTCGCCCGGCGCCGGGATTCGAAGCCGTCGTATTCGATCCGGACGCCGGAGCTTTGTGCAGCACGAACGAATTGGGGGAGCTGCTTCTTCGCGGCCCGTTCATGATGGAGGGGTACTACGGCCTCGAGCGACATGAGGTCTTCGACGAAAACGGCTGGTACCACACCGGGGACCTGGTAACTGTCGACCAGGACGGATATTTCTATTTCAAGGGACGTCGGGGTGAAATGATCAAGACCGCCGGCGCCAACGTGTCGCCGCGTGAGGTGGAGGCGGCGATCCGGGAGGTCGCCGATCTGCGTTCTCACGTCGTCGGGATCGACGACCTGGCACGGGGTCAGATCGTCGGCGCTCTCGTCGTTGTTCCCACCGGTGGTTCGGTTGACGCCGAGGGGTTGCGGGCGCGACTCTCGGATCATCTTTCGACCTACAAGGTCCCGAGGCGGATCCGTCTGGTAGGCGAGGACGAGGTTCCGGTTATGTCCAGCGGCAAGCTCGACTTATTGGCCTTGAAGGAGCTATTGAGTGAGCCCTGAGGCCCAAACGATTCCACAGCTGATGGCGCAGCGCTGTCGAGAAGACGCCGACGTGGAAGCAATCGTGAGCGACGATCGCGCCATCACCTACCGGGAACTCGACGCGGCCAGTCGGGTCACCGCGGCCCGGCTCGTCGCGGCCGGAGCGACAAAAGCGTCTCGGGTGGGTGTCCTGATGCCGAACGGGATCGAGTGGGCGACTGCAGCCCTGGCAGTCATGAGAACGGGTGCGACCCTCGTACCACTCAGCACCCTGCTGCGGCCCCCGGAGCTTCTGGCTCAGATCGAATTGGCTGCGGTTACGGAGCTCGTCGTAATACGAGTCTTCCGAGACCGCGATTACATCAACGACCTCGAAGCGATCGCGCCGGGGGCAGGCACCCATGGGTCCGCCGCCCACCGGCACCGGACGCTTCCTTCTTTGCGCCACCTTTGGACGTGGGACGGCCTGCCCGAGGCCGCCGCTTCGGACCGCCTGATGGAGGCGTTGGAGCAGAGGGTCCGGCCGGCCGATGACATGGCGATCCTGTTTACCTCCGGAAGCAGAGGCACTCCGAAGGGGGTGGTACATACCCACGGGAACGCCCTGCGGGCAACCCGCGCCGGCCTCGACAGTCGCTGCGTCAAGAAGGGGTCGCGGCTCTACATCCCGATGCCGTTCTTCTGGATGGGCGGCTTCGGCGGCGGCTTTCTCTCTGCGCTCGCGGTTGGAGCCACCTTGCTCACCGAATCGATCCCCGAGCCGGCCCGCACCATTCGATTCCTGGAGCGCGAGCGGGTCACATTATTTCGGGGATGGCCCGACCAGGCCGCCCGCATTGCCGATCATCCGTCCTTCGCCGCTGCCGACCTGTCGTCGTTGAGCCCGGGCAGCCTCGATGCGGTGCTCCCCCCAGCTCAACGGTCCGAGCCGGGAGTCCGCGCCAACCTCTTCGGAATGACGGAGTCTTTTGGTCCCTACTGCGGCGACCGGCTCGACGTTGACCTGCCACCGTCCAAGCGGGGCAGCTGCGGTCGGCCCTTCGCCGGAGTCGAAGTGCGCGTCACCCACCTCGAGGAAGGCTGGGTAGTCGAGCCAGGGGTCAGAGGGCAGATCGAGCTGCGGGGACCGAACCTGATGCGGGGCATCTGCGGGCGCGCCCGGTCCGACGTGTTCAACGCGGACGGCTATTACCGTACCGGCGACGTCGGAACGCTCGATGCAGACGGCTACCTCTGGTACGGGGGGCGCCTCGACGACATGCTCAAGATCCGGGGGGCGACCGTGTACCCGAGCGAGGTCGAGTCCGGCGTGGTCGCGATTCCAGGCGTAGAGCGGGCCTTCGTCACCAACGTGATCGATGACGGTGCAACCGAACGCATCGGGGCGGCGGTGATTGGAGCGTCCTGCCCGGACCTGGCCGACCTGGTACGGGAGGCGCGAGATCGGCTCAGCTCGTTCAAAGTCCCGACCGTCTGGCTGATCCTCCGACACCTCGACGAGGTCCCGGTTTCGTCTACCGGCAAAGTCGACAAGGCCGCGTTGCAGGATCTGCTGCGAACACGGGGCGTGTCGTCGTAGCCGTCCGCACCGACCGCCTCAGGTCAGTGTCAACTCTGGGCCTCGGCGATGCGGGCGGGGATGTCGGGGTATCGCATCGTGTGTGCTCCGCCGTCGATGAGATGAAGGGAGCCGGTAATGAATCCGGCTTCCTCGGAGGTGAGAAAGGCGACCAGATTTGCGATCTCGTCGGGAGTCGCGTGTCGGCCGAGCGGCGTGTTCTCCTCGAACTCGTCCACGAGCTTGGGCAAGAGCCACATGGGGTCGGTGAGGCCCGTCCTCACCAGCCCCGGTGCCACGGCGTTGACCCGAATGCCGGACTGGCCCAGCTCCAGAGCGGCCACTTGAACGAGCATGGCGGCGGCCGCCTTCGCCGCGCAATATGCACTGAGCCCGGCTCCCGGCTGAACGGCGTTGAGGCTGGTCGTCAGNNCCCGCCGCGTCCCATCCTCCGTGCCGAATGCTTGATGGTGAGAAACGCCCCGACCAGGCAGACGTCGACAACCCGAGACCATTCTGTGAGGTCGGCTTCGAGGATCGGCGAGTTCGAACCGATACCCGCGTTCGCCAAGGCGATGTCCAAGCGTCCGAACTCGTCGACTGCCAGCTGGGCGAGGGCTTCGATTTCCGATTCGATGGTGACGTCACACGGTTTGGTCCTGACCGCATCGCCCAGCTCGCTTTTGACCGAGGCCAACGCCCGTGTGTCCACGTCCCCTACCACGACGACGGCCCCATCTCGGGCGAATCGCCGCGCAGTGGCGAGTCCGATACCCGAAGCCCCTCCGGTGACCAGTGCGACCTTGGAGCCCGTAATCACCAATGTCCTCCTTTGGGAAGCGCCACTATCACTCACACTAGTGTGGGATTTTCCCGATCCTGGCGGCCTTTCGCGGTCTGCCGACGGGACAACGACGAGAGGAGGAATGAGTGACGAGGGCCATCGACTGCCTTGTGAACGTCAACATGGGAGACGTGAAGCAGCCCGAGTGGATGTACCGGGTCAAGGAGGACTACTTCAAGGCCGGCGACTCGTTTCTGAAGAGCCCGGAGCTGGGCGAGCTGCTCGAAGACATGGACGCCAACGGGGTGGAGCGCTCGATCCTGCTGACCAGGATCTCCAAGGACGTCGACCGGGGTCAGCGCTTCGCCAGCGAGAGACCCGACCGCTTCGCTCTCGGTGTCGGAGGGTTCAACCTCCTCCGTCCCATGCCGACCCTCCGGGCGCTCGAGTCCTTCGTGCGAGACCATCCCGTCGTGTACGCCACCGTCGGTCCCAGCTTCTGGGGCGACGGCATGTACCCGCCCAGCGACGCCGTGTACTACCCCCTGTACGCCAAGTGCTGCGAGCTGGACCTTCCTCTCTGCGTCAACACCGGGATTCCAGGTCCTCCGATCCCGGGCGAAGTGCAAAACCCCATCCATCTCGATCGGGTCTGCGTCCGGTTCCCCGAGCTCAAGCTGTGCATGATCCACGGCGCCGATCCCTGGTGGGACACGGCGATCCGGCTGCTTCTGAAGTATCGCAATCTTCGGCTGATGACTTCCGCCTGGTCACCCAAGCGCCTACCGGATTCCCTCCTGCAGTACATGTCTACCCGGGGCAAGGACCGCATACTGTTCGCGTCCGACTATCCCGTCTTGTCGATGAGGCGCTGCCTCTCGGAGGCCGCGGCCCTGGACCTGACCGACGACGTTCGCGACGGCTGGCTGTATGGCAACGCCCAGGCCTTTTTCTTCGGCGACTGAAGGATCCTTGGGCCAGAAGCCCGATCCGTCGGAGTGGAAAGCCTCAGATTGGCCGGAGTAAAGTCATAACCAACGAACATGGAAAGTGGGGTTGCAAGAATGGCCTTTGCCCCGATCGATGCGGACAACCACTACTACGAGAGCTTGGACGCCTTCACCCGCCATTTGGACCCCGCCTTCAAGCGCCGGGGGGTCCGCCCCGTGCAGGACGGGAAGCACGTGCAGCTGCTCATCGGAGACCGGGTCAACCGCTTCGTTCCCAACCCGACGTTCGACCCCATCATCGTTCCGGGCTGCTTGGACTCGCTCTTCCGCGGCCAGATCCCGGACGGGGTCAACCCGGCGAGCCTGATGAAGGTCGAGCCCATTCGGCCCGAGTACCGCAACCGGGACGACCGGGTGGCCACGGCCGAAAGGCAAGGGTTGGACGCGGTCGTGCTGTTCCCGACGCTCGGCTGCGGCGTCGAAGAGGCGTTGAAAGACGACATACCGGCGACGATGGCGACACTGAGCGCATTCAACCGATGGCTCGAGGAGGACTGGGGCTATTCGTATCGCGGGCGTCTCATCGCGGCCCCCATGTTGTCGTTCGCCGACCCGGTACTGGCTCTCGCTGAGATGGAGACGCTGATCGACAACGGCGCCCGGATCATCCACGTCCGCCCCGCGCCGGTTCCGGGGCCGAACGGCACCGGTCGGTCGCTGGGAGACGAGGTTCACGACCCGGTCTGGGCCCGCTTGGCGGAGGCGTCGATACCGGTCGCATTCCACCTCGGCGACAGCGGCTACAACAGGGTCGCTGCCGCCTGGGGGGCGAGCGCCACGTTCGAGGGTTTCGGCAAGACCGACGTCCTCAGCCGTGTCCTGGTTTCGGATCGGGCCATCCACGACACCATTGCGAGCCTGGTCATCCACGGGGTCTTCACCCGGCACCCCACGTTGCGCGTCGCCAGCATCGAGAACGGCTCCGATTGGATGCACTTACTCGTCAAGCGCCTCCGCAAGCAGGCCAATCAGACCCCGTGGGTGTTCGCGGACGATCCTCTCAACATCGTTCACGAGCACGTCTGGGTGACGCCATATTGCGAGGAAGACTTGGGCGCCCTGGCCGCCCTGATCGGCGTCGACCGCATCCTCTTCGGCTCCGACTGGCCGCACGGCGAAGGGCTGTCCGAGCCCACGGACTTCGCCAAGGAACTGTCGGGCTTCAGCGAGGTGGACGTGCGCAAGATCATGCGCGAGAACTGCCTCGAGTTGCTCGGGTAACGGGCGGTCGTGGCCGATCACCCGCTGAGCGATCATGAACCGCGCTCGGGCTCGAGCCTTTGGGACGAGGTACGGGCGTGGCTCGAGGAGAATTGGGACCCGGACCTGTCGGTCGACGAATGGTGGCGGACCGTGGCCAAGGCCGGTTGGACGGCGCCCCATTTCGCCGTCGACCAGGGCGGTCGTGGTCTGCCGCGCCGTTCACCGACGACCGTGCGCGCCGCGTTCGCGGCCACGGGAGCGCTGCACCCACCGGCCGGCCTGGGGCTCCTGATGGCAGCGCCAACCATCCTCAGTCACGGCACCCCGGACCAGATCGCCCGTTTGGTGCCACCCATCCTCGAGGGCCAGGTCGCCTGGTGTCAGCTCTTCAGCGAGCCAGGAGCCGGGTCCGACCTGGCCGGTCTGACCACGCGAGCTGAGCGCGACGGGGAACGGTGGGTCATCACGGGCCAAAAGGTTTGGAGCAGCCAGGCTCTCGAGTCGGACTATGGGATGCTGCTGGCCCGTACCGATCTCTCCGTCCCGAAGCACGCCGGCATCTCCTGGTTCGCGTTCCCGCTCGACCAGCCGGGAGTGACGATCCGTCCGCTACGAGAGATGACGGGCGATGCCGTGTTCAACGAGGTGTTCCTGGATGGTGCCGTCTGCTCTCACGCCGACCTCGTCGGAGGAGAGGGGAACGGTTGGGCGGTGACGCAGACCACCTTGCATTTCGAACGGACCGGCATCGGTGCCGGCGGCGCCCACGCCGGTTTTCCTGCTCCAGGTCCCAAAGGCGGGATGCTCGGGCGTGGCGCCGGTGACGCCGCCCTCGACGAGGTTCCGGGGCGCAATCTGGCCCTCTCGGTCGACGACGTTCTCGAGCTGGTCCGGTCGTCTTCCCGGCGGCAGGATCCTCTCATCCGCCAGAAGGTGGCCCGGCTCGTCGCCTACGCCGAGACCGGACAGTGGAACGCGTTGCGGGGAAAGGCGGAGGCGGCACGCGGGGGCGGGCAATCAGTGGCCAACATCGGCAAGCTGGCCCAAACCCGAATCATGAAGCTCGCGGCGGACATTGCCGTCGACATTCTCGGGGCCGACGCCATGCTCTCGACGCCCGATGGAAGTCAAGGCGGTCGCTTCACGCATGCGTTCGTGTTCGCGCCTGCTTCTTCGATCTACGGGGGCACCGACGAGATTCAGCGGAACGTGGTCGCCGAACGATCTTTGGGTCTGCCCCGCGAGGTCCGGGCCGACAGAGATGCGCCCTTCGGAGAGGTCTTGCGGCGGACGACTGGAGGCGGCCCGCGTGACGCCTGAGTCCGGTTTGAGCCGATGGAAGTTCGGGTGACCCTGGATCGCACGGTCGACCATCTCCGGGTACGCCTGCACTCTGACGCTCCCACCCTGGCTGGCCTGGCGGCCCAGGACGCGGCCGCCTGCCTGCGCGCCGCGGTCGCGTCTCGGGGCGTGGCCCACGCCATGTTCGCCACCGGCAACTCCCAACTGCAGTTCGTCGACGCCCTGGTTGGTACAGAAGCCGCCGTTCCCTGGTCCGACGTGGTCGTCTTCCACATGGACGAGTACGTGGGCGTCGGGCCCGACCATCCGGCCGGGTTTCAACGCTGGATCCGAGAGCGCATAGTGCAGCCAGCCCGTCCCGCCTGCGCCCACTACATAGACGGTCTGGCCGATCCGAGCGACGAGTGCCGGCGCTACGCGGACTTGCTGCAGAGCCATCCGCTGGACCTGTGCTGCCTGGGCATCGGGGAGAACGGACACCTGGCCTTCAACGACCCGCCCGTGGCCGACTTCGACGACCCTGTCGACCTCAAGGTGGTGGAGCTGGACCGCGCCTGTCGGCTCCAGCAGGTGCACGAAGGACACTTCCCGAACTTCGACGCCGTTCCCGCCCGAGCCCTGACCGTAACCATCCCCGCCCTGCTGCGGGCTCGTACCGTGATCGCCGTCGTGCCCGAGGCCCGCAAGGCCCAGCCCGTGCGCGCCGCCCTCACCGGTCCCGTCTCGGCCTCCTGCCCGGCCTCGGTCTTGCGACGGCAGGCGAACGTGACCCTCCACATCGACCGTCAGTCGGCAGGACTGCTCGACTGGGCTTGAGCTGTCGACCGGGCTTGAGCCCTTACAGGCAGCGTTCGAGGAAGGGGTAGGCCTCGTCGCCGTGCCACTGGTGGCCGGCGTCGAAGACGTCGTGGACGAGGTGGTCGTCTGGGGCGCCCAGGGCCCGGTAGACGGTGCGGAGTTTCGACACTTCCTCGGCTGCCACCGTGGCCGGGAACAGGTCGTCCTGTCGGCCGCTCTCGATCAACAGGGGGCGCGGTGCGACCAGCGCGGCGAGGTCCACGTGCTCGAGTTGGCCGAGCACCCCCGGTAGCACTTGCGATCCGCACATGTTCCACGGCATTTTGTGAGACTCCGCCCACGACGAGAAGTACCCGCTCACCACGGCGGCCCGCACCCGCTGGTCCCAAGCGGCGAGGAACAAGGTCATGGTGGCGCCATACGAGAGCCCGACCACCCCGAGGCGGCCGGCGTCGACAAGGTCGTGGGCTCCGAGCACGTCCAAAGCGCGCGCCAGGTCCCAAAGGTTCTGGGCGAGAGGGCTCCACCCGGCCATCACCGCGTGGACCAGATTGGTGTCGCAGGCGTAGTGATCAGGAGGGTTCCAGTCGGCGCGCTCGCCGAAACATCTGAGGTCCGGCGCCAGCACGACGAATCCGCGCCGGGCCAGTTGGTGGGCGTAGTCCCCGTTGGGTGCTTCGGTGGTTGCCAGCCCGACGACCGTGGCCTTGCCTGGCCCGTGGCCGTGAACGGCCAGGATGGCCGGCCCTGGCGCCGCCCGCCCGTCCGGGACGAGCAGGTAGGCGGGCACCGACATGACGTCCTCTGTGTCGAAAACGACTTTGTGGCGCACATACCCGTCGCAGCGAACGCTTTCGAGGGTGTCCAAGTCCAGCGGAACCCGGTCCGGGAGCGGTCCGAGCAGAGTGTCCAGCCGGGCGCGGCAGCGCGTCCGCCAATCATCGAAGGCCGATGCGTCGCCCACTTCATCTACGGGCAGAGGGTCGGCGAGCTCCACCTGAGCCAGCCGGACCATCCACGCATGCCAGGGCGAGTAGTTGCGATTCCGGGTTCCCGTGTCAGCCGCTGGCAAGGGGCTTCCAANNCGACGCGCCAGCACGTTCCCTGGGGTACACCGTCCCACGTAGGTAGGCATGCCGATGACGGCGGCACGTTGTTGTGCAACGCGACGACCTGGTATTCCGTGGGACCGGAGAACTTGTTCGGACCGTAGGAAAGCACGGGCGAGTAGGTGCCGGCGAAGTTCTGGGTGGCCGCCATGGCTTGGACGAAGGTGCGGCGGTTGAGGTCGGGACCCGCCCGGGTGGCGGCTGACGCGAACAGCCTGATGGCCTGGCACCATCCCGCGATGGGACCCTGTTCCTCTATGTAGGGGGACGAGGACGGGGCCGCCGGTGGGTTGTGGGCCTTCCAAGTGTTGTAGCAAGCGGTGACGCCCGGGTCGTAGCCGCCCACAGGGGCGATGTTGTCGGGGGCGTCGGTGCCGCCGAGGGTTTCCACGGTGACGCCCTCTTGGCCGTTGAGGGCCTGCTCGTAGGGATAGGGAATGAGTCCCAGGGTGACCTCTATCGAGGATTCGTAGTCCGACAACAGCAGCTTGGGGTAGTACTGCTGCCCGGCTTCCTGCCCGAGGTAGGGGAAGAAGGCGTTGAACGGCATCAGCGGTATCACCGATTGCACGTGTGCAGCCTTGAGGCGCTCGACGATCAGCGGCACGGCCGCGTTGATCGCGGCGGTGTCGGTCACGCTGGACGGGATGGTCTCGATCATGGGCTTGGGTAAGCCGGCCCGGGCCATGTCGGGGAGCAGGTAGTCGTCGAGGGCCACCTGGTCGCTGGTGCGGTCGCCGGCCACGACCGCCACCTTGCGGCCTCCCCCGAGCAGGCCGCTGCTTTGGCCCCACGAAACGAGGGTGGAAAGGATGCTCGCCTGGTCGGCGCCGGTCCACCACAGGTAAGGAGAGCCCTCGTTGGTCCACGTCGTCACCGTCGACCATTCGCCGATCATCGGCGTGTGCCCCTCCTGGGTGATGCACAGTTCGTTGTCACCGGTCCACGCCCCCACGCCGTCGATGACGGCGAACACCGGCGGGTTGCCTTCCGTCCACTGCTTGCACAGGGACCGCATGTCCGCCTCGTTGCTCGGGTCGTAGCTGACGATGATGGGGTTGATCCGCCGGCCGTTGATGCCTCCGCCTGCATTGATGGCGTTGACGAAGGTCTTGATGGCCGCGGTCTGGACTCCGTACTCGGCGTCGCCCGCGAATCCGAAGTTCGATGCCAGGGTGGCGAGGTTGGACACTGGGAAGGCGACGTTGATCTCGGTGGCGCTGACACCCCGGCTGCTCGTCGAGGCCTGGTCAACGCTCGGTCCATTGGCGGTGGTCACCGCCGGGGCTACCACCGACTGATTGGAGTTGGTAGAGCCGCTGGCGGTAACGGCGTACACGGCTCCGCCCACGACGGCGAGCGTCACCACCAAGACGCCAACCTGTGTCGCTAGGGGGCGGCGACGGAGTCGGCGCCACGACCGCTTCACGGCTGCTGTCCTACCCCCGTTTGCCATCAGCCCCCCTCCCAGCCAGCGCGGCGTGCCCGGACCCTCCGGGGAAAATGCGCATCGGTGGGCACACGATAGAGCCCGGCGAGGGCTCTAAGCCTTGGAAAGGGCAGCCGTTGTGGCAGTCCCCTTGCGTGGGGCACCATGGATGCGTGGGGGTAGATACCGAGCTCGAAATCAAGGCCGTCGCCCCCCACATCGGGGCCGAGGTGGGCGGCCTCGACCTTTCCGAGCCATTGAGCAGCGACGTGATCGCCCAAGTGCGGGCTGCTCTCGGCCGGCACCTGGTCCTGTTCTTCATGGATCAGGATCTGTCCCCCGACCAGCAGACGGCCTTCGCCCGCCAGTTCGGGGACGTGACCCCGGCCCACCCGGTGATCCCCTCCCTCGAAGGTCATCCTGAGGTGCTGCCCATCGACGGGCGCGAGGACCGGGCGTCGTGGTGGCACACCGACGTGACCTTCTTGAGCACGCCGCCGCTGGGTTCGATCCTGCACATGCGCCAGGCTCCGTCGGTGGGCGGCGACACCATGTGGGTCAGCCTCCAAGCCGCCTATGACGCCCTGGCCGAACCGGTCAGAACCATGTGTGACAACCTGATCGCCTGGCACCACGACCCCTGGTTCGCGGCCGACGTGGACGCCAACGGCGGCTACGAGTGGAACGGGCGCTGGCACGAGAAGCTGTACCCGGCGTCTCATCCCGTGGTGCGTACCCATCCCGATACGAATCGCAACGGATTGTTCGTCAATTCGCAGTTCACCCGGCACCTCGAAGGGATGTCGAAGGTCGAAAGCGACGCCATCTTGGACATGCTCTACCGCCACTGCCAGAGGCCCGAGTTCAGTTGCCGGTTTCGCTGGCAGGTGGGCGCGGTCGCCTTCTGGGACAACCGGGCCACTCTGCACTACGCCTTGGACGACTACGGCGATGCGTTGCGTGTCGCCCACCGGGTGACGCTTCGAGGCGACCGGCCCTACGGTCCGGCCCGACCTGGCGACTGATCCGCAGCGCCTTCAAGCGGGCCCGACGCCAGCAGGGCTTCGTCGCTCGCTCCCAGGTAGGCGTCCAGCGCTTTCCGGTCCCGCCGGACCGCCTCGGGGGGCCCCGACGCCACCACCTTTCCTGTTTGCATGACGACGACGGTGGAGCACAGTTCGAACACCAGCGGTACATCGTGCTCGACGATGAGGACGGTGGCACCGGTGACTTCCTGCAGTCGGCGCAGCAGAGGAATGAAGGCTTCCGCCTCGCGCTGAGCGATGCCCGCGGTCGGTTCGTCCAGTAGAAGAAGGCGCGGCCGAGCCAGCACGATGGCGGCCAAATCGACCACGCGGCGGGTTCCGGTCGAGAGATGGCGGGTCTGGTGGTAGCGGAACTGCTCGAGGCCGAACGACGCGATGACACCGTCGACGGCCTTCCGCTTGGCCCTCTCGACCCGACGAGCCCAAGGCAGGTGCATCGTCGCGGACAGGACATCGCTCGACTTGCGCGCGTCCTCGGTGATCAAAAGGGTGTCCTCGACCGACAGCTCCGGAAAGAGCCGGCACTCCTGAAAGGACCGCACCACGCCGAAAGCCGCTCGCTCTTCGGGCAGGTAGTCGGCCAGGTCCTCGTCGTCGACCAGGACCGTTCCCGATGCCGCCGGTACCAGCCCGGATACGGCATCCAACAGGGTGGTCTTGCCCGATCCGTTGGAGCCGATGAGCCCGACGATGTCACCGGGTTGGACGGTCATGCTCAGGTCGTCCACGGCCGTCAACCCACCGAAGGACACCACCAGTTCCCGCACCTCAAGGCGCGCCGGGCCGTTCACGGCACCGCTTCGGTCAGGGGCGTCCCCACCGGACCCTCGCCATGTCCCGCGCCGCCATCCGAGTCGGTCGCGCCCGGCAGCCTCGACGAGGGCGGGTCCCAACGTTGTCGTGCGGCCCGGGTCACGCCGGTGGCCAGGTCACCGAATCGGTGCATCAGCTCGGCCATGCCTCCCGGCAGGTAGAGGATGAAAGCGAGCAGCCCGACGCCGCTGGTGAGGAACTCGGTGGTGGTGGTGGTGCCGAAGATGGCCGGGAGGCCGACGAGGTAAAGGGCGCCCAGCAGCGCGCCCGCGATCGAGTCGATGCCCCCGATCACGACCATGGAGACCACCAGGATCGAGACGGTCGGATCGAACGTGTCGGTGCTAAAGCGCTCGAGCCAGAACGCCAGGCAGACGCCGGCGTAGCCGGCGATGAACCCGGACAGGGCGAAGGCCAGCAACTTGGTGCGGACCACGTGTATCCCAGTCGCGGCCGCCGTCACCTCGTTGTCGCGTACTGCGATGAAACGCCGGGCGATGCCACGGTCGCGCCAGGTACGTACCATCAGCACCGACAGGACGAGCACGCCCAGGGAGAACCAGGCGAACGTTTGCTCGGACGACAAGCTGAGCCCGAAAAGCGACGGGCGTGAGATCAGGGTGGATTGCGGGTTGGGCAGCCCGGTGCAGATGCGGCGGCGCAGGAGGGGAACCGTCCAGCACGGCGTGGTCAGCACCGAGCTCTGCATGAAGAAGGCGAAGCCCAAGGTGCTCACGGCCAGGTACAGGCCGCGGATGCGAAGGGCCGTCAGGCCGACCAGCACCGACACGAGGGCGGTGGCCAGTCCGGCCAGGGGCAGCAGCAGCACCAGGGGCACGCTCGTCCCGAGGTGGGCGGTCAGGTCGGTGCCCACCGCGACCAGCCCGAACTGGCCGAGAGACACCTGTCCGGCCCACCCGGTAAGGACCGTCAGCGACAAGGCGATGACCGCGTAGATGCAGACCTGGGACATGAGGTACGAATGCCCGACACCTACCACCATCGGGAGCAGAGCGGCGACGAGGAAGGCGACCCCAATTCCCGTCCGCCCGACGCTCTTGCGCAAGCCATCCACGTGGAGTCGAAACGACGCCGTGCCCATCGCCCATGACGACCGTTCATAGGTCCGGGCCCCGGTCTGAAGCGAGGTGGCTCGCACCAGCAAGGCCAGCTGCAGCAACACGAATAGGATGAGCTCGACCGTCGCCGACCCCGAGCTGGGGTTGGTGATGTTCCACTCCAGGACCTCCTGTACCACTCCGACGCCGATCCCGGCTGCGAAGGCGACGGGGAGGCTGACCATGGCACCGAGAATGGCGGCCAGCAACGCCAAGAGCAGGAGCCCCGGGCTGAGCACCTGGGTGAGCACGCTCGTCTGCCCCGGCGAGGCGAGCACGGCGGTAACGGCGGAGAGGACGCCCGCTATGGTCCACGCCACCGTGGACGTCCGTCGCACCCACANNCGACAGGCGGGCCGACTCAGAGTTGTCGGCAGTAGCGCGCATGGCGAGGCCCCAGCGCGACAGCCCAATGAAGGCGGCCAGTGCCACCACGACGATGGGCGCCACTATGAGGCTTAGGACGTCCCCTGGGGAGAAGAGAAACGAGCCGATGTGAAAGGTCCAGTGGATCGGGACGGGAAAGGCGCGATAGAGCTGCTTGGGGCGGATGAATGGCAGCACCGTGAAGAGGAACAACAGCTGCGAAAGGCCGATGGTGGCGACCATGACGGTGACCCGGGGGCGGCCGAAGATCCGGCGAAGCAGTAGCTCCGACAGCGCTCCGGCGCCGGCTGCTAGGGCCAGGCCGAGGAAGAGCGCGAACCAGTAGTTGAGGCCGAAGTCGTAGTAGCACTTGACGATGAAGACCGCCGCTACGACACCGAGCTGCCCCTGGGCGAAATTGAGGACCCGGCTGGTTCGGTAGATGAGGACCAAACCCACCGCCAGGAGGCCGTAGTTGAGGCCCAGGATGGCTCCTTCCAGGACGATCGCCGGCGGCACCGACACGGCTGGCGCTCAAGCTCCGCTGGACGCCGGCCCGGCCAGGAAGACGGGTCGCAGCAAGTCGTGGCGTTCGAGCAGTTGTTCCGTAGGGCCGTCGAAGCGGACCTCGCCCCGCTCGAGGAAGAAGGCGTGGCGGGCCAGGCTCATGGCCCGGTTTACGCTCTGCTCCACCAGTATGACCGTGGCTCCCGACGCGTTGACGGCTCGAACGATTTCGAGCAAGCGTTCCACGGTCATCGGGGCCAGTCCGAGCGCCAGTTCGTCGATCATCAGAAGGCGAGGCTTGGTCATCATCACCCGGGCGAGGGCCAGCATTTGCTGCTCCCCGCC
>PMHU01000320.1 GCA_003156795.1 Acidimicrobiaceae bacterium
GGCAAGCCCCAGGTGGCCTACCGAGAGACCATCAAGTCCTCAGTGGCCAAAGTCGAGACCCGCTACGTGCGCCAGACCGGTGGCCGCGGTCAGTACGGCCACGTGGTGCTCAATCTGGAGCCGACCGGGCCTGGTGGTGGCTACGAGTTCGTGGACAAGATCGTCGGCGGCATCATCCCCAAGGAGTACATCCCCTCGGTCGACGCGGGGATCCAGGACGCCATGCAGTCGGGCGTGCTGGCCGGCTACCCGCAAGTCGACATCCGAGCCACCCTCGTGCACGGCTCCTTCCATGATGTGGACAGCTCGGAGATGGCGTTCAAGATCGCCGGCTCCATCTGCTTCAAGGAGGCCTGCCGCAAGGCCCATCCCGTTCTGCTGGAGCCGATCATGTCCGTCGAGGTGGTGACTTCCGAGGACTACATGGGCGACGTCATCGGAAACCTGTCGTCCCGGAGAGGCAAGGTCGAGGGCATGGAGCAGCGAGGCAACTCGCAGGTCATCCGGGCCCAAGTCCCCTTGGCCGAGATGTTCGGGTACGCTACAGACCTGAGGTCCCGAACCCAGGGACGGGCGACCTACAGCATGCAGTTCAACTCGTACCAGGAAGTCCCCGAGTCGGTCTCGAAGGAGATCGTGGCTCGGGTCCGGGGCGAATAGCAGCAGCCCGCAGCCGCGGCTGCGCGCGACTTACCGCAGACCCACTATCGTTTACGACCGCGTCTAGACCCCGGCCAGGTGGCCGGATTCGCATGAGGAGCGACCCCTTCCATGTCCAAGCAGAAGTTCGAGCGCAACAAGCCCCACCTCAATATCGGCACCATGGGCCACATCGACCACGGCAAGACCACCTTGACCGCGGCGATCACCAAGGTCCTATCCGAGCGCGACCCGAGCGGGACCAAGTTCAAGGCGTTCGACGAGATCGACAAGGCCCCAGAGGAGAAGCAGCGGGGCATCACCATCAACATCGCCCACGTCGAATACCAGACGCCGAACCGGCACTACGCCCACGTCGACATGCCGGGCCACGCCGACTACATCAAAAACATGATCACCGGCGCGGCCCAGATCGACGGCGCCATCCTGGTCGTCTCGGCTGCCGACGGACCCATGCCCCAGACGCGTGAGCACGTGCTGCTCGCCCGCCAGGTCGGCGTGCCATCGATCGTGGTGGCGCTCAACAAGGCCGACATGGTCGACGACGAGGAGCTCCTCGACCTGGTCGAGCTCGAAGTGCGAGAGCTGCTCAACGAGTACGAGTTTCCCGGCGACGACACCCCGGTCGTGCGGGTGTCGGCCCTCAAGGCTCTGGAGGGCGATCCCGAGTGGGAAGAGAAGATCATCGAGCTCATGGCGGCCGTTGACTCGTTCGTGCCCGAACCCGAGCGCGACATCGCCAAGCCTTTCCTGATGCCCATCGAGGACGTGTTCACCATCTCGGGCCGAGGCACGGTCGTGACCGGCAAGGTGGAGCAGGGGATCGTCAAGGTCGGAGACGACGTCGAGATCGTCGGCTTGCGCACGACGGCCAAGACCGTCTGCACCGGCGTCGAGATGTTCAACAAGCTGCTCGACCAGGGGCAGGCCGGCGACAACATCGGCGCCCTGCTGCGCGGCACCAAGAAGGAGGAGGTCGAGCGGGGCCAGGTGCTGTGCAAGCCCGGCTCGATCACCCCGCATACCAACTTCGAAGCCAGCGTCTACGTGCTCAACAAGGCCGAAGGCGGCCGGCACAAGCCGTTCTTCAACAACTACCGCCCGCAGTTCTACTTCCGCACCACGGACGTGACCGGCTCGATCACCCTCCAAGAGGGCACCGAGATGGTCATGCCCGGTGACAACACGACCATGACCGTCGAGCTCCACAAGCCGATCGCCATGGACGAAGGTCTCCGGTTTGCCATCCGCGAAGGCGGCCGGACCGTTGGCGCCGGGCGCGTCGTCAAGATCCTCAAGTAAGGCTGAGTACCAGCTCCACCCTGTTTCACGCTTAGATACTTCAGAAGTTCCTACGCAATTTGGCAATCCGCACTCGAACGGAGGTCAGCCCGTGGCTGACGGTAACAAGCAGCGCATTCGCATCCGTCTCAAGGCCTACGACCATGAGATCCTCGACCAGTCCACCAAGAAGATCGTGGAGACCGTTCTGCGCACCCAGGCCAAAGTGCGGGGACCCGTGCCGCTGCCCACCGAGCGCAACCGGTTTACCGTCATCCGGTCGCCCCACAAGTACAAGGACAGCCGGGAGCATTTCGAGATGCGGGTGCACAAGCGCCTGCTCGACATAGTCGAGCACTCACCGAAGACCGTCGACTCGCTTCAGCGGATCGAGTTGCCCGCCGGTGTGGACATCGAGATAAAGATCCAGACGAACTAGAGCAGTCGTCGTCACAGAACCCCGGTCATTTGGAGCCCGTGGTCTACCCTAAAGGGAACAGACCACGCCCTCGAAATGCCGGGGTTCTCTTCGTCGCGGCGGGTGGGAGTGTTGAGGGGAGCCCGGGCAGCTCCGGGGTTCCGAGGTAGGACCCCGTTAGCCCCGGCCGTGGACGTAGCGGGCCCAGATGGGGCCGATGTCGATGCCCGACCACGCTTTCAAGTGAGCAGCCAGGCCGTCGCTGGTCACGAAGCCTCCGGCGTTGGCTCGATACCAGTCGGCCATGGCGGTTCGCATCCGGTCGGGCCCGCCGAACAGGGCCGACAGACCGGCGAACAGGCGGGCCCCTTCGTTGTAGGCCTCCACGGGCGTAAACCTGGCCCAAGGATGGGCGGGATACAGCTCCACGGGGGGCTCGTCCAAGCCCAGCTCGCGAGACTCGAAGCGGGGCAGCTCGCCTCGGCGAGACGACGTCGACCACGTCGTCCAGGCCTCATCGATCCAGCCGTCTCCGGCCCGGGCCGGTTTGATCCCTCTGCCGAACCAGCTGTGGAACACCTCGTGCTCCAAGGACCCCACCGAACCGGTGGTGGCGCCGTCGTACTCCATGCCGCGCCCCGCCGCCCACACCACGGCCGAGAAGGTGTCGCCGTGGACCCACGGCTCGTAGCGCGCCGCCATATAGGTCAACCAGGCCTTGATGTCTGCTTCGCAGGCCGCCAGGTCTGTGTCGGTATCGGTGTGGCGGGCGCAAACGAGCCCCAGCGACCGTTCGCGGCCCGGGAGGCTCAAGGAGCTCCGTCGCAGCTCGATGAGGTCGGCCGGTGCCAGTACCAGCATCGGCGAGAGCGCGGTGAAGTGGGCCGGGTAGCAGAGTGACCAGCGGCCACCTTGGGGTCCCGAGTCGATGCCGGCCGTGTTGGCGATGAGCGTGTGGACCCGGTCGGTGTTGAGCAGTTCGACCTCGAGGTTGAGAGCGAATCGATCGTGGATCAACGGAGACGGTGCCCACATCTCGAGGTACCGACCCGGTTGGAGGTCTGACATCCAGAAGTCGAAACGCAGTCCTCCGTCGATCCAGCCGAGGGGCTGGGCGCCCTCAGCATCCGGCGTGTCCACGCCGTAGCCGATTTCGAGGCGGTGCCGGCTTCCGCTTTCGATCTTCACGTCAATGACCCGCACCGAAGCGCCGACGCCACCTCCGAGATCGGTGCGACCGAAGTCGTCGGGCTTCAAGTCCTGGCCGTCGAGGCGCACCCACTCGACCTCCTGACGAAGGTCGAGGGCAGGAAAGCCATCGACGCTCCCGCCCGTGAAATCGACGGTGGCCTCGCCGGATGCCTCTCGGGCCTGCACGTCGAAGCGCAGTGATGCCTGGACGCGCTCGACGCTGGGAGCCACGATCCGGCGACTTCCGACCGTCGCTGGCGGTGGGGCGAGGGACTGTGGCATCCGGCCAGTCTGTACTATCCGCCATCAGTGGCGTCGGCTGCTTCCTCGCTTGGCGCCAGCTGGCGTGGGGCGGTCGTGAACGGGCTATACTTGCCAGCCGTCGCAGAACCGATGTCCGCGGGTGTCCGGATGGTCCTCAAGTAGGCCCCTACGGAGACCCCGCGGCAGAACTTATCGAGCGCTCCGCTCGGGTAACCGAGCGGAGCGTCCGCGTGTGAGGCGGTCGAGCCCCCGTACGGGTCCGGCCGGTTCCTCCGCCACGAACCCCAGGAAAGAGTCAGTTGTGCCATCGAAAGCGATAGTCGGCGAAAAGGTCGGCATGAGCCAGGTCTGGGACGACCAGAACCGCGCCGTCGCGGTCACGATCGTCCGGGTCACGCCGGTGCGCGTCGTTCAGCTCAAGACCCAGGACCGCGACGGGTACGCGGCCGTCCAAGTCACCTACGGAAGCCGGAAGGCCCGCACCCTAAACAAGCCGGAAACGGGACATTTCGAAGCTGCGAACGTGGACCCCGGCAAGAGGTTGGTCGAGCTTCGTGTCACCGACACCACTGATTACACCGTTGGCGACGAGCTGACGGTCGACCTGCTCAATGCCGGCGACAAGGTCGACGTCACTGCGATCAGCAAGGGCAAGGGTTTCGCGGGCGGGATGAAGAGGCACAACTTCAGCGGCCAGGGCGCCAGCCACGGCAACCACAAGCACCACCGGGCTCCCGGATCGGTGGGAGCGTGTGCGACCCCGGCGCGGGTGTTCAAGGGGACTCGCATGGCCGGCCAGATGGGCTCGGCCCGGGTCACCACCCTCAACCTCGAGGTGGTCAAGGCTGACGCCGAGCGCAACCTGCTGCTCATCAAGGGTGCGGTTCCCGGCCCACGGGGCGGCATGGTCGTGATCCGCGACGCGATAAAGGGAGGCAAGTGATGTCGCTGTCCCTCGAGGTTCGCGAAGTGACCGGAGAATCCGCGGGATCGGTCACCCTCGACGATTCCATCTTTGGCATCCAGCCGAACATGCCGGTGCTGCACCAGGTAGTGACCGCCCAGCTGGCGGCAGCTCGGGCCGGCACCCAGAGCACCAAGACCCGCGCCGAGGTGTCGGGCGGTGGGAGGAAGCCCTTCAAGCAGAAGGGCACCGGTCGCGCCCGGCAGGGTTCTGAGCGAGCCCCGCACTTCACCGGCGGTGGAGTCGCCCTCGGGCCCAAGCCGCGCAGCTACCGGCAGCGCACCCCCCGCAAGATGATCCAGTTGGCGTTGCGGTCGGCACTTTCCGACCGAGCGGCCGACGGCAAGATCGTGGTCGTCGACACTTGGCCTTGGGCAGCCCCCAGCACGAAAGAGGCCAAGGACGCTTTGGTCGCCCTCGGACTCGATGGCAAGGTCCTCGTGGTGCTGACCCGCAGCGACCAAGAGGCCTACAAGTCGTTCCGCAATCTGCCTGACGTCCAGGTGCTGCTCACGGGTGAGCTCAACGCCTACGACATCCTTTGCAACGACTGGATCGTCTTCACCAGCGAGACCCTGCCTGGATTTTCAGGTCTTGCGGACGTCGACCAGGACGAGGAGCTGGCGGAGGAGGCACCGGCCGACGACGAGCCGCTGGCGGACGATTTGGTCGAGGATGACCAGGAGCCAGCGGCGGACGCTTTCGTGGAGGATGACGACGAGCCGGCGGCGGACGTTTTGGTCGAGGATGACGAGGAGCCTGTGGAGGACGAGGAGCCAGTTGACGAGCCGGACCTTCGCCAAGCCGGCCGGTTGTCTCTCACGCAGGTGCTGAAGGATCTCGACGACATGAAGAAGTCGGGCGACGAGGAGGGCCGGCGATGAGTGATCCCCGCGACGTGATCATCCGACCGGTGGTGTCGGAGAAGTCGTATTCCTTGCTCGACCAGGGCGTGTACACCTTCGTCGTTGCCCCCGGCGCCAACAAGATCGAAATCCGTCACGCGGTAGAGGTGATCTTCGGGGTCAACGTCGTCAACGTCAACACCCTCAACCGACCGGGCAAGCGCAAGCGCAACCGGGGCAAGTCGACCTTCGGCAAGCGTCCCGATACCAAGCGAGCAATTGTGACTCTGGCCGTCGGGCAGACCATCCCGATTTTCGAGGGGAGCTGATATGGCGCTCCGCAAGCGCAGGCCGACCAGCGCCGGCCGACGATTCCAATCGGTATCCGATTTCGCCGAGATAACCAAGACGCGCCCCGAGAAGAGCCTTCTGGCGCCCAAGCCGTCGACCGGAGGGCGCAACTCCTACGGGCGCAAGA
>PMHU01000254.1 GCA_003156795.1 Acidimicrobiaceae bacterium
ATGAACAGCTACGCGATCTACCGAATCGCCGAAACACTGCGCGTCCTGCTTCTCGTCACCCTGGCCATACTCATCTTCAACCTGTTTCCCGTTACCGCCATCATGATCGTCATGCTGGCACTTCTCAACGACGCCGCCATCATGTCCATCGCCTACGACAACGTGCGCTACAAGAACCGCCCGGAAGCGTGGAACATGCGCCTCGTGCTCGGGATGGCCACCATCCTCGGTGTCGTCGGACCCATCGCGGCGATCATCCTGTTCTACCTCGGCGACCGCGTCTTCGACCTCAGCCACCCCGAACTCCAAACCATGATGTACCTGATGCTGTCGGTGGCCGGCCACCTCACAATCTTCATGACTCGCACCCGAGGTCCGTTCTGGTCCATCCGCCCCGCCCGCATCCTCTGGGTAGCCGTGCTCGGCACGCAGATCCTGGCCACCACGATTGCTGTCCTCGGCATCTTCGTAACGCCCCTCGACTGGAAATGGGCGGCGTTCGTATGGGGCTACGCCATTGTCTGGTTCCTTTTCACCGACCGCGTCAAGCTCCTTGGGTACCGCCTCCTCGACCCAGCCAAACCGGCAACGGCAACCAACGAGAACAACACGGCAACCAATCACGACAACAGTGCGGACAAGTCCCGCACCGTCGGGGCGGACAGCGCAGTCACCCATGCCTCGGCCCCCGATGCTGAGCAGGCAACGACGGTCGCCGCGTTCCACACCGACACCGACCCCGACGGGGTCTACCACGACAACGACGACTGCCCCTACGGCAGCGAGATCAAAGATCACGGCAACGACCGGCCCGGCCGACAACACCGCCGACACTGCGACTGGTGCACCCAGCACCCCGTCCCGGTATAGCCCCCGGCCCGCCGGGGAAGTCGACAAGGAAAGGTTGTGGGATGAAGCTGCACAGGAACGTCATCGAGGAGCTGATGGTCTGCCCCGGCGAGCCCGCCGGCCTGCCAGAGCGCAGCACCCACAAAATGGACACCCCTTGGCGGGACCACTCGAGCAGCTCAAGTCTGCGACACATCGCCGACCACGATCTCGAGTCGTTCAAACACGAGTTGGCCTCCGCCCAGGAGTTGCTGTACGCCTCCGACACCTACTCGCTGCTAGTGATCCTCCAAGCCCTCGACGCCGCCGGCAAGGACGGCACCATCAAGCACGTCATGTCCGGCGTGAACCCTTAAGGCTGCGACGTCGTCGCCTTCAAAATGCCCTCGGCCGAGGAACTCAACCACGACTTCTTGTGGCGCTGCGCCAAGGCGCTGCTACAGCGCGGACGGATCGGGATCTTCAACCGGTCCTACTACGAGGAAGTCCTGGTCGCCCGGGTCCACTCCGACATCCTCGCCCACCAGCAGCTCCCCCCAACAACCGCGCACGGCGACGAACTGTGGGCGCAGCGCTACGAAGATATCAACAACTTCGAACGCCACCTCCAGCGCACCGGCACCGCCATAGTGAAGGTCTACCTGCATCTGTCCAAAGACGAACAGACGAAACGACTCATGGCCCGGCTCGACGACCCCGCCAAACACTGGAAGTTCTCCACCGCCGACCTGGCCGAACGGGCCTACTTCGACGACTACCAGAGAGCCTATGAGACGTCTATCACGGACACCTCGACACCATGGGCGCCGTGGTACGTCGTTCCCGCCGACCACAAACACGCGGCTCGGGCGCTGGTCGGAGGCATCCTGACCCACACCATCGACCAACTCGACCTCCACCTGCCCAAACTCGGCGCCGAGGAAGAAGACGCCCTCGACACCGCCCGACACACCCTCGCCGCCGACTGAACGCCGCCGCCATCACCCACGCACAGTTCGACAGACAGACTGCCCGGCCCCCGGACAACAGACCCAGACAGCGAAAGCGGTCAGTGCAACTGATCATCGTTCGTCACGGAGAAACCGAATGGACAATCTCCGGGCAGCACACCGGTGTCACCGACCTGCCCCTCACCCCCAACGGTCGTCGACAGGCCGACCGGTTGCAGCCCCTCGCTGCCGGCATCCTCGACGGCCGAGACCCGGTGGTGTACAGCAGTCCTCGAAGGCGAGCGATCGACACTGCCAAGCTGGCCTTCCCCGCCCGGCGGGCAGCGCTGGAGCCGCTTCTCGCCGAATACGATTACGGCGATTACGAGGGCCTGACCGCAGAGCAGATCACCATCCAGAGGCCCGGCTGGGACATCTGGCGCGACGCATGCCCCAACGGCGAGTCGACCGATGAGGTGGGCGCACGGGCCGACACCTTCCTCCGCCAGGCCGTCGGAATATCGTCACAGGCGGCCGTCGTGGTGGTCACCCACGGGCATTTCTCGCGTGTCCTGCCCGTCACTGCGCTGCGACTTACCGCCCGATGGGGTCAGCTGTTCGCCAGCGACACCGCCTCGACCTCTGTCATAGGAGACTACCACGGGAAACGCTGCATACAGCTGTGGAACATGACCGTCGACCCGGCCGATATGCACAAGCGAACAAGACTCCCATCGACAGATCACCAAAGCCGCTTGGCCGACCAGACACTGACCTCGCCGTGACCGCCAACACGAGACAGGCTCGGCGCGCCGTGAGAGGCACAAAGACAGTCGGCCCCGTCGACCCCGAGATGGCCGGTGACCCCTCCGGCGAGCGAAGACAGCCGCAGGGCACACACCGGGCCGCGCCAGCGAAAACAACACGGGCGCAAAGCGCAGGACAAATGAGACCCGTTGACGAACCAAAAGCGCCCGTCGCAAAGGACGTGGCGGCGTGACTGCTACTCCTGCGCCTCATAGACCCGCGCCCCGTCCGCTGGCCACAGCGCGGCCCCACCCCGAAAGTTTCGACACACACGACCGAAGGAGAGCCGATAATGCCAACAGATCACCCCATGCAGCTCGGCATGGTGGGACTCGGGCGGATGGGAGCCAACCTGGTCCGTCGCCTGAGAACCGACGGACACCGGTGTGTGGTTTTCGAGGTCAACCCTGACGCGGTCACCACGCTCGAAGCCGAAGGGGCCACCGGAGCCAGTTCGCGAATTCGTGGAGAAACTGTCCAAGCCTCGGGCCGCGTGGGTGATGGTGCCCGCCGGTGACATCACCGGCCAGACCATCGGAGAACTGGCGTCGCACATGGAACCCGGCGACGTCATCATCGACGGCGGCAACTCCTAATACCGCGATGACATCCGACGAGCCGCACAGCTCGCCGAGAATGGTATCCATCTCGTCGACTGCGGCACCAGCGGCGGGGTTTGGGGAGACGAGCGAGGCTATTGCCTCATGATCGGTGGCGACACCGCCGTCGTCGAAGGCCTCCGCCCTCTGTGCGCCACCATCGCACCGGGTATGACACCGCGACGCGGACCACGGGACGAACCGGTGAGCCCGTCCCAGCCGAGCACGGGTTCTTGCACTGCGGCCCCAATGGGGCCGGCCATTTCGTCAAGATGGTCCACAACGGAATCGAGTACGGAATGATGGCGTCGCGGGCCGAAGGGCTCAACATCCTTCGCAATGCCAACGCCGGCACGACCACCAGCGCCGGCGACGCCGAAACCGCGCCGATGGAACAGCCGGAGTTCTACCAATACGACATCGACACCACTGCAGTGGCCGAGGTGTGGCGGCGGGGCAGCGTCATCGAGTCCTGGTTGTCGGACCTGACCGCCGCCGCGCTCGTCCACTCTCCTGACCTGAGCGAGTTCGCCGGACACGTGTCCGACTCCGGTGAGGGCCGCTGGACGTCGATCGCGGCGATCGACGAAGGCGTCCCCGCCCCAATGCTCACCGGCGCCCTCTACTCCCGGTTCGTCTCCCGCAACCTCGACGACTTGGCTGATAAGGCCCTGCGCCAAGGCTTCGGCGGCCACCACGAGAAGCAAAGCTCAAAGTGATGACAGAGGCCACGCCAGGTGCTCTACGCGGGTTCGGCCACCCGCTCGATGCAGTCCACGGCGATGTCGCCGGCGACGACCCGGTCACATAGCGCGGCCAGCCATGATTGACCACCCTGGCTATGTCGTCGAGCCGTGGTGTCTCAGGGAGACCGAACTCGATCTCGATGTCCTGCCCCAGAGCGAATCGGTCTTCGCCCTGTCAAACGGCCACATCGGCTGGAGGGGCAACCTGGATGAGGGCGAACCCCACGGTCTTCCCGGTTCGTACCTGAACGGCGTCTATGAGTGCCGTCCATTGCCGTATGCCGAGGCCGCCTACGGCTACCCCGAGGCCGGGGAAACGGTGATCAATGTCACCAACGCCAAGCTGATCCGTCTTCTTGTCGATGATCAACCCTTCGACGTCCGCTATGGCCAGGTCCGTTCCCACCAGCGACTGCTGGACTTCCGGGCTGGCCAACTCCAACGCGATGTTGAGTGGGTCTCGCCCGGCGGGAAGTCTTTCGGCATGCCCCGCGTGGCCCAGGAGCCGACTGCAGTATCCGAGCCTCAGCCACGGTCCCTCGCAAGGTTCGGGAGTCTCGGTTCGATCGCACCCTGGGCAGGCACGTGTACGCGCGCAAAGGGGTGTATCGTTGAAGTTGACACGGAATGCGTACCCGCACCGTGTTGGACTCTGCCATTGAAAGCGGCACCCTCCCGGGAGCGTTGCTCCGGACCTCGGTAGCGCAGCAAGAAAATGCGCGCTACCGACCAGGGAGGAACCCAATCGCCGCCACCTTGCTTCCCCCATCCGCGGACACCATCCGCAAGGCCCGATCCGCTCCCACGCTCGCGGTCGTGCACGCAGAAGGGACACGCACCGTTGTCGCCTTACGGGGCGCAACCGACATCTCCGCGCGGCCCGTGCTGTGCGACGTGCTCTCCCGAGTGATCGCCTCGGGCGCTGGCGATGTGGTCATAGACCTCACCAGGGCGACATTCATCGACACCGCCACCGTCCGGGTCTTGGCCACCACACAACGGTTGTTGGATCACCAAGGGCGCAACCTGGCATTCCGGTCGCCCTCGAGGCTGACCGCCAGCGTGCTCGACCTCTTCGGGCTGGCCGGCCTGATCGAGACCTCAGAACCGATCCACCGTGACCACCGACGCCTCGATGGCGACTCACAGCCGGTGTCGACTATCCGGCCTGCCACGAAGAGAGAAAGGAGCCAATCATCTACATCGGAGTAGGAGCGATCGTGCTCATCCTGCTTGTCGTGATCGTCCTGATGATGGTGCGGCGCAGGGCCTAACGGCCACTTCAACCGCCCGACAAACGCCTGAGATTGGTCAGGCCGATCCCGACAGCACGATATTCGACCCAGAGTACCCAAGCGCGTACCTCTGGTCTCTTCCCCCCAAAAGAAAGCAGGAACACAACATGACAACGGTCGACAAAGCCAAGAACACCGCGCAGCAAGCCAAAGGCAAAGTCAAAGAGACGGTCGGAGACGCTACCGGCAATGACCGTCTCAAAGCCAAGGGCAAGGCCGACCAAACCAAGGGCAACCTCAAGCAGGCCGGCGAGCACGTGAAGGACGCCTTCAAGAAGTAGGCCCAGCGCCAACCCGCGGCGCCATCCGCCCGCTCGACTGATTCCGTGGATCCCGGGTCCGGCCGCAGGTCCTGAAATGTGTGGCAGGCGACCCTGTTCTGCTCGCATCAAGCGCAGCCCCGTGTCGATACGGATTCGGATCGTTTGTTCTGGTTGGGCTAGGACCTCGGCCACCTGCCGGTAGGTGTACCCACCGAAATAGGCTAGGACAATGGGTAGGCGCTCGGCGTCGGGAAGATCGGCCAGTGGGCTGGGTATCTCCTCGGTCGAAGCGATCCCAAGGACGCTTAGCTCCAGCTCTTGTGCCGACACGTCTGCCTCGCCGGCTCGCCGGGAGGCGTCAGCCCGCAGAGCGGCGATGCCGTGTTTGTGCGCCTGGGCCAACAGGTGCGAGCCCAGGGAATCCCGGTCCGGATCGAGGTCGTTCTGCGAGCGCCAAATGTCCAGGAATACCTGTTGGGTCACCTCTAGCGCCTTCATCGGGTCGCACAACCGGCGGGCGAGGCCATAGACCGACGCCCCGTAGCGTGCGTATAGACCCGCTAGGGCATCGCGATCACCTCGTGCGATGCCACAGACAAGAGCGAAATCGCTTCGACCCTCGGTCGCGCACGCTGGATCGGACGTAGCCACTGCAGATGTCGACTCACCGAAACGGGTCATCCTGGTGCCGGACCCGACGTTGCTCGCTGACAAATCCGTTCCCTTGCTATTAGTTGGGATTCGGGCCGCCGGGGTCTAGAGCAACACCGTATGCTATGACCGACACTCAAATCGAGATCGTCATGTGAAGATATCAGCGTCATGCGTTGGAAGCCAGTATCAACCGCGTTCGCCATCACCTTCGCCTACCGATTCTCGGAATCCGAAACCCGTAACAACACCCACTTCTAATGATTGGTCGCTGCAGTGACTAGCACGCCGCCACGATGCCGTCCGGTCGAGAGAGTCCTCATTGCTCCGGACTGCTGATCATCACGCTGCCGACGTCAGGGTAAATGGGCTAGCGGGCTCGCCAAGGTGCTGGTCAGCGGCCGCTCTCCAGATTGTCGCTTGGCTGTGCACCACGCGGGCGTACGTTCTCTCGGTTGTTCCCGGGCCTTCGGTGTCATCGTTCCCGCGTACCGGGATAGTCGACCGCGGCGGATAGGGACGCTTATCGCCGACGTTCTGGCACTTCGCACTCTGCTGGGCCCGCCCTGCCCATTGTCTCCGAGCGCGTTCTAGCCTTTGGGCTGGAAGAGGCAAAATCGGGCGCCGGAGGGGTCGGCCACTCTGGCCACTCGCCCGAGGCCGCCGTCTGCAGGCTCGATGATTACGGTGCCGCCGATCGCGCTGAGCTTGGCGACCGAGGCGTCAACATCGTCGCTCTGCCAGAACACCGACCACTGCGGCGATTCTCCAGGCGCCAGTGACTCCACTTCGTCACCGATCCCGGCGATCGGTCGGTTACTATCAGGGTCCATGTAGCCGGCGTAGTGACGGCCATCGACCTCCTCCTCGAGTGGATCCCAGCCGAAGACTTGGCGATAGAAAGCGATCTCTGCGTGGTAGTCGCGGACGTCGATAGCGATGAAGCTCGGGGTGGCATGCTCATGAATTACGGTAAAGCCGGGAAAGGTGCCGGACTGCCAGATGCCAGTAACCGCCCCTGCCGGGTCGGCAATAACGGCTTGGTGGCCGAGAGCGTCGATCGCCATAGCCGGTTGACGGACCGCCGCTCCGCGCGCGGCGGCCAGCTTGAGGGTGCGCTCAATGTCCTCGCTAGCGAAGAAGGGCTTCCACGTGTCGTCGGCGGGCGTGTCACCCATGCCGCTCATCGCCCCGGCAACCGGTGTCCCGGCGCGGGTGAACATGAAGTAGCCGCCGTGGTCGGAGTTCGGCTCGCCTGCCTGCCAGCCAAACAGCTCAGAGTAGAAGTGGCGACTTACCTCGACGTCGGAGGTCCACAGGTCTACCCAACACGGAGCCCCGGTCGGGGCGACGGGACGATTCGTCATCGTTGCTCGTCTCAAGAGAGTGGTTGTTATGCCTTGTAGACCGGCGTCGCTTCTCGAACTCATCGCACTTCACACGACGCTCGGTTCCCGATCAGCCCACTAAGCCGACCGTAGGACGCGGTCATCAGAGTCTCCAATACGCCAGGTTAGGCCGCTCAGAAATGTGCGATCGATAATCCAGACACCCGGTCTAGCGGAGGCACTGAGATCTACACCGTCGCAACCGCCCTACCGATCCGGCGATGGGGAGATCCTGACTGCCTCGAAGTCAGGGTCATTGGTCGGGAAGGTCGATAAACCGGCTGGTCGTGGGCGCAAGCCGCCTTTCGGCATCGTGTGTGCACCACGGTTGCACCACGACGGATGCCGTGTTGTCAGCCGAGAAACATCACGAGTTCTTGGCAGCACCAGCTGCCGACCTGTTCGACTCTGGCGGTCCATTCGGCTGACTCCCATCGTCGAAGATCGCTGAGCAGGTCGTCGCGGAGAGGACATCGGCCAGTCCTGTTGCCGCGGCTATCGCTTGACGGCCTTCGTTGGCGGCCACTTACCATACGAGGATGACTCTATCGATTGGTGTGGCCTTCCCTCCGGCTGTGACTGGGATGGCGTTCGCTCACGAGCGATGGTGAGGAGCTTCTTGAAGGCTGGGTCGCCGTGATGGGCGAGCTGCCCGGGCTCGTTGAACCGGAGATATCTGTGGGAGTCGTATTTCATCGTCGACTTCGTGGGGATGGAGTTGGAGAAGGACCTCTTCGAGGTCCCAAAGCTGCGAACAACTCGCCGCTGTTTTCTGGGAACAACACTGGGCGCGTAATTCGCTCAAACATTGAGTGCGTGACATTCACCTTGAACGGGCGCGACGGAAACCGCATTTGGCTGGGGTTCTCGTATGGTCCGCCTGTTCAGTCGCTCAGCCATGTCACTCAACTCCGCTCGTATTCGACCGAGGTGCTCTTGACGTTCCATCTCCTTCGAGAGGCGTCCGGCGGTGGCAGCGCACTCGGCGAACCGTCCGGCCGCTGACGGGTTGGTTGGGCCGAAGAACCCGGCGGCGAACGCAGCTTGTTCGGCCAGGTGAGCCAGTTGGCCTGAGGTCATGATCGTCCTCCCTGCTTGACGGGTCTCTGTCTCGCTCCGACGGCGTGTCATTCCCGGGAAATGACACCGCTTCGGAGCCAATCGAAAGGTCCGAGCGAGAGGAGGGGTTGTGGACGCGACCCGACGAGTAAGAAACCGGGTGACCGGGGCGCAGCCAGCAGGAACTGAGCCGAACGTGCCAACCGCCACGATCGAGGCGTCCTGATGGCCACGAGGTCACCCTCGCCGGGCTTCGGCGCGGACGCCGGCATGTTCGCTCTGGGCGGGGCGGTTGCGATAGGCGCCCTTTTGTGGGCAGCTGGCGCGACCTCCTCGCTGATGGCCGGCCATCCCGTCCCGCGCGGTCACCCCTTGGCCGGGATGGCGGCGTTCGCCCATTTCCGTGATCCGAGCCTGGCCTGGGGAGGGCCGGTCGGCCCAGCGGGCGTCTACTGGAGCGCCGTCGCTGTCGTGGCGCTCGTCGTCATGGGCACGGTGGTTACGTTCTGGCTCGTTGCGAGACGGCTTGGCCGGCGGGTGGACGAGGACCCGACTCGTATCGAGGGCCTGGCCAGCCGCCGCCAGATCGAAGCAGCAGCAGGGGCGAAGCCATTGGTCGCCCGGGCGAGCATCCTGCGCCCTTCTCTACGCCACCCCAAAGTTGGCCAGGTGGGTTACTACCTGGGCTCGTCGCGGGGTGCGGCCTGCTGGGCGTCAGTGGAGGACTCGATCTTCGTGCTCGGCCCTCCCCGCTCCGGGAAGGGGCTGCACGCGGTGATTCCGTCGATCCTTGACAGCCCGGGAGCGGTGATCACCACCGCGACCCGGGCCGACAACCTTTCCGTGACTATGACCGCCCGGTCAGGGAACGGGCCGGTCGGGGTGTTCGACCCTCAGGGTCTGGCCGCTGGGGTTCCGTCGGCTTTGCGGTGGTCGCCGGTTCGGGGCTGCGAACGTCCCCAGACCGCTTTCGTTCGGGCTGCGGCTCTGTGCGCGGACGCTGGGAAGGAGGTCGACTCGGGGAGCTTCTGGCGTCAACAGACCCTGACCGCACTGCGCTGCCTGCTCCACGCGGCTGCGCTGGGCGAACGGCCACCCGCCGATCTCTACCGCTGGTCTCTGGCCCCGGCCGCGGCCCGCGAGGCCGTCGATATCCTGGTCCACGCGCCCCGGTCGGCCCTGGCGTGGGACCGGGCGCTCGACTCGATCATCTCAGCCGATCAACGCCAGCGCGACTCGGTCTGGGCCATGGTGTCGAACGCGCTGGCCTGCCTGGCCGACCCTCGAGTGCTGGACTCAGTATCGCCAGAGCCCGGCGAGGAATTCCAGCCTTCCAAGTTCCTCAAAGATAACGGCACCCTTTACCTGCTCGGGACAGCTTCGGGCGCGGCCTCCACCGCTGGCCTGGTCGCGGCCCTAGTCGAAGACGTCGTCGAGGTAGCCAGACGGCTCGCCACGGCGTCGCCCGGCGGTCGGCTCGACCCCCCTCTCGGTCTGATCCTTGACGAGGCGGCCAACTACCCCCTGCCCTCCCTGCCCGCCTTGATGTCAGAAGGCGGCGGAACCGGGATTACCACCATCGCCGTCCTGCAGTCCCTCGACCAGGCCCGGCACCGCTGGGGGCGCGACGCCGCGGGGGCGATCTGGGACTCTGCCATCGCCAAAGTCATCCTCCCCGGGGTCTCCAATGCCGACGACTTGGCCGGGATCGCCCGCCTGGTCGGCGAACGCAAAGAACGGGAGATCAGCGAGACCAGCCAACCCGGCGGGGCCAAATCGGTGTCCTCCTCGACCCGCGACCGGGCAATCCTCAACCCGGCAATGATTCGCAGCATCGGCCCGGGCCACGGCCTGCTCCTCCTGCGTTCCGCCAAGCCGATCATGCTCACCCTCAAACCCTGGACCGCCCGATCAGACGCCAAAACACTGAGCGCCGGGCGAGAGGCGATCGAATCGACGATTCAGCAGGCGGCGGCTGGGGGGTTGGAGCAGTGAACACGAATCGTCAGTGCTCGGTTGGTCGCGCCCCAGTTCGGCTCGGGGTGGCCGTTACCCGCGCTCCGACCTCCAGCCCGCGCCGAGACGGTAACCGGCGGTGACCGACGAAGCCGGGGACCCCGGACCCGAGGTGATCGACCAGGCTGAGGCTCTTGCCGTGCTGGCCGCCCTGTTCGCTGGCGACGGCCCAGACTTCGACGAGATCGCAGGTCCCCTCCATTGGCCGACGGTCAGCTCGGGAGAGGCCTCCAAACATTGGGCCGAACTGCGTAGATGGGTGGAGCGACTGATCGAGCGTTTCCCCCACCTCGATCATCACGTCATCCCGCTGTGCTGGTGGCGTCACAACGGCCACGTCGAAGCCCTCGTTGCCCTGCGCGACCACGAAAGGATGTGCTACTCCAACAGCTCCCCGCCCAGCGCGGGCCTGGAATGGCATCGAGGGTTCCGCGACATCGAAGCCCGCCTACGGGAATGGACCTCGACCATTCCCTGCGGATCCCAACACGACCCGCGGCCCCGCCCCGAACGGCGTGTCGACGAGGACCAGTGGGCAACCTTCGTCGCCGACGACACCGCGAGCAGGCTCGCCCGCCAGCCTGGTCCCCCGGCGGGCGATGACACGCCCCCCGAACCCGACGACACACCACCCATGGATGGGGAGCCGGCGCCGTGACGGCGTTGTGGCCAGTAGTACACCGCTGCGGGCATCGGGTGGAATGGGACCTGGCCAAGAAGCAACCTTGTGACCGGGCCGGGTTCGCCAGTTGGCTGGCCGAGCGGGACTGCACCCGCTGCTGGTGGGCAAGACGTCGAACCCCTCATGACCAGAACCGGGTAGTCCGGGGCCCGCTCCGCCAGGCCTGGTGGATCGAGATCTGGGAGTTGTCGAAGGGAATGCCGCCGCTAGCAGGCGGCGATAAGGCGGTGGCGTGGGCCCGAAAAGTCCGACACCGACTCCTGACCACAGCACCCAACCGAGCATCCCGCAAACGAAGCGGAATCCGCAACGAACTGGAACTCGGCCTCGAGGTCCACGCCCGGGCCATCACCACGGCGAAGTGGTGGATCGACCACCGCAAGGTCGACCCCCGAGACCTCGCCATCATCCTCGACCGGGCCAGCGCCGAGCGCTGCCCAGCACGCTCTACCCGGCGGAGCGGGCGATGACGAACAGGCCCGAAACCCCGCCTCGGCTCCCGCAGAGCCTCGAACGCAACCAGCGGCCACCTCACCCGCCCGTTCGGACCGACTGGGACGGGATCAAACAGCGTCACCGTCTAGCCGATGTCGTCCGGCGCAGCGGTCTGGACGTCGGCGGCTCGGGGCGGGTCATGGTCTGCTGCCCGACCCCCGGCCACGACGACTCCACCCCCTCGATGCAGGTTGACCTCGACCGGGACCGCTACTGGTGCTTCGGCTGCGACAGCCACGGCGACGTCATCGACTGGGTCCGCGACATCGAAGGCGTCGACACCCCAACCGCCATCGCCATCCTCGAAAGTCGCCGACCCATCGCGGCGGTCTTCAAGTCCGCCACGACCCGACGGGCATGTCCCCGAGCCGGCCATGAAACGCCGAGACTCGACCGGACCCCACAGCCACGCGTCGCCGCGGCCAACGCCTTCGCATGGCGGTACTACAGCTACGAGACCCTGCACGAACGAGGCGTCGCCTACCTCACCGGTCGGGCTCTTAACGTTGGCGCGCTCGAAAGGGAGCTCTCCGCTGCCGTGGTCGGGCACACCCCCAGCTCCAAGAGCCGCATTGACGGCCTCGTCACCTTCCTTACGGGAAAAGGGTTCAGCCAGGACGAACTGGTCGACTCGGGGCTCGCCACCCGCTGCGCCGACGGATGCGTCATCGACTTCTTCCGAGACCGAGCCATCCTTCCGGTCAAAGACGCCGCCGGCGCGGTCGTCGGCCTGCTCGGACGCGACGTCACAGATCGGTCAAAGGTCAAATATCTCAACCAGCCGATCACCGCGACCTATCACAAGAGCCTGGTCCTGTACCGGCCATCCACCCCGCCGCTCGACGCCCAGGCCAGCACAGTCGTATGCGAGGGACCCCTCGACGCTCTGGCCATGGCCGCCCAAGCCGCCACCTCGCACCTGTCCCGATACTTCGCCCCGGTCGCGGCGTGCGGCCGAGGCCTCTCCGACACCCAGATCCACGCCATCCTCACCATTCATCCCCGAGCCCCGGTCCTCGCCGCCGACGGCGACCAACCCGGCCGCGAGGCCAACCTCGACTGGGCCAACCGGATGCTCGCCAAAGGACGCGAATCGGTCATCACCACCTGGCCCGAGGGCCACGACCCAGGCTCCTGGATCGCAACCCGCGGCCCTGGCGGGCTACTCGCTGTCACCCGCCGAGGCTGCCTCGACGATACAACCGGAGTCCTGCGGCCCCGCCACTGCGGAGCAGTCCTCACCGAATACGCCTTCGCCGCCGCCGCCCGACACGGGCCGCCAGATCGAAATCAGATCATCGAAGCGATCTCCAAGGCCACCGCCAACCTCGGCCCCGCCGCTCGGCATCGTTACATCACAGCGGTCGCGTCGGCATTCGAGCTTGAGCCATCACTCCTAGGTCAAGACCCCGCAGGCACGTCTCGTCGGTACCTGGCGCGGACGTCCCTTGAGCGCGCCGGCCCCTTCCGGACCCGCCCTGACCCTTTTGCAGCCGCAACCCCCGAAACCCTCCCGACCGAAAGGATCCCAATATGACCGACGCCCATCAGGAGGCGAGAGATCGCCAGCCGTTCCCCACCGGCAGTCCGGCAATCCTCAACGTCGTCCCATGGCCCGACCCGATCCTCGAATCCCAGGGCCACAAGCCAGGCAGCCCATATGTCGAAGCCGTGTGGCTCGGTGTGCTCGGCCCCTCCACCACACTCTGTTGGTTGGTCCCGCCTCAGCCGAATCGCCAACGCCCGGCCCAATACCGCCGTTGACATCACCGACCTCGCCGTCAGCCTCGGCCTAGGCGTCGGGCTCGGCCGCAACGCCCCCATCACCAGGACTCTCGGCCGGATGGTCATGTTCGGGGGAGCGCTCCGCTCCGGAGACACTCTCGCCGTCCGGCGGGCCCTGCCCGACGTGCCAGCACGTATGACTAACCGGCTTTCCTATACCGCACGGCTAGCCCACCAGCGGTGGGCCTATCTCGGCCCCGAATCCGCCAACGCAGCAGAAGTCGCCCCATCAGTCGAGGTGAGCCTGTGAGGGCCAGTGCGGTCGCAGAGCCGGCGACCCAAAGCCGTCTGCAATGGTCGGAAGGGCCCTGTCCAGAATTCCGCCGAGAAGGACCGAGCGGGATCAAACCAGCCGTGGCACGAATGATCGACAAGTACGGTGCGGCGGGTGTTGTGCGGGCGATGGAACCGCCACCCACGCCCGTTTCGCTGACGGACATCAATAGGTAGTGGCTCTCGTGGTTGCCGCGGGAGGCGTTGTCTTGCGGTCGTCGTGATTGAGATCCTTCACCGGCGCCTGGTACCCGTAGAGGACGCGGCTGACTACCTCGGCGTCTCCCGAGCGACGGTCGAGCGACTGGTCCAGCGCGGCGAGCTGCCGTTTGTGAAGGTCGCCGGGTCGACTCGCTATGACATCAGCGATTTGGACACCTACATCGATAGCCACCGTCGACGAAGCCGGCATCGAACAGCCTGACTTCATCTGGCGGTTAGGTTTGACTTTGATTTACTTCGTCGTTACCACGAGGGCGTTGGAGTTCGCATTTTGCTTGCTCGGTTCGAGCAGACTCGTCCATGTGTCCTCTTGTGCGATGACCGAATGGCGGACCTCTGGGCTCGCTAGTTTGGCTGAGCTGGGAAAGGGTGATGCGCAGGCGACCGGCTCTGGCCCCGGGCGGAGACGGGGAACAAACTCAGCTCAATCGAAGTGGCGGCGACGGGTCTATCTGCAGGGCGCGAACCCGCCGCGTCCGGGCCGGATTGAGCGAAGGGGGACCCGCTCCCACTGATTGTGGTAGCGACGGTACGGGGAGCGGTCGAGTCAGAGCCGTGACCTTACGTGACCTTATCGAGATGAAACGGGAGGTCGGTTGAGGGGATGTGAGGGGATCGCAACGCTGCAACCAGGAGTTTCTCTGCGAAACGCCTGGTCAGAAGGTCGCAAGCGCTACGTTCGCAACGTAGAAGTCGTGGGTTCAAGTCCCATCACCTCCACCAAAAGCCCTGGTCAGAGCCTAAATTTTGAGACTTCTAAAAGATGAGCGCTATGGCAAATGACCTTACGTGACCTTATCTCGCAGTTGACTTTACGCAGTGCGGACTTTACGTTGCGAGCGGCGAGAGTAGGGGAGTGGCGACTCCGTTCGGGTGACCGGTCGACGACACGAGGGTATGGACTCGCAGGGCCGACATCTCTGGCGAGGCAAGCTCGATCGCCCATCGGACGGGGGAAATCGGCAAGTTGCCTGTCTGTGCCGCGAGCTCAGTACCATCCGGCGGGAGCAAGTCGATCAGGCCGCCCACGGAGGTCTCATCGTTGATCAGTTCCTCCTTAGCGTAGCGCTCACCTGAATGCAGGCACTCGGTCGTGACGATGTGAAAGCGCCGCACGACGCTGTAATCAACCGGCCGTGGCCAACACTGGACCATACGATGTCACGTTCCCTGACTGGCCCGACTGACTAGGGCCTTGGGTGATTGCGAATCGCCAGATCCCGGATGGGTCAGATGGGGGTTGACGTCGCCACCACCAGCCTCGCCAGACGACCGTCACCGCAGGTCGCCTGCTTGGCAAATCAAGCGTTACTGGACCGTCCCCGAACGGCACTTATGGG
>PMHU01000196.1 GCA_003156795.1 Acidimicrobiaceae bacterium
GCCCCACGACTCGGAGACCTCGATGCCGGCCACGTCGGATGCCACCTGGCGCAACTCGGCCACGGGCGTATCGACGTCGACGTCCACCCCGGCGTGGATACCGATGAGCGAGGACATCGTGGCCCTCTCCCACGGCACGGCCAGAGACAGCGCCCGACCTCCGTATGTCAGCGACGTGCCGCCCAGGACCTCCGACGCGGCACCAGACACCAGATCTTCGACCAACGACATCATGTCGCCGTAGTCGGCGTAAGCCTGGTACAGCTCCAACATCGTGAACTCCGGATTGTGCCGCGTAGACAGGCCCTCGTTGCGGAACACGCGCGCCATCTCGAAGNNTTGAGGTAGAGCTCGGGCGCGATACGGAGGTACAGGTCGGTCCCGAGCGAGTTGTGGTGGGTCACGAACGGCTTGGCCAGGGCGCCGCCGGGTATCGGGTGAAAAACCGGGGTCTCGACCTCCACGAAGCCCCGATCCTCCAACCAGCGCCGGACAAAGGAGACCACCTTGCTGCGCAACAGCAAGGTGTCGCGGGAGGACTCGTTGGCCCACAGGTCTGCGTATCGCTGCCGGTATCGGGTGTCGACGTCCGATATTCCGTGGTGCTTGTCCCCGAAGCTGCGTCGGGCTTCGGCCAGCAGCACCCACGAGGTCACCTTCACGGACAGCTCGCCGGTCTTGGTGCGAACGATCTCGCCGACCGCGCCTATCCAGTCGCCCAGCGAAAGATGAACGAACCCGGCGAAGTCATCAGTCCACTTGATCCCGGCGAAGAGCTGGACCGATCCCGACGAGTCGTGCAAGGTCCCGAATGCGAGCTTGCCCATCGTCCGCCGCAGCATCAGCCGCCCGGCCACCGACACAACGACGCCAGTCTCTCCCCCCGCTTCGACCGACGCGAACCGTGATGCCAACTCGGCCGCGGATGCGTCCCAGTCAAAGCGGTACGGCACCTCAGCCACGATNNGAGCCACTACCTGGGCTCCTTCTCGTTGCGGCCGAAGATGATGCGCAGACCTTCGAGCGTCAGCCACGGCTCTTGATGTTCGATGGCCCTCGAGTGCGGGCCGATCAGCCCGGCCAGGCCCCCGGTCGCGACCACCGTGCACGGTCCCACCTCGTCCTCGAGCCGGCGGCAGAGACCGTCGACCTGCGCCGCGAATCCGTAAATGATGCCGGACTGGATCGACTCGACCGTGATCTTGGCCAGGACGGCGCGGGGCTCCACCAGCTCGACCCGAGGCAGGAGGGCGGCTCGGCTGAAAAGCGCTTCGAGGGAAATCTCGATGCCCGGAATGATCACGCCGCCGAGGTACTCGCCCCGTTCCGACACGACTTCGAAGGTGGTGGCCGTGCCGAAGTCGATGACGATGGTCGGTCCGCCGTAGCGCTCGTAGGCCGCAACCGCATCGGCGATGCGGTCGGCTCCCACCTCTTTCGGATTGTCGTAATGGATCGGCATTCCGGTTCGGACACCAGGTTCGACGATGACGGTGTCGACTTTGAACCACTTCTGGGTCATTTCCCGCAGAGCCGTCCGCTGTCGGGGCACCACGGATGCCACCGCGATCCCGCTGATCGACTCCTCCGGATCAAGGCCCTGCAGCTGGAACAGCTGGTCTAGGAGCAGCGCCACCTCGTCCGCGGTTCGCGACGCGACAGTGGCGACCCTCCAGTGATAAAGGAGCTCGGCGCTGCTGCCACCAGGCCCGTCCCCCGGCCCGAACAGGCCGATGACGGTCTGAGTGTTACCGACATCAATCGCGACCAGCACGGATCAGGACTCCAAATCCAAGCCGATGTCCAGCACCGGAGCCGAGTGGGTCAAGGCGCCGACCGAGATCAGGTCGGCGCCGGCCTGAGCGTACCTAGCCACATCTGCGAGCGTCACCCGGCCGGACACCTCCACTGGAATGCGCCGCGCCACCACCGCGACCGCCTCAGCCACTTGTTTGGGATCCATGTTGTCCAAGAGGACCAGGTCCGCTCCGGCGGCGAGACAGACCTCGACCTGAGCTAGAGAGTCACATTCCACCTGGCAGGGCACGCCGGGCCAGCGGTCGTGCGCGGCTTTGATCGCGTCCTCGATGCTGAGTCCGGCCAGGTGGTTGTCCTTGACCAGGATTCCGTCGGAGAGGGAACCGCGGTGGTTGGTGCCACCGCCCGCCCGCACGGCGGCCTTCTCGAGCGCCCGCAAACCCGGCGTGGTCTTGCGGGTGTCACGGATACGCGCCCCGCTCCCGGCCGCGTCGACGAACTTGCGGGTCAAGCTGGCCACCCCCGACAGGTGACCCAGCAAGTTGAGAACGGTGCGCTCGGCGGTCAGAACCGACGCCAGCGGACCGGCCACTCGGGCCACGACCAGCCCGGCGTGCAACCGGTCGCCTTCGGCGACCTCCCACTGGACCGTTACGGTCGGGTCGACTGCTGCGAAGGTCTCGGTTGCCGCCAGCTGGCCGGCGAGGACGCCCAACTCGCGGGCCACGATCGAGGCGGCGACGGTAGCCCCGGCCGGGACCAAGCCGGCGGTCACGTCGCCGAACACGCCCAGGTCTTCGGCCAGAGCCCGGGCCACGACGTCGCGCACGGCGCCGATGGGTGGGTCCAACCACGTCGCCGTCATTGCACGAACCTAGATGAAAAGGCCTCGACCGTCTCAGGGAAATCCGCTCGCCGGTGACCTCCCCTGCTTTCCTCCCGGGCGCTCGCGGCCGCGACCAGAGCGCCGCCGACGGTGATCAGATTTGACAGCTCTCCGGGTGGAACACCGTCAGCCGCAATCCGTTCCTGCATCGAGCGCACCCCGTCGAGAGACTCGGCCGTGCGAACCACTCCCGCTCCGTCGGTCATGGCCCTCTGCAGGGCTTCGCGACCCCCCGGAGGATCGGACGTGGCGGTGACGCTGCCATCGGGGCGTGACCGGCGGTCACGGGCCAGGGGGACCGTCGTTATCTCGCCGGGCGCCGAGGCGCCTGGGTGAAGAACGGGCCGGAGGGCGCCGGTCGCGTCGGGCCCTTCTTTGTCCGACAAGACCGCCTCCACGACCCTGGCCCCGAAGACCATCCCTTCCAGGAGCGAGTTCGACGCCAGCCGGTTGGCGCCGTGCACCCCGGTGCACGCCACTTCGCCCGCGGCCCACAATCCCGGCAGCGCCGTGGCGCCGTCCAGGTCGGTCAGGACCCCACCGCAGATGTAGTGGGCGGCGGGGGCCACAGGCAGCCAGTCGCGGGCCGGGTCGAGGCCGAGAGCTCGCACCGATGCCGCCAGCGTCGGGAATCGTGCTTCGAAGTCGTGCACGGCGCCGAGGTCGAGCCACACGTGATCGACTCCGGATGCCCTGATCCGGGCAGCCACGGCCGCGGCCACGACGTCTCGGGGAAGCATCTCGTCCACGAAACGCCGGCCATCCTGGTCTCGGAGCAAGGCACCGTCACCGCGTAGCGCTTCGCTCAACAAGGGCCGGGGTCCGCTCGTCGGGCCGTGCAAAGCGGTGGGGTGGAACTGCACGAACTCGACGTCCGCCACGGCCACTCCTGCTCGCAGCGCCATCGCCAGCCCGTCGCCCGTCGATTGCACCGGGTTGGTCGTGACTGAGTAGAGCTGCCCCGCCCCGCCCGTCGCCAGCAGGGTGTGAGCAGCGCGCAACTCGACGACTTGACCGCCGGCGTCAGCGGCCGTGAGCCCCCGGCAGCGCCCGCCCTCCACGATCAGGTCCTGAGCGAACCAGCCTTCCCAGATCTGTGTCGCGGTGCCGCGGGCCGCTTCGACCAGCGTCCGCTCGACCTCCGCGCCTGTCGCCGCCCCGCCTGCGTGCACGACCCGCGCCGTCGAATGGCCACCTTCCCGGGCCAGCTCCCACCTGCCGCCCTCGACGCTGTCGAACACGGCCCCGAGAGCGGCGAGCTCCCTTACCCGGGCCGGGCCTTCCGACACGAGCACCTCGACCGCGGCCCGGTCGCAAAGCCCGGCGCCGGCCTTCAACGTGTCGGCCACATGCAGGGCGATCGAATCGCCGGGGTGTTGAACATCCGCCTCAGTGTGATGCAGAACGGCCGCCACCCCACCTTGGGCCCACTGGGTGGCCGAGTCGGACAGCTCCCCTTTGGACAGAATCCCGATGCGAAGGCCGGGCTCGCTCTCGGCCGCGCACGCCGCGGCCGACAGGCCGGCCACGCCGCTGCCGACGACCAGCAGGTCGAGGGACGCCGTTTGGGTCAAGTAGAGGCTGGCTGCAAGGCGGCGTGGGCCGGCCGTGCCGACGACGGGGGGACCGGCTGGTCGCGCCGGTTCCACTGGTCGACGTGTACGACGGTTGGGGCGTGGCCTTCCAACTCGGAATCCTCGTACTCGGCGTAAGTGATGATGATCACTTTGTCGCCGGTGTGCACCAGGCGCGCCGCGGCGCCATTGAGGCACACCTGGCCAGGTCGACCGGTGATGGCATACGTCTCGAAGCGGGCGCCGTTGTCGATGTCCAGCACCGCGACCTGCTCGTTTTCGAGGATGTCGGCCGCCGCCATGAGCTCGGGGTCGAGGCTGATAGAGCCTATGTAGTTGAGGTCCGCTTCGGTCACCGTGGCCCGGTGGATCTTGGACTTGAGCATTCGACGTCGCATTTGGGGCTGGCCTCCAATCGGGGGTCGGGGAACTGGCTAGGAGTCGGTGGAAGTCGGGGGGGTGGCCGAAAGGTTGTCGATGAGTCGAGTCCTGCCAATGCGCGCTGCCATCAGGAGGCGGACCTCAGCTTCGATCCGGCCCGGTCGGGTCAGGTCATCGGGATCGGTCACTTCGGCGTAGTCGAGGGTGAATAGGGCTTGCTTGGCGAGTGAAGCGGCCATCGCCTCAGCAACAGCTTCGGGATCGTGGACCACGTCGTCTTCGATCGCCCGCTTCCCGGCGAGCAACGCGTAGTACAAATGCGGTGCGACCTGGCGCTCGTCGGAAGTCAGATAGGCATTGCGGCTGGACAGAGCCAGGCCGTCGGGGTCGCGCACGATCGGGCATCCGATCACTTCGACCGGCAGCGACAGATCCGCCGCCATCCTGCGAACCACTGCGAGCTGCTGGTAGTCCTTTTCGCCGAAATAGGCCCAGCACGGCCCTGCCAGCGAAAACAGCTTCGTCACGATCGTGGCCACGCCGTCGAAATGACCGGGGCGCGACGACCCTTCGAGCGCTTCGGTCAGTCCTTCTACTCGCACCGACGTGGTGGGCGCGTGGGGCCACAGCTCTGCCGTCGTAGGGGCGAACAACACCTGCGCCCCCGCTTCGGCAGCCAGCTCACAGTCGCGGGCCAAGTCAGCGGGGTACGAGGCCAGGTCCTCGGATGGCCCGAATTGCAGCGGGTTCACGTAGTCGGTGACCGCGACCAGGTCGCATTCGGCCGAGGCTTTGCGGATCAAGGACATGTGGCCGGCATGCAGCGCGCCCATGGTGGGTACCAAACCCACCCGTTGGCCTCTGGCTCGGGCCGCGTCCAGGGCTTTACGCCAGGCGGCGGCATGCTCGATCAGTTCGAGGGTCAATGTTGCCTCACATACGTTCCGGCCCCGAAGCGGGTGCCGTTCGTGCTGGCCCCAGCGTAGCGGCTGGCATCAGAGAGCGCCTGCCGGCCTCACCCCCCGAGCCAAGTCGGACGTGAGGTGCCCGATGACCAGCTCGGGAGCCAGGTCGGCGAGCGGGACCAGAACGAAGCCGCGGCCCCACATGCGGGGGTGGGGAACTACCAGGTCTGGATCGTCGACGGTTTCTTCACCGACGAGCAATACGTCCACGTCGAGAGTCCTGGGGCCCCACCGCTCGGATCGGGTCCGGCTCGCCGCGGCTTCGGCGCCCTGCGCCGCGGCCAGAAGCTCGCGGGGGGTACGGGTGGTCCGGAGCTCCACCACGCAGTTCAAGTAGGCCCCCTGGCCGGGGGGACCACCGACCGGGTCGGTCTCGTAGAGCTGCGAGACCGCGACCACGTCGGGGATGAGCTCGACGGCAGCAGCCAGGTAGCCCCGCCGATCGCCAAGGTTGGAGCCGAGCGAGAGGAAAGCCCGGACCGGGCTGCGGGGCTGGCGCCGCTCCTGCATGGCCGCCTCCGCCGTTGGTGGCGGAGGAGCATCGCCGACCGGCGGGTGCGGGCGCCTGGGAGCAGGAGCTTGAGGCTGCGGCCGGCGGGTGGTCACGGCGCGTGGGCGGGTCCGGCTTGCTGGCCGCGGTCGTCCGGATCGCCTGGCTTGGGCGGCCCGTCTGGGCGGCGGAAGATGCAGACGCCGGCGGAGGTCATGTCGACACCGACCGGAGGCCGCAGCTTTCGCACGGCAACCGTCACACCCGTCAGGCGCGCCGCGTCGACCCGGTCCGTCGAGGACACGGCACCGAACGCGGCCCGGGCCATTCGTTCGGCCAGATGCTCGAGAAGGTCTGCGTGTGGGCCGGCTATCACCGCCGCCACCGCTTCGGCCACCGCTCCGTAGTCGACGGTGTCGGAAAGGTCGTCGGAGCGACCCGCGGACCGCAAGTCGACTTCCAAATCCAGGTCTACCTCGAAGGGCTGAGGTCGGTCGCGCTCCTCAGGCAGCACTCCATGGGTACCGAGCGCCCGCAGCCCCCGCAACTCGATCCGGTCGCGCCGATCCAAGCCCGGAGGGTGTATCTCGGTCACTCAGATCCGAGTGGTTCGCGGGTGCACCCGGCGAGGGTGGGAGCGAGCGCAACGATCTCGCGCCCAGATGGACCCATCTGCCGTCCGAGGATCCTTTCCGCCACGGCCACGGCCTGGGGTCCGTTCGGAACCATCCCAGACCACCGCAAGTAGCCGGCGACGACCCCCATGAGCCGGTCCCCGAGCTCGTCTTGGTGCATGAGAACCCGCTCGCCGGCACCGAGCCACTCCTTGACCTGGGTGTATAGATCGGCCAGCACCACCGAGGCGTCGTCGTGAGGACCGAAGGGGACATGAGACCACTCGACGCCCAGCTCGTCGTAGGCGTGCAGGTTGTGCGGCGACGGCAACAGGGAGACGATCCGCGTGAAACCCTCCCCTCGCAGCCACAGGATCTCCTCGTGACGGCGCACCTTTCGGTGATTGCGGGCGTAGCCGCCGGGACGTTCGCTGATCGCCAGATGCCCCTTGATTATCCAAGCGAAGAACCTCGGCGGGATCCCCTTGGCCCACTTACCTTTCACCGGGCACCTCCCCGCTGGCGGCGCCATCCACTCCGGGCGGGCCGGCGGCGAAGTAGGCCGCTTGGGCGGCTGGGCGTACATCGTGGACGCGAACCATTTCTACTCCTTGGGCCATGGCCCACGTGGTGGTAGCGACCGTCGCCTCGAGCCGGTCGTCGGGAGGGGCAGGCGACCCGTCCGCTTGCGGGGTGAGCGTCCCCAGAAAAGTCTTGCGGCTCGTCCCTACCATCACCGGCCAACCCGTCTGCACCAGTTGGTCGAGGCGGCGAAGGAGCACCAGGTTGTGATCAGCCGTCTTGCCGAACCCGATGCCCGGGTCGATCCAAACCTCTGCGACTCCGGCGTGGCGCGCCGCCTCGGCCCGGCTCACGAGAAAGGCGCGGACCTCGGATACCACGTCGTCGTACTGCGCGTGGCGCTGCATTACCGACGGGTCGGCCGGCATGTGCATGGCGACCCAGCCGGCGCCCGTCTCTGCCGCGACGGACCACAGCTCCGCTGATACATCGTTGATTATGGTCGCGCCGGCCTCGACGGCGGCTCGGGCGACGGAAGGCTTGCGGGTGTCGATCGAGACTCGCACCTCGCTTGAAAGGGCTTCCACGACCGGGAGAACCCGGCGCAACTCCTCGGCCTCGGCGACGGGACCGGCACCTGGGCGGGTCGATTCCCCGCCGACGTCGACGACGTCAGCCCCGTCGGCAACCATCTGGCGCCCGTGCGCGACCGCGGCGCCGTGGTCCAGCCACTGCCCTCCGTCGAAAAAAGAGTCTGGCGTCACGTTAAGAACGCCCATCACCCGGGTCACGGCGTCAGAGTACAGGGGCGGGGACGCCGTCAACTTTGGGAAGCTACCTGCGCCCGTGGATGAAGCCCATGGCTTCGCCCCGCGCCGCCACGCTGTCCCTCATCAGCCCGCGCACGGCGGAGGTCACCGTCAGCGTCCCTGGTTTGCGAACCCCGCGCATCGACATGCACAAGTGTTCGGCTTCCACCACGACCAACACCCCTCGGGGGGCGAGGACGGCTTCGATGCTGTCGGCGACCTGCGTCGTCAGGCGCTCCTGGACTTGAGGCCGCTTCGAGAACCCGTCGACGAGCCGGGCCAGCTTGGAGAGACCGGTTATGCGCCCGTCGTCGTTCGGGATGTACGCCACGTGGGCGTGTCCGAACCAAGGCACCAAGTGGTGCTCGCACACGCTGTAGACGGGTATGTCCTTGACCATGACCATCTCGTCGTGATCGGCCTCGAACACGACCGACAGGTGCTCCCCTGGGTCTTCGCCCAGACCAGAGAAAATCTCCTCGTACATGCGGGCCACGCGCTTAGGGGTCTCGAGGAGCCCGTCGCGGTCGGGGTCCTCGCCGATGGCGACCAGTATCTCCCGGATGGCGCGTTCGATCCGGCCCAGGTCGACGCCGGGGGCCCCTGCTCTACCGTCGGGCACGGGCGCCAACGGACGGCGGCGACCCCCTTCAGAACTCAAGTGTCGACGCCCGTCTCATGGTTCGGACGTCTTGGGTTGGCGCCTGGTCCGGCGTCCGGTTGAGGGCTCTTCGGCCCGCGCCGCGGCGCCAGAGGGGCGGCGGGCCGGCGGGGGGTCGGGCGCAGGCGGGGGCGGG
>PMHU01000160.1 GCA_003156795.1 Acidimicrobiaceae bacterium
CGGCCCTGGCCTCGAGCTTCGACATGCTGGTCGTCGGGCGGTCCCTCCAGGGTGTCGGACTGGGTCTGGTACCCCTCACCATGGCCACCGCCCGTGACGAATTACCCAAATACCGGGTGGCGCCCATGATCGCCCTGCTGTCGGTGTCGGCAGCGGCCGGCGTCGGTGTCGGGTACCCGGTCAGCGGCCTGATCGCCGACCAGCTCAGCTTGTCGGCGGCCTATTGGTTCGGCGCCATCGTGGCCGGTCTGGCGCTGGTCTGCGTGGTCGCCGTCGTCCCCTCCACCGTTCGCGGTCGGTCGGTCGGGCTCGATTCGCTGGGCGCCATCCTGCTGGCCGCCGCCCTGATCAGCGTGCTGGTGGCCGTAGCCCAGGGCACTGAGTGGGGGTGGGGATCGCCGGCGGTCCTCGGGTTGCTGATCGGCGGATTCGCCCTTTTTGTCGTCTGGACCTTGCAGCAGCTTCGCGCCAAGGCTCCACTGGTCGAGCTCCGCCTCCTCCGGCATCCGGCGGTGCTCGCCGGCGACGCCTGCGCCACCGTGCTCGGCGTCGCCATGTACATGAACCTCTCCGCGGTGACGGAGTTCGTGCAGCTGCCCCGCTCGGGGGGTTTCGGCTTCTCGGCCTCGGTGGTGGTAGCGGGGCTGATCCTCATCCCCCTCTCGGCCTTCATGCTGCTGAGCGCCCGGGCGTTGCCGAGCTTGACCAAGCTCCTCGGGGTCAGAGTTCTGCTGACCGTCGGCTGCCTGGTGGTGGCGGCCGCGTCTGCTTTCTTCGCCCTGTTCCACGGGTCGCTGTGGGAGTCGTTCCTGATGATGGGCCTCCTCGGCGTCGGGCTCGGCACCACCTACGCCGCCATCCCCGGCCTGATTGTGCAATCTGTCCCCCAGCACGAGACGGGTAGCGCCATGGGCTTTTACCAAGTTGTCCGTTATGTCGGCTTCTCGTTGGGGAGCGCTCTGGCCGCGGCCATCCTGGCCAGCCACAGCACCCGGTCCACCGGTCAGCCGACCGTGGGTGGGTACACCATGGTGGCCTGGGTTGGTGCGGTGATTTGTATCGTCGCCGCCGTGCTGGCCTGGGTTCTGCCGGCCCGGGAAGAGCCCGCCCCCTCGCCGGAGGAGCGCCTCGCCGAGGGCGAGGTCCACCCGTTGGGGGTGGCCGAGGGGAAGGACTGGGCGGCCGTCGCATCTGACCGGGATGGCCTCCGACCGCACCTCCGGGATGGAGGGGCCGAACCCTGACTCTCCCGGCGCGGCCACCGCGCCGAGGTGGTTTCTCCACCGACACAGAGACTGCGCAGGGAGCTACGGCAGGAATGTCGCCGACGAGGCCTCCGTCGAGCGGCTCTTTGGCCCGGTCCAGAACGCCTTGGGGCGTGTCGACCTGGTCTTCAACAATGCGGGTGTTTCCCTGCCTCCGACTCCCCTGGCCGAGGTCAGTCGAACTGAGTGGGATCGTGTGGTGGCCACGAATCTGACCGGGAGACCAGCGTGGCGATCATCGGCCACGAGAGTCTCGGGATCGGCAGCTGACGCCGCGCTGCAGTTCGATGCGTCCACGAATCGGCATGAGAGGGGCAGGGGGAACAGTCGCAAGCCGGTGGGCCGCGAGAACGTCTCTCAAGCGGTGCTGATCTCCAGCAAATCCGCAAATGATTCGCTGTTCGGCCTTGGCCTCGGCAGAGCCCGTGCCACCTCGCCCGGTTGTCAAGCGAGCGAGGTCGGACGCAGTCGAGCCGTTGTCGTTTTGGAGGCCACGATCGACACCCGCCCGCAGGAGGGCCTCCACTGCAGCCGAACATCGGTCTCGCACCGCTCGATGCAGTGGTGTCACGTATGGCCGCTTCCCTTCGGGCCATTCCGGTTGGGTGCGAGTGCGCGCCCGGCACCTTGATGGCCCTGGGCGCGGACGAATAACGGGGACTTCGGATTTCAGCGGGGTTTGATCGTGGCGAGCAGCGCCCAGTCGGGCTTCCCGGCGTAGAGCAGTGACCGGATCCGGTAGTTGCGGAACGACGTGAAGCCGAAGGCAGCCCGCTTGACCCGCTTGATCAAGTTGTTGACTGCTTCGGTGGGACCGTTGGTGACGTGAGCGGTGTGCCAGGCGACGATCTGGTGCCTCCATCGCTTGAGGGTCCGGCCGAGAGACCGCACCTCGATCGGGTTGTCGGTGTCGACCATGTCATCGCAGAGACGTTCCAACCACTCGAGCGCGAGTTCGGCATCGGTGTGGGTGTAGAGCTCGCGGACAGCCTCTTTGGCATGCCAGGTGGTGGTCACGTCGCCTCGGGGATCGCCAGCCCGCAGGAGCCCGAGGAGCTTCTCCTTCCCTTTCTCATCGATGCGCTCGTCGGCCTTGGTGAGGAGACGCCGGCAGCGATAGAGGGGGTCGGACTTGTGACCTCGATGTCCCATGGTCTCGTTCTGGACTCTTCGTCGGCACTCGTCGAGCTTGGTGTTGGCGAGTTTCACCACATGGAATGGATCGGCCACCTGGGTGGCACCGGGCAGCTTCTCGTCGAAGACGGCCCGGTAGGGGACCGACAGGTCGAGCGTCGCCCAGCTGACATTGTCCCGCCACTCCTTTCCTTTCGCCTCCAGCCACTCCTTGGGCTTGTCACCACTGCGACCTGGAACGACGTCGAGCAGCTGGCCTGCGTTCACGTCGACGATCTGGGTGGAGAACTCCTGACGGTGCCATAGACCGATCCGGGCGAAGAGCACCTCGTCGAGACCGAGGGCCTCCACCGTTCCGAACCGGTCTTTGTGTTCCACCAGGGCGGTGCCGTAGGCGACGACGGTGTCGTTGATGGTGNNACAGCATCAGTCGCTTGGCTGCGATGCTCGGCTCGTCCTCGGTCCAGCTGCCGCCCGGACAGGTCGGCTCCGCGCAGTGCCACCGGAACTTGTGCCACACGAGGCGGGTGGGACGGCCGAACGCGGCAAGATCGACAAGGGTGACCACCGGACGGTCCTTCACCCGGGCGAGCACGCCGCACTCCGAGCATCCCGGACGTCGAGTACGAGTTTCGACATGGATGGACAACGGGGCGCCCACCTCGTCGTCGAGGCCGAGCACGGTCACCTCAGGTAAGCCGACAAGCAGCTCGCACATGCGCGTAGGGTCTGTCACCACGGGGGTCCTCCGTCTGCGGTCGTCGAGAAACCTCAGACTGGTGGACCCCCGCTACGCGCTCGCGGATCCCTCCCGTCCGGCTACAGCCCGCTCGCCCCCGCTCGATTCGGAAGTGCCACTAACATGGGCGCAGTGAACCCGACTCCCAGGACCGACGAGATTGTGAATGGGGGTGATGTCTGGATGGCAGCGTTCGACCACCTTCGCCCAGTGGTCGTGCTCTCCAGACTCGACAATGACGATCTTCGGTGTGTGGTCGCTGTCGAGCCAGCCAACGAAGACATCTCGGGTGTGGCCGTGGAAGTTGACCTCGGACTCAATGGCCATGTCGTCCGAGTAGGACTGCCCAGACCGGGACAGATCAACTGCACGTGGGTTCTCACCTCGTCGCAAGAGGATCTGATTGAAAAGGTGGGGACATTGAGTTCCGCCAAGCTAAACGAAGTCGAGAATCTGATCCTTATGGGCGATCAGGTATCAATGTGAGCGTTGCAGGTACTCGGGAGTTGATCGCGCTAGGCCGGGGAGTCCATATCTGAGCGCTACGAAAGGTGTCTCGATTGAATGCCCGTCCGGTATCCCATAACCGCCAAGTTGTGCCGGATGCTCACAATCGCGATCGCCGTACCCCGCTCATTTCCGAAGTGCCGAATAACGGACTAGGGGACTACACCACGGAGAAGCGGTCGACTCGTTCCAGGTTCGACGACACCGATCCGATTACTCGGTGATATTTGTGTGCGGAGCCGCCGACGATGAGAGCGATCCGCGCTTGAGGGCCGTGGCGCTGGCGGAGTTCGTCGGCCACCCCAATTGGTTCGTGGCCCACAGCGCCTTCGCGGCGTTGAAAGTGCCAACGAGGTTCGGTGGATTCGAGTCGGCTACGACTTTCGTCATATAGGAGGCGTTCCGTTTCGTCAAAGCCATTGGTCACCTCGACCATCGCGCCGGGGGACGTGGCGGCGGTGGCTGGCAGGTGGGCGACATGAACGATTTCCAGTCCGCCATTTCCCAGGCCGAAAACCCGGCGGTGGGCGAGAATCGCTACGAAAGCGCTATTCCCGCTCACAGGTCAGACACAGCTGGCGGAGTTTCAATGTCCTCGTGGGCCAACCTGTCCCACGAAACAAGAGTCCTAACGGACGGAGGAACAGATGCGCTTCATCAAGAGACCACTTCTGGCGGCCGGGGTCGCAGCAGGCGCCGTTGGATTGACCTTCGGAATCGGATCGGCAATTGCCGACGCGGCGACCAGCACGCCATCAACAACCACACCCGCCTCGACCACACCTGCCCCGAGCGGATCGTCTTCGACTACCCATCACTGCCCGAACATGGGAACCCCGGCAGGGGCCGCGAACTCGAGCAGCCTGGGCTAACCGCTCGACATCAAAAGCCCGGACAGGTTCGCTGGCTCCATCCAAGCGAGCCTGTCCGAGTCGTGCCTGCTTTCATCAGTGGGTGGAAGCGCCGATCGCTTGCCCGGTCCCGTAGGTAACCGCGGCGGAGGCCGCGCCGATGACAAGTTGACGCGCCCCGCTGTGCAGGAGCGGCCGGCTCGTGACCCGCCCGATTGGCGCTCTGCCGTCGCCAAGGTCGCGAGCGCGCCGGCCGGACTGCACGTTCACGACCTTCGCCACGCCGAGGCTACGAGGATGGCCGCCTGCCGGGCGTCACAACCAAAGAGTTGATGGCAAGAATCGGACACTCCTCACCGCGCTCATTTATCAGCACGCCACCGACGAGCGCGATCAAGCGATAGCGGTATTCCTCGACGAGCAAATCGCGGCGACCAACACGCCCCGATCGAGGTCCCTCGGCGCGTCGATTGTGCCGCTCCGACGGACCTGAGACGGATCCATGAGACGGATCCAGTTGCGCCATCCAGCCTGACGAGATGGCCCACCACTTAAGCAAGATGCGCCTTTGACCAGCACTTTCCTCTGGAGGCGGCGAGCGGAATCGAACCGCTGTACAGGGCTTTGCAGGCCCATCGCCCTGTCATCGGTGGACATTCGTGAATGTCCCTGACGCAGTCTGACCTGGACTTTTCCTCGAGACTGCTTCCGGTGGACGTTTGTGGACAACTGTGGATTGCGGTGGTGATGCCAACGAAATGCCAACGCGNNGAGGGGAGTTTGACCTCTGAGTACACCGGACGCTTCCGTCGGATGGCTCACCAGTCGGCTAGACGGAAATGGGATCGGTCGAGGAAACTCCGTTAGTGGCGACCTGGTTTGTGAAGGAGCGACCGTCCCACCACCGATACTGGTACCGGCCTGATGGGTCGGGCCTCCACGCCGGAAGCTGAGGTGCGCTGGAGGTGGGCCATGGCGACTGGCCTAGCGTCGGTGGATATGCGAACTGAGTAGCGGGCGTGGCAAGGGGGGACTTCTTCGCCGGGATGACGGCGATGATGATGAGCCCAATGATCCCGAGCAATAGACCTAGCAGCAGGCCGAGTGTGCCTCGCTCCTTGGTGCGACCGACGACGAACCCGAGGGCGGCACATGCCACCCACACCAACACGATAACTGCGCCCATTCTTGACACTCCATTCCTGAGATCGTCAACGGTCCCCCGTTTCCGTTTGGGTACCACCAGCCTTCGCTAAGTGATTGAATCGTGATTGTCACAGAACCCGAAGCCTGTACTACGGCACGCTGTCGCAATCAACGGAACTGTTGGTGCTCCCGATCTGAACCGGTGTCGGGTCTGTGGAGTAGACGCTTACGGTGCCCTGGCCGTCGTTGCTGACGACGATCTGATAGTTGGTGTTGATGGGCGCACCTTCGAGCCAGGGTCCGACAGTCGAGCCGTTCGAGGTGGCGGTGCCGAGCAGGGCATCGATGCCTGGCGAGAACGGGTCGCCGCTGCCGGGGCTCACGCTGCTGCCGGCGGGCGCTCCGCCTGGGTAGAGGCCTGTCTGCGCTTTGTAGGCTTCGACTGCTACCTCCACCGTCTGAAAGTCAGCGCGGCACGCGCTGGCGGAGTTTCCGCTCGTCGAGTTGTGGCCGGCACCGGCCAGCGCAGCTATGAGCAACACTGCTCCGACGATGCCGACGGCGCCGAGAATGGTTCCGGCGGTTGCGAGACCTCTGCCTCCCTGACGGCCTTCTGATCGGTCGATCTGCTGCCTGCCTATCAAGCCGAATATGAGTGCGAGGATCGACCCGAGTCCCGAGAGCCACAAGATGCCCAGGACAAGGGAAGCGATGGCGAGCCCGTTGGTCCCTGCGCTCGGCGGCGAAACCGGATAGCCACCTGGCTGGTGCGGAGGCGGATAGCCGACAGGCTGGTAAGGCGGAGGGGGAGGGCTACTCTGGCCACCACTCCATGGCGCTGAAGACTGCGCGGCAGCCGAGTAGGCGGCGGCAGGGTCTGTTGTAAACGCATTGCCCTGGGGAACTGACACCCCAGATGGCGCGCCCCCAACGACGGGCACTCCACATGTTGGGCAGTACCCCGACGATCGGCTTACTTCGTGGCCATTGGGACAAGTGATCATCGTGAACCTCCTTCGCGGCCCTGCCGCCTCACGTCTTCAAGGAACAGCACAAAATCGCCCGAGGATCATTTCGATCACCTGGGTACAGAAGGCCGCCGTGAAGATGGCGGCCGAGATCAGTCATGATGCGCTACAGCTTGCAATCGCATAAGGACCCGTAGCGGTCTGATTTGCCACTTGCTGACCGTTGATGGTGATCGTGCAGGTAGTAACAGCATTAGGGTCGCCGCTCCCATCCTGGATGGCAATAACCACCCCGTACTGCCCATTACTAGATACCGCTTCCGACCATGGCAGCGACTGGTTGGTGAACTGAGTCTCATTGTTGTTGACGTCGACGGTGATTGAGCTCGCCGCTCCATTCCCGGTAGCAGCGAGCAGCACATTCGAGCTGCCTTGGCTTCCAGCCCCGTGGATGCCGAACGCAGCCAGAACCGCCACAACAACGCCACCGGGGATAAAGACGAACCACCAGCCCCGACGCCCAGTTCGTGCAGGCTGCTGGGCAGCTACGCGATTCTGTCCCGCAGCGGGCAGCGGAGGAGGAGGTGCTGGAGTGCTGGTTGTGTGAGGGTGCCAGCTCCCGTCGGCGCCCGAGGCCCACCAGGATCCGTCGGGAGCTTGGCGCCATCCACCTCTACTACTGCCACCTCCGCCGCTTTCAGGTCGTGCGTGACCACCGAATCCGAGAGCTTGCCGGATCTCCTCCAGGTCGAAACGTCGTCGGCCCTCGACACTCTCGAATGGGAGCCTGCCGCCATCGGCAAGCGCCTCGATGGACACGCTAGTTAGACCGTGGCCGAGTTGATCAGCCACCTCCTCAGCACTGAGCGTTCTCACCGATACGGGGCCATCTACTCGAGGACGCGCTGCTTCAACGCTTCATATTGGTCGTCTGATATGACACCCGATTGACGCAGCTCGTGAAGACGCTCGATCTCCGCAGCGGCCGACGCTAAGGGCGCGGGTACCGTCGGGGTCGGATAGGGAGGGGGCGCCGGCCAAGAGACCGCGCTCCCGTTCGGGACTCCTCCTGCAGGTGGCGCTGGCACGCTACCGGCTGCCGCCCGCGCTGCAATCAGTCGCGGTCGTGCCACCAGATAGCACGGAAAGCAAATGATCCACAGCAGCAGACATCCGACCAGCCAACTGACAGGACCCATGTCGAGAAATCCGCCGCCGAGCTTGCCCTTCTTCGCCCCAAGGTTTGATGCGTCGATCACTACCCAGAGGCTCGTAGCAACGACGACAAGCAAGATGACGATTCCCAACATGTGCCCAGCCCCCTTTTTCACGATGAAACGACGCTTGCCCGGACCGCGTGACCGACTGGGGAGAGTCTGCGGCGGTGAGGTCTCCGTACCCCCTCCGGCGCCCCAACTTTCACCCAATCAGCGCCACCGACTATTGCTCGTCCTAAGAGCGACCCTGGAATGCCCTACGCTGCCCACTCGGCGGTCTGCGCCGCATGAAGGCGATCCCACAGCGCACCAGATGGGTACCTGGCTTCAGCCTCCTCCAGCTCGACGGCAGTGATAGCGGGCTTTGGGCAATAAACGTGCGACCATCCGGCTGCGTACAACGCGATTCGCGCCCCGACCAGGTAGGGCTGCTCGCATAGCGAGCACACGCCAGCCTCTTCTGTCGTTTTCCTCGGGTGCTCCGGCTCCAAGCTCGAGCGACCGACACCCTCGGGCACAGTCCTCATTACTCGCTGCAGACTCGGGCTCCGCAACCTCGAACGCTCTATCCCGCCGCCAGTATTAAAAGGGTCAGACCCTGGCTCCATTATGATGTTGGCATAGGTTCATGAGACAGAAGGGGCAATCCATGAACGAGGAACCAGACCGGATCACCGCGTCGCAAAAAGGGGATGGAGTCAGCCGGGCGAGCGTACGGGTCGGACGTCGATCGTTGATTGTCGGGGCTGCCGCGGCCGGGGTGGGAGCGGCGGTCAGCGTGGNNGAGCCTGCCATGGCTGCCAACAACCCCGTCTTGTTGAACCAGCCCAACACGGCCACAACCACGACGAGCCTGTCCACCAGTTCTGGCATCGGCCTGCAGGGTGAGACGAGTGACTCGAGCGGGTACGGACTCTACGGGGTCTCCTCCGCCGACGGTACCGGAGTCGCTGGAACCGGGAACGTCGGCGTGCTCGGCACCAACCCATCCGGGACGGGGATCGGCGTGTACGGCACTTCCACAGACGGCACCGGGGTTGAAGGTCTATCAACGAACTCCTATGCAGTGCAGGGGACCTCGACCAACGGCTCGGGCGTGTTCGGGACAATAACGGGGGACACAGCGGGCCAGAGCGCTCTACTCGGAGAGGACACGACCACCGGCGCCGGCAGCGCCACCAACGGCGGCTACGGCGTTCGCGGAACCTCTGTAAACGGGATCGGAGCCGCAGGGATCGTCACGTCCGCCACTGGCAGTTACGGGGTGTGGGGTCGCTCGAACGCCAACCACGGCGTCTACGGCTCCACAGCAGCCAACGGGTTCAGCGGCGTCGCCGGCCAGGACGACACCAGCAACGCTACGTCCAGTGGTGTCTACGGCGAGTCACAGAACGGGACCGGAGTCTACGGAACCGCCACGAATGGCACCGGCGTCTACGCAACCAGCAGCACCGGGAAAGCCCTCTCCGTGCAAGGAGTGGCCTTCTTCTCGCGAAGCGGGCTCGCACAGGTCAAAGCAAACAAGTCCGCGGTCACAGTCACCGGCGTCATCCTCACCACTTCGAGCATGATTCTCGCCACCCCACAAGGCCATCAGCCCGGCGTAGGCGTCGCAGGAGTCATCAGCGATCCGGGCGCGTCGTCATTCAAGATCTGCCTCACCGAAGCAGCCACGGACGCTCTCGACGTGGCCTGGTTCGTCATCGGGTGAACACCGCGCTCCCGCTGCCACGCCAAGCGACGCAACCCGCCGCTTAGAAGATGTCGGCGATCGGTCCGCCGGGGTCCGTCGGGGAAGTAAGGAGACGCTTGACCAGCAGTTTCGCGATCGCTGGACGGACGCGGTCCCGAGTGAACTGAGACCAAAACTGAGACCACAGGACGGCTGTCCTGCTCTCTCCGCCTAACACGACTTATCAATGTGATCCGGAAGAGTCCTTTACGGCAACGACTTAGAGCATCTCAGTGCCGCGGCGACCTCCGCGCTTGGCGTGGTCACACAGGGGGGTCTCCGCGTTGCCGGCCACCCTGTGTGCTCGCTGACGGGGATCCGGGACTAGATGGACCCTCGGCCCGACAGCTACTCGCTAGTATCCCCGCGGGTTGGGTCGACGGGTTCGGGTTCGATTCCTTGGAAAGGGCTGCAATGACGGTACGTGTGCATTATCTACCGGCCCGACTTCTTGCTTCGCTTGCTCTAGCGGCAGTCGGGTTGATCGTCCCGCTCGCGGTCCCAACCGTCCAGCCGGCGTCCGCTCAGCCAGCGTCGACGGATTGGGCGGGCTCGAGTTTCTGTGCATCGCAGTACGACTCCCCATACCTCGGTAACTCCTACGGCGGGGTGGCTGCCTGTGGCACAGCGTATGGCGATGATGGCAACACCAACGAGGAGGGTCCGATCAGTTACAACGGCGTTAAGTTCGACTCGATCGGATTCCAGTGCGTCGAGCTGGTCATGCGCTATATGTACTACGACTTCGGCGTTGCCCCCTACAGCGCGAACGGCAACACGGTCGTAAGCAACTACTCCGGGAATGTGTTCACGAAGGAGACAGACCCCGCCACCGATGGCCTCCCGAGTGTGGGCGACGTTCTCAGCTTCGCAGGTACGTCGTCCAATCCAGACGGGCACACTTCGATCGTAACAAACGTGTCGAGTAGCAGCCTCACCACCCTCAACGAGAACGACACATCCAACGGCCTCGACACCGTTCCTGTGAGCGGTGGAGTAGTAAGCGGCGGCGTCACCGGGTGGCTACACATTCCTAACAACACACCACCGCCCAACGGGACATTCGTTAGCTACAACAACGACGACTACATCATGGCCGGCGGTGCTCTGCTCTACATCAGCACATGGGCCGTCTACGGGGGAACACCGCCCTCCTCGGACATCATGCCTTTGTCGCAGACCCAATGGACACCACTGGAGAACGCCGTACCGTCGAATGGGACCTTTATCAACGCAGTGAGCGGCTCGGGGCAGGAGGAAGGGTCGTATGTGATTGCCGGTGGCGCCCCGATGTACATCAGCTCCTGGGGAGTTTACGGAGGAACCCAGCCGATGGTAACCGTTGACTCCTGGGACTTGAGCAACATCGGAAACTCCTTGGACCACCTCAGCGCCCTCCCAGCCGATGGGACGTTTGTGAACGCTCGGAATGGCGATGGTTCGGAG
>PMHU01000084.1:0-15744 GCA_003156795.1 Acidimicrobiaceae bacterium
TTCGAGGATGGCCAAGGCGCCCCCGGCGTCACCGGCACTTCCGGTCCAAGCGGCGACGTTGTTGCGGGAGCGGAGGGTGTCTGGATGGCCGCTGCCCAGGCTCTCTTGAAGACGAGCCGACCAACCAGTCCAGCGGACCAAGTTGACGGTGGGCACGACGTCCGTACGCTGGACCAAGCTGGATACGACGAGCTCGGATTGCCCGGCTTCCCAGCGGTGCCGGGGCTGGGCGTCGAACGCATACGCGAGAGCAGGATCGTCGCGGAACTTCTTGGGGTCGTGACGGCTCGCTGGTGCGAGCCGATCGAGGGCGTCGGCAATAGCCCGGTGCGCTCGGCGAAGATCGCTGCGCCTGATCACGTAATCGGTGAGGGACTGGTGGTACAGCCCGAGCCGGTCACCGGCCGTGCCGGGGAGGGTGCGCTCGACCACCCGGTACAGGTCCGTGTCACCGAGCACTTCGTTGAGGCGGGCCAACGCGATCGGATCGCCTGTCTCTCCCAGAGCGGCGCGGAGAACATCGATGGGCAGGAAAGGTCCGGTGCCGGCTGCGGCCAGCAGGTCCACTACCTGATCGACCAAGCCTCCCGCCCGGTTGCGGGCCCGACCGACAAGATCGTCATAGAGCCTCTCATTCGAGACCCTGCCATGGGCGGCCGCGGCGAGATCGAGCACGAGCCACCGGCCGGCGGCCATGGCCACCAACCGGTCGTGATCGGCGCTGTTCACGCCCCGGGAAGCGAGATAGCTCTTGGCGGTCTCCTCCGTGACGTCCGGCATCGCCACCACGGTGGCCCCAGCGATCTGCGGGTCGGCTCGACCTAGGACCACCACATTCACATTTGTGGCAACGTCGAGCAGTTCTGAAAGCGCCCGTCGAAGCGGGACCTCATTCACGGTCCCGGCTACCCGGTCGAACCCGTCGATCAGCACCACGACTCGTCGGTGGTAGAGGCTCAACGGGCCTGCCAAGTGGCGAATCCACCCGTCTAGCGTGGCCCACCGGCGCTGGTTGTCCTTCTCGAAACGGGTGCTGGCTTGTTCGAAGCCGGGCAGCTTGCCGAGCTGGTCTGCCAGGCAGCGGGCCAACTCGTCTACTCCAACCGCGGCGGACACGAAAGCTGCCGCGTGCACGAGACCGATCGGTACGCGGGACTCCTTCGGCGGGCTCCGCAAGGCAGCAGCCAGGGTCGACTTGCCGGTGCCGGCGTCACCGACGACGGCAACCGCCCGGCGGGTCGACAACGCCTCGACCACCGGTTCCAAAGCGTGTTCCACGTAGTGGCCGGTCAGGCTCAGGACCAGCCTGGTGGTGGCCTGATCGAGTCCGGCGCGGGCGCCTTCCTGCAGCGGTAGCGGGGCGGGAGGAGCCGGCTGACCGGAAGCGGCTGGTCGGATGGACGGTGCTGGTTGCACCGACCGGGATGGTTCGATGGACGGAGCGGGTTGGATGGAGGGAGCGGGTTGGATGGACACTGCCAGCTCAGCTGGCGGAGCGGGTTGCGCTGGCTCAGATGGTTTCAAGTCCAAGCTGGTCGAAGCAGACTTCCTTCCCGTTCGCCAGGACCACGCCAAGGTGGCGGCGGCCAGAACGCCGCAGACGATGGAGATCAGTACGAGCGTCAGGGCCCGCTGAAGGAAGCTCGTCCCTAGAGTGACCGTCGCTGCCATTACCAAACCAGCCGCGACGCCTAGGAAGAGGGGATCCCCGCGGAGCATCCGCTGCAGCGTCACCCGCTTGTCGCGCGTCGAGCGCAACTGCAACCTCTGCCCCTTCGGGATGCGCACCGACGCGACGAGCGCGATCCAAAGCGCTACCACCAACAACAGGCTGATCACCAACAAAACCGCTTTCGACAGCGAGATGGAGCTGCTGTTCCCCGCCGCTGTCTTCCTGACCGCCGGTGCCGAGGGGCCGGAAGGAGCACCGGAGCGCCCGGTGGCAGCGCCGATGACGGCGGGGGATCTCTCGCCGATGGAGGTGGACGGTGTCCGATTGGCGGCGGGAGGCGGCTGGCTGCCGGTGACCACCCCCGGGACGGTCGTGACGGCCGGCCGGCCCGGGAGGGTCGTAGCGGCGGGGNNGGCAGGCCCGACTGGCCCACGGGCACCGTCCCCGCAGGGCAAGGGACGAACTGGGCCTGTGGGTTGAGACAGAGAAGCTGGCTGGCGGACGCCGAGAGGGGGCCGACCATCACGCCGGCTACGGTCACAAGGATCGCGGTTGCTACCCGGCGCCGAACTCCGGTCACCCCGATACCAGGCCTGCCAATACCACCGTGTTGTTGAGGTAGTGTCCGGTGGAGTAGTCAAAACTCCCGCCGCACGTGATGAGCCACAACTCCCGCGCCTGCGTCGGCCCGAATACCTCGGCAGTGGGAAACACGTCCTTCGCGACGGACTGGACCTTCTCGACTTCGAAAGTCTCGGTCCCGTGGGCAGAGGTGACCTCGACACGGTCCCCGGCCCGCAGCTCACTCAGGTGCCAGAACACGGCGGGACCCCTGTAGCTGTCGACGTGTCCGACGATGACCGCCGGCCCCGGCTCGCCGGGCGCGGGCCCGAGGTCGTACCACCCGGCGACACCGAAGTCCGACGGCACCTGCATGGTTCCGTCCGGTTTGCGCCCGAGGTTCACGATGGGCGCGTCGATCCCGACCGAGGGGATCGCGATGCGCTCGGGCTGGTTGCTGGCGTCGGCCGTCCCGGCGCCGGACAAGTCGATCGCGACCGGGTTCGAAGACGCCGCGCCCTTTGCGGCCGGCCCCAACCCCACTGCGGTCGTCGGGGGGGGTGTGGTGTTACGCTGGGCGGTCTGGTTGGCGCAACCGTTGGCCACCAGGCCCGTGACACAGGCCGCGGCCGCCAGCCGGCCCGGCTTTTGACCGCGACGGGCGAGGATGGCAGCACCGACGATCAAGGCCAAGACCAGGGTCAAGTCCAACTCGGTGGAACCCGGTTGCCTCGGGACCCGCGGCAACGCCATCCCGCCGGCGCCTGTGTCCACGCCCCCAGCGGGCATGGTCGTCGCCCCTACCGCGTCCTTGAGCACTTCGAGGGTGGGGCCGCTGCTGCCCTTAAGGACGACGATGGAAGCGACGGTTGCAACTCCGACCGGCCAGTTGGTACCGGTCAACACTGTCGCTCCGCTAGAGGCATTGGTGAAGCGGACGTCGTACAGGCCGGCGGGTACGGCGAGGTACGGCGAGGCCTGACCCTCTGGGGTTCCGGGGACGAGGAAAGGGTCCCGAGCCGGGTCGTTCGGCTTGGCCACCGGGGTGAGCGAGCCGGCGAGGGTGGGTACGGTCGAAAGGGTGTCGATGACTCGGACCTTGGCGTCCCCGAGAGGCGGCTCAGCGAGGTTATCGGCGAAGGAACTGAGGGCGGTCCCGCCGGACGCGTTGGCCGTGGCGAGGATAGTGGCCGACTCGCCGGACGTCAGAGTCACGGTCATGGACGGCTTCACGGCCGGCGCACCGCCAGTGGAGGGCGCGGACAGTGCCACGACGTGAGTGCCCGCCGACACGGGGAAGTACGACGTGACCTGCTGGAACGAGAGCGAGCCGGCCACGGTTCGGCCGTCGACGGACACCGACACCGCTGACACCCCGGGCACGAAATGACCGACCCGGAGGTATGCCACCCCAGCGCTGGCCGCGGCTGGTGGGGACGCCGCAGTAGCTACAAATAGGAGCAGAATCGCCAGAGCGGCGATGCTGCTGAAAATCGAACGTACCTTGTTCGCCATATCGCATCTCTCCCTGCCCAGTAGCCGACAGCGCGACGCGACCTAATTAGCACACCCAGGTTCACTTGGGCAAACCAACCATGCGACGCGTGACCGGCTGCGGAGCGGCGTAACTCGGTAGGTCCGCTTGTCCACCCCAAGCTGGCCAGGCCGATCCGATGGCCGAATCTTGCGCTCACTGACCCGTTGCGTCCCTACAGTTTGGAAGGGCGCGTTGCGGTGTTTATGCGCCCTTCGGTTGGTTGGCTGAGTGTTCCTGCCGTAATCGGTCATGAAGAGCGATGACTTGTGCCAACTGTGGTCGGAAGCGTTCCCGAAGTCGCCTCAACACGCCTTCGGGCTGAGTTGACAAACCCGATCCTCGGACGGCCCTCGGGCTGGTAGCCGCCTCCTTCAACGCCCCAACGATCAAGCCGATCAACTTGGTGGCATCTTCGAGTGGGACGGGAGTGGAGGCGACGCAAACCTCGTCCTGCCAGTGACTCAAGACGATGGTGGAGGTCTCCTTGTGCCAGGTCACCCGCAGGTAGCGGTGCGATCCCCGCGCATCGGGGAGAAACAGTCGACGGGTGACCCCCTCCTCCACGCGAGCAAGTATTCACCTTCACGGACCGATCCGCCATAGGACCGAAAATCACGCCAAATGCGGACTCGTCACCCTGCGTGGCTTCGGAGTCCTCGGACCCGATTGCGGAGATCTTGACCAACCTGCCTTCTAGGAGATCGTCGCAGTTCGTGAGGACCAGCAGCAGCGAGTAGGCGTCCATAGGCGGGGACCGGACGGCCAGATTCTTCCGCGTGGTACCTGGCGAGGACAGCCAGCTTGGGCAGCCACGGCGGGACCTCGGATTCCTTCAGATCGGCGCGGTCGCGGTCACGTTGAGGCGAACTCATGACCAATGATTGTGGTCCGTCGTCAGCCTAATGTCGAGTCATTAGATCGGATTTGTTGGAAAGGCGGTTTGAACACTCCCAGCCCGGGCGCACCCAAAGCGGGATAGTCGCCAGGTCATGGAAGGGACCTCAGTACCTGTCTCCGGGTCTTAGTTCGGGCTCGACGGCGCCACGGGTCCGGCGGAAGACCGAAGTCGGGTCGTCTCGAAGAGGGTCAGGGAGCCACTAGCGCGGGCGCCATGCTGGACGGGGTCGATCACTTGGTTCCGGCAAGACGTGAAGCGGCTTCGGCCTGAGCATCGCAAGATCGACCCGGCAGATCCTCTGAGCTGGGAGTCGGGCGACGCGGCGCGGTGCGATTTGTGGTTCCCGCCGCGCAAGATCCCTCTCGAGGATGGGACGGCCGGGTCGTTGCCGGTGCTGGTGATCACGGCCACCTGTTCGAGGTTCATGGTGGCCCGGATGATCCCGACGCGCCGGACCGAAGATCTGCTGTTCCGCTACGCGGCGTCGCTGAGGGCCGTCGCCGAGGCTGAGATCAGTGGTGTTGGCTGTCGGTTAGGACGTGTTGTGCCGTCGGACTCAGGTGACGGCCACGTGCTCGGTCAACTGGAACCTGCCGGCGGGCTGCCCGTAGCTGGTGAAAGTACCGAAGCCGGAGACCGTCCGGAGTGAGCCCGGCGTGAGGCCTCCGCCCGACGTGAGGAGAAAAGTGCCGTTCGTGACCCCGCTGGGCGACGTCGTGCCGTAGAGCCTGAGGGAGATCTTGCCGCTCTGCCCGTCGAGGCTGCACGGCTTGCATGTGTCGAACGCGGTGAACGTCTGCCAGCCGTTTGGGTAGACGGTGATCAGATCTGCTTCCCCGCTGCTGCCGGGCTTCTTCTTGGGGTTCACGGTTCCCGATCCCGTCAGACCGCCGCCGGCGATGCTGAAGTTCTTCAGCTCACCGAGGAGCTGGTCGCCCGCCTCGGTTGTGACGGGCGGGATGGCTCCGACCTGGTTGAACGCGTACGTGTCGTAGTACGTCTGCAGGCTCCAGGTACTGACGCTTATGTGCTCAGAGATCCCCGTTCCCTCGCCGGCCTCCGGGGCCGGGTTCGGGACCGTGACGCCGAAGCCGCACTCGCCCGCGGCGTAGCCCGAGACGATGTTCGGTGCCGAGCCACTGTCCCCGAACTGGACCTGTGGTGTGTTGTTGAAGCAGAACATTCCCCCGCCGATGAGGTTGTTGTCCACCTCCATGGCGTCGGGATCTCCCATCGTGTTCCCGATGTAGGCGGCGCTGCCCCGGACCTCGTTGCGCAACGACCCGAGCCAACACGACGTCAGACCGATCATCGAGACGTTGCCGCCGACGGTCACGTCTTCCATGTCGCTATACACGGGAGTGAAATCCAGCGTGGGGTCCTCGGACCACGGTTCGAGGGCGGTGTTGATGGGCTTGTTGGGCTTTTGGGCCTTGCAGGTGGCCCCGGCCGTCCCGCCGCCGCCGCCGAACAGGGAGACGCTGCCGGCCACCGAGGCCGAGTGCACCACGACGCCCTGCGCTCCGAACGCGATCAGGTTCCCGCCTATGTGGTCGTAGGTGATTCCAGGCGGGCTCGTGCAGGTGATATTTGGGGAGCATCCGAACAGCAAGGCCGCTCCGTTTCCGACATAAACGCTTCCCCCGATTTGCACGGTCGCCGGAACTACCGGCGTCCCCGTGGTCGGGTCACCCGACGTGACCGCGTCGAGCATGGCACCGGGAGCGACGTTCACGTTTCCTTGAACAGTGATGTTGCCGGCACGCATGTAGCAGACGCCAGTGACGACCATCGACCCATACGTCCCCGGTGGGATCGTGCCGCCCGCGCAGTCGTACGGTTGCTGCCAGCCAGAACCCCCGGTCGAGGCCGAAGCAGCCGTAGCGGGTGTCAGCACGAGGCCGATGAGCGCCGCGCTCGAGCAAGTCGCCAGCCAGATCTTCCGTCGGAAGTTCATGTTCGCCCTCTCTTTCGCATTTCCCGCGTATCGCCCCGGCGTCATTCCCCTTGTTGCGGTGTCGCGTTTCTACCGTCCGGCGCCGGTACTGTCAAGCGCAGCGACGGCCCGACGAACTTGACGGCGCCGCGCCGCGCTGGCAGGTCCTCGCCGTCAAAGACGGACGTATCGTCGATATCGCTGGCCTCGGCACCGCCTCTAAGCAAGGCTATTGGTGGGGCTAGGTGGAATCGAACCACCGACCTCAGCATTATCAGGACTGCTTCCAGCCCTACCGAATTGGCCGTCTGACCTGCGCTTGAGTGTCGTCAAGGTCGCCTGAGGATCCCGTCGTGCCCATCCGTGCCCCAGCCAGGGGACCGAAGAGTCGTCAACGGTCAACGTCGGGCCCGATCGTCGCCGGCGGTGAGAGGCACGTCGTCCAGTCGCACCCATTCCCTTAATGCATGTCATCTAACGGCACTTTCGGGCGTGTGGACAAACCGACGGTCAAGGGGCGATGCGGTATCGGATGTGGGTGGCTTCTGGGGTGTCGATCACTCGTACGATCTCCAACTCGATCCTCTCCGGCGACGCTTCAAATAGTCGGCGCCCGCTGCCGAACAGCACCGGGACCTGATGAATCTGCAACTCGTCGAGGACACCTGCCGCAAGTGCCGCCTGCGCCGTGTAAGCGCCATGCACCAGGACGTTGCGCTCACCTGCGGCGGCCTTCGCCTGGGCCATGGCGCTGGCGATCCCATCCGTTACATAGGTCACCAATGGATACTTGGCGACCGACGGCCCCGGCGGCCGATGACTGGGGACAAAGATTGGCACGCCATCGTGGTGGTCACCGCTCCAGTGGTCGGTATGTTCCACAGTATTGCGCCCGGAGAGGACAGCACCGGTTCCTTTGATTTCGTCAAGAAAGTGTTTGCCCATCTCCGCCGAATCAATGGTCTCCTCGGTCGGCCCAGCGTCTGCAGCAAAGCCGTACCACTCATGCAGTCTCATGAAGTCGTCACCGCCGGGGTTGCCGGGTCGGTCATCGGGACCGGCGATGTACCCGTCAAGCGACATCGACATGTAGAGCACCGATTTAGACATGTAGTGGTCCTCTCCCGCGCGAACTTCTGATCTAATCACGGTTGAGACGGCGCATGATGAAACAAATCAACGGTTTATCAACCGCCTGCCCCAGAACGCCTGCTAGGTGAGCCTTACGCGGTCGTATTGCAGACCGCGTGAAGGCAGCTCAACTGACCGCTAGGAGCGTTCGGAATCGGCGGGCCAGGTTGTTGCAAGCCCAGTAGCGACCGACCCGGGACGTCGCTACCATTGCTGCTTGTGGCTGCCACCGCCTACGAGGACGACGTAGTCAATCTGGCGGCAACCCTGCTCGGCTTCGGTCTCTCTGGTGACAGCGACGCGATCTATACGCGGGATTCGCTGCTCTTCAGGGTGCTTGACTCACTTGACCCAGACGACGACGAGTCAACCGAACTGACGATCGAAATCGCGGGGGAGACGAGCCGCCTCGACGAGACGCTGGCAGCTCTCGCGGCCGTTCAAGTGGCGTTCGGTGCTGCTGTCGCGGTGGTCGACTACACCGAAGGCTGGGACCCCGCCCCGGAGACCGTCGTTCGCGCTCGGTTAAGAGAGCTGATCGCAAACCCGACTTCCCACCTGCAGATCCTTGAGATCGGGGAGACGGGATCGTTCAAAGGCATTGCCAAAGCGGTCACCGGCAAAAAGGGTCGGCGCAGGATTATCGCTGTTGCCGCTGTCGCCGCACTCATCCTTACGGTTATCGTTCCACCTGTTGGTGGAATCGTCGGTGCCAGTGTCGCCGTGGCTGGCGCAGCCAACGAGGAGTTGAATGCCTTTCTCGACGACCGAGCGAAGAGGCACCTCGCGGCTCAGGGTCTAAACGTCGAAGAAGAGATCCGCAAGTTCCGGGAAGACTTGAACCGTACCAACGAGGTTGTCGCAGAGCTGCCGCGAGAAAATTTGCGGTTGATAGACGAAGACAAACTGAACAAGGCACGGATCTACGAGCTAACGCTCAAGCTCAACGGGCCGAATTTGGCCCCTGCAGCGTAAGGGAACCGCCTCGTCGCAGCCCTGAGGCTGTGCCTTTCGGCCTCGTTAGGCGTTGCTTCCTACAGCCGGGTCGTGGGCCGCCGTCGTTGCCCTCCGCGATATGCGATTCACTCAGGGCAGCTCACGATCCCGATCGGCGGCACGTAGTCGGATGACGTGGGCCGGTGTCCTGGCTCTGGCCGATAAGAGACCCGGTAGCTTCTACGAGTCTCACATACGACGAAGCGACGACAACGATGTGACGCAGCGATTGGTCTGTCGCTAGTTCTGTCCCGTCTAGGTCGCGACCGGCTGCGCCCTGACCCGTCGATAGGGCGTTCGCTGGAGTCGCCCTTGACGACGTTATGAGCGGACGTTCTGAACGTCCCCTCCTCGACCTGGCTATGCCACGGCCGATTGTCTGCTTACCTTGCGGCGTCGCTGATCAACGATCCATGTCACGGCTCCCGCGACGAGGATCCAGAATCCGAAGCCGGTGGCTATGTCCTGAACATTGCCGTCGCCAATGGTGAAGGGGTCGTGACTATCTGGCTCAAGAATCCACTGAGCGGTTGGGCCAACATCACTCGGGCTGTCGGAACCAACGTAGGCGACAACTTGATCACCAGCGACATACTCCTGCCCACACGACGGAGCGTCATCGCTGACCACCGCAATCCGGCCGTGCCACGGAACGGAGATCTGGAGCGGGCTTCCATGCAAACAGGCTGGAATGCTCAGATTCGCATCGACTATTGCCTGAACTTCAGACGCAGTGAGGGGACGCGCAGGCCAGATCAACGACGCTGCAATCAGCGAGGCGCCGATGACCAGCAGGACCCGCCCTACGATTCGTAGGCGGGAACGTCTCATCCCTGTGATCTTTACTCACGGGCTAACTTTCCAGTCGTCGGCTGGGGTCGCACTTCTTTGATTTCCGATCGAGTGAGGACTGTCCCAGTCAGCGATCCGCCATCGAATCGTGGAAGACAGGCACCGAATGCCAGGGAGGGACGAGGGTGGAACCACGCCCGATTCGATGTCATGAAGAAGCGCTGCGCCTTCCAGGGTGCCTGGATCCCTTCCTCCGGCTGTGAGCCCGAGCCAGAGAACACTCAGTGGTTGGGGCTTGGTACAAGGCTCCATGCACTGCCGTTCCACGTCTCGGCTAGGGTGTAGGTGGTGTCGCTCGCTTTGCCCGTGTCGTACCCGACCGCGTCACAAGAGCGCCTCTTGGCGCAGGAAACGCCATCGAGAACACTCGATGACGAACCTTTCTGGTTCGGACTGGGCACCACCGTCCAAGACTTCCCGTTCCACCGATCTGTGAAGGTCCCCGACGAGAAGCCAACCGCCATGCACATCGACGCCCTGACGCAGTCGATGTTGACCAACTCGCCATCCGGTTGCGCCCCGGGAACCAGACTCCAAGAGGTGCCGTTCCACGTCTCGATGACAGCGACCAGATCCGCCGACAGGTTTGTGTAGTCGCCGACGGCGGTACAGTCGGTCGCGCTCACGCATGAGACGCTGAGAAGCTCGTTCTCGGAGCCTTGACTGTCGTTGGGGCTGGCCACCAGACTCCACGCGGCACCGTTCCAACTCTCGGCGAGAGTGTGGCTGTTGCCCTTTCTCCCGAAGGAATAGCCTACGGCGACGCACTGTGCGGTCCCGTGCGCACAGCTGACTCCCGTGAGCTCACTCCCAGTTACACCAGACGGATTGGGACTCGCGATCAGGGTCCATGATTCGCCGTTCCACTGCTCGGCGAGGGTGAGCGACGTGCTCGAGTCGTTCTGATAGACACCAACCGCCGAGCAGTCCGAGGACGTCGGGCACGACACGCTCAGCAACTCACTGCTTTGCGATCCAGCGGGGTGGGGGCTCTTCACTCGGCTCCACGTAGTGCCGTTCCAGGTCTCCGCCAGTGGGCCGTACCTCGCGTAACCCACCGCCATGCAGTACGAGGCGTCGGGGCAGGAGATGGCGTCCAACCCACTGTATTTCGGACCGTGAATGCTGACCGAACCCCAGGTTGAGCCGTTCCACTCCTCACTCAGGGGCACACTCGCACCCGAGGCGTTGGCGTAATCGCCCACGGCGAGGCAGTTCGTCGCGCTAAGACATGACAGACCGCTGAAGGAGAACTCGCTTGCACCTCCTGCACTTCCCGGCGGGCTCAACCGCGTCGCCGCCCCTGCACGTGGGGATCCGAGCACGGTACCGCCGAGCAAGGCGATCACGATCGCGCTCCGCGCAAGAAAACATCTGCACTTAGCCTCTCGCCTCCCCACGCCACCGCTTTAGCACCTGGTGCTGCCAGTGGTCAACCCGCATCCGACTGTCATCTCTGGCGGTTCGCGGCGATCTCCCGAGACACTCGAGATCGACACTCAGCGCTCGTTCGCCCGACCAGACGAGAATGAAAGGCGCTCGCGTTCTGGTGCGGCTTCCGGCACCATGTCGTGTGCCATCCCCAAACCGGAAGCGTGACCCATGGGCCTGGCCCGGTCCCGATAAGTCGCTCGCGCTCCGATCGCCTAACTCCGCGCTCCTCGGGTCGCCTCCCAGAGAGTTGTGACCAAGTCGATCGGCTGCCTGTGTGTGTGGACCCGTGGGTGGAGTTCCAGAGGGACTGGGACGGCCGGGACCGACCGGGCGCCAGCTGATCGCGCACGAATCGGGCACGGCGCTGCTCTGACATGGAAAAGCGCCACCCCGGGAGTGGCGGCCTGATCAGGACTTTCTTTCTGGTGGGGCTAGGTGGAATCGAACCACCGACCTCAGCATTATCAGGACTGCTTCCATCCCTACCGAATTGGCCGTCTGACCTGCTCTTGAGTGTTGTCAAGGTCGCCTGGGATCCCGTCGTGCCCCATCCGTGCCCCAATGAAGGGGACCGAGGAGTCGTCGACGGTCAGCATCGGGCGCGGACAGTCGCCCGCCGGTTCACGTCCGGGCGTTTGTGGACGCTCCGGACTCGCGTATCGGGCGAGATGATGGGACACGTCGCCGAGAAACGGACCGAGCCTTGACCCTGATTCCCGCTGGGGCGTTCTGACGGCACTTCGGTGCACGGTTCGCCAGCCGGACCTAGCGGCAGCGAGCCGAGCCGTCTGAGCTATGCACAACAGGTGAGCCTTGCCAGCGGTCTTTGTGGGTGGCGCAGATCGGTCGCTGTGTCGCGCGGTCCTTTGCCTTCAGTGTGATGGGGTGATGGTAGCCACCTCGCCGTCCGCTCGCTGCGCGCTAGTCGCTCGGTTGTAGGCGTCCCGCATCGTCGGGACAAGGGCCACTGCTGCGGCTGGGTCCGCCCGTTCGAGGCGGAGCTTCAAGATGTCGCCGGAACGGCGATCCGCGGGTACGTCGTCGCCTCGGGCGGCGATGAGAGCATGGAAGTGGCGGTGGTTCTCGCCGAAGACCATGAGGTAGGTCGTTGCCGCACCGGTGGCCTCGCCGACGGCAGCCGAGATATCCCTGGCCCGTGCTCCGAACGTCGCGAGCTCCTGCTCGTCGAGTCCACCCAGCCGCTCGGCATGGCGGCGGACACGGAGCACGACCCAGCCGGGCACGTCGTAGCCCGGGATGATCTCCGCGGCCCATCGTTCGTCGCGGAAGACGACTCGGTCGCCGCCGGCGTCCTCCATGCCGCACAGCAGACAGGCGATCGGATCGTGGGCGTTCGGCATCGATCGATCAGCTCTGCGTACTTGGTCGACGCACCAAAAGCCTCATGACGCGCCCATCAGTACAGGGAGGGCAGCGGGCAGTCCCGAGTCGACGCACCAGGCACGTCCATTGAGCTCTTCGGGGTTGGCGCCGTCCTTGCGGCGGCGGAGCATCTCTTCAGGGTCGAACTGCGGTCCGACCGCGTCGGCGCCGTATTCCGGTCCGCGCATGTACGCCGTCGCCTCGTCGGGATCGGCGAACGCGTCGACCTGCATCTCGACGAAGTTCGTATCCGGGTCCCGGTAATACATCGATGTCGTGACACCGTGCGCGATGCAGACCGCCGGGGTGATGCCCTTGTCGCGCAGCAACTGGTAGCGCTCGAGAAGGTCATCGAGATGGGCGAACGTGTAGGCGGTGTGATGCATCGCCGCGGTGGTCGGCGTCTTGGGTTCGAGCGCAATCGGCGGGTGCAGGAACGCGACTCGGTGGTGTTCCTCGTCGAAGGTGACGAAAGTCAGCGCCTCGTTCTCGAACACGACGTGGCCGTCCAGCACGGTGCAGTACCAGTCGCGCATGGCGTCGGATTGGCCCGTCTGAAAGACGACGTGTGCGAATCTAGGCTTGGCGGTCATCGGCCATCCCTCCCGATAGATGTCTTACGTCGGTGTTCATTCGAATCACGTCCCGACCTCGTCCCGTGCGACGAAGCGGTGTCGCATGGTCCCGATGGTCTCCGCCGTGGTCACGAGCTCGTCGCCGGGTTGGATCAGCTTTCGTGGCACCCGCGACCAGCCGATGCCGGCCGGCGTTCCGGTGAAGATGACGTCGCCGGCGAGGAGTGGGAGCGTGGATGACAGCTCAGCGATGATCCGCGGAACCGAGAAAATCATGTTGCCGGTCCGCCCGAGCTGCATCTGCTCACCGTTCAGCTCGCAACCGATCTTGATGTCGTCGCGATCGGCGAATTCCTCCATGGTGACCAAAACCGGCCCTATGGGTGAGAAACCGGGAAACGACTTGGCCAGGTTGAACTGGGGGCTCGGTGGGCGGAACTGCATCTCCCGCTCCGAAATGTCTTGCCCTACGGTCAAGCCGGCCACGTGTCGCCAGGCGTCCGCCTGGCTCACCCGATAGGCCGGTTCGCCGATGACCACGACGAGCTCGGTCTCCCAGTCGACTGATCCCGGCGGGACCTTGATCGTCGCGAACGGACCGGTTATCGACGACGGGAACTTCGTGAACACGACCATCGAATCGGTCGGTGGTTCCATGCCGGCTTCTTCGGCGTGGTCGAAGTAGTTGAGACCGATCGCGAACACCTGTCGCGGCTGTGGCGCCGGCGGGCCGAGCATGTCGTTGGCTAACTCTCGGTCCGGCTCGGCGGGCGCGGCGTCCGCCCACGCGACGAACTCATTCCAGCGGCCGTAGACGGTCTGGATCTCAGGCGCGAACAGCCCGCCGCTCGCCGACTCGACGTCGATCATGCCCCCGTCGACCACTAGGCCAAGCCGGCCAGCCGCATTGACGATCCGCATCAGCGATTCCTAGCGGGTGTGCGTCGGTCGACCGGAGCCAACTCGGTTATCGCCTGTCCCTCAAGCCCCGATGGCGCATGTATACGCGAATGCGAGCTGCTGCAAGTGCACGGCGGCACCGAACAGATGATGGTCGATCGAGTGCCCCACCCCCCGCACCAGGGTAGCGGTGGCGCCGGCGCCGTCGGCAAAGCGGGACTCGAAGTCGGCCATCGCCTCGGGCGTGCTGTCCCACAAGGCGTCATGCTCAGCGAGGAAGTTCTGGACCGGTACCTCAACCTCCGCGGCGACCATGTCGAGGCGTTCCTTCGCCCAAACCGGTGCGAGTTTGAGTTCGATGAACGGAGTCGGCGCATAGGACGCTCGCGCCGCTTCCCGGGCGATCTCCGAGACGCCGGTCGGGCCGAACATCACCGCCTCGCGGTCGGGGACCGGAAGGTCGATCACGCCTTCGAGCGGCGCGGAGCCGAGTTGCTCGGCGGCTCCACCCGCCGGGATACGGGCGCCCATACCGGTCGCGGACACACCCACCAGCGGCCATGACGGCCGCCGGGCCGCGATCTCCAGCGCAACCATCCCGCCGATCGAGTGGCCGATGAGTACCACGGTCTGGGCTCGCAGCTCACCGATGAGGCTGCCGATGACGGCCTCGAGGATCTCGGCCTGCCGTGGAAAGTCGTTCTCGTCGTCGGGGAGCGAGTCACTCGCGCCGTAGCCGGGACGGTCGATGCTGACCACGTCGAAGCCGTTGCGGTTGGCGACATCAAGAAACGAGCCGAGTGGGCCGCCCGCGACTGCGAAGTACTCGCTGGTGTAGGTCCCGCCATGCAGCGCGACGAGGAGTGGACTCTCATCCGCGTACATCGGGGCCGGGTGGTAGGTCGTCGCGACTTTGAAGTCACCAACTGCGACGAGTCGAGTGTCCATCAGTCGCTCCCCCGTGTCGAGTCGACGCCGCTACTCCCAGACGAGCAGCAGGCTCTCGACAAAACCTATCTGACATATGTTATAACAGCAAGTGAAAGTTTCCGAGGTGAAGGGAGGGCGACATCGATGGCTGAGCGCACCTCACCCCAGATCCTCATCGTCGGCGCCGGGCCCAGCGGTCTGGCTGCAGCCATCGAGCTGGGCCGACGGGGTGTCGACTGCCTGGTCATCGAACGTGAACCGCGAGCCGGGCACGCACCCCGGGCGAAGACCACCCATACGCGAACGCGCGAGCACCTCCGCCGCTGGGGTATCGCCGACGATCTGGCGGCGGCGGCGCCGTTCGGGATCGACTATCCCGCGCACGTCCTGTTCGTCACCAGCCTCGGTGGAGAGCTCATCGTTCGATTCGACCACGCACTGAACTGCTCTCCCGAACGTGACGACCGGTACTCCGAGCACAGCCAGTGGATCCCGCAGTACAAGCTCGAGGCCGTGATGCGCTCGTATGCGGCGTCGCTCGGCTGCGTGCGAATCGAGTTCGGTCAAGAGTTCGTCTCCCTGCGACAGGACGCCGCGTCGGTGTACAGCATCGTGCGAGACCTCGAGTCCGGGGAGGAGCTACGCGTTCGCAGCGAATTCCTCGTCGGCGCCGACGGTGCCGGCAGCGCCGTGCGAACCCAGATCGGCGCGCAGATGGTCGGGACCTACGGCCTGTCCTACAACTACAACACGATCTTTCGCGCTCCCGGTCTGGCGGAGTCGCATACCCATGGGCCCGGTATCATGTATTGGCAGCTCAACCCGGAGGCGCCGAGCCTCATCGGCCCGATGGACCAGCCCGACCTCTGGTACTTCATGCCAACGGGCATCGAACCAGGAACGACCTTCACGGTCGCAGACTCGCGCGAGCTGATCCGT
>PMHU01000084.1:15750-32286 GCA_003156795.1 Acidimicrobiaceae bacterium
TGACCGCCGTTCGGAGGGTTCGGGATGAATATGGGAGTCGCCGACGGCGTCGACCTCGGCTGGAAGTTGGCTGCCGTCGTGCAGGGCTGGGGCGGCGAGGCGCTGCTCGACAGTTACGAGAGGGAGCGCCGGCCGGCGCACGAGTACGCGATGGACGAGGCCGAGGCCAACCATGCGTTGAACCCCAGCAAGCTGTTCCGTCCGGGAATGCACGAGGCGACTGAGGAAGGTGAGGCGATCCGGCACGAGGTCGCCTCCGTGATCTCGGAGTACAAGAAGAACGAGTTCTACGCGCTGGGCGTCGTGCTCGGTTACTGCTACCAGGACTCACCGGTCATCTGCAACGACGGCACAGTCGCCGAGTGGACGCGCTCGCGGGACTACACCCCATCGGCGACCCCCGGCTGCCTGGCGCCTCACCGGTGGCTCGACGAGACGACATCGCTCTACGATCGATTCGGCGAAGGGTTCACCCTGCTCGACCTGGCCGGCAACGGCGACGCCGTCGCCGCCGTCGCCGCAGAAGCGGACGGCACCGGGACCCCACTGACGATCCTCTCTCTCGACGATCGTTCCTTGGCCGAGCGGTACGGCGCCGATCTCGCATTGATCCGCCCCGATCAACACGTCGCCTGGCGCGGAGATCAGTGGCCCGATGGCAACGTGCTGCTTCACGCCACTGGCCGCGCACCGGCCGGCTGACCGACTCGAACGATCACAAAGGAGCTTGCGTTGTCCAACGACTCGATCCATGTCACCGAGTGGGGAAAATCCGGTCCCCGAGTGGTTATGGTTCACGGCAGCGCCCAAGGAAGCGATGTCGGCGGCGACTACCACTTCTCCGCGCAGCAACGTCTCGGCGAGCGCGGCTGGCAGGTGCTCGTCCCGGACCGGCCGGGCCACGGGCGTAGCCCCTCGCCGGGACGCCCCGACGACGCCGAGGCGGACGGCGAATGGGTGGCCGAGCTGCTGGGTGATGGTGCGCACCTGGTCGGACACTCCTTCGGCGGCTGTGTGGCGCTCGCCGCGGCCGCCAAGAAGCCATCGGCGACTCGCTCCCTGACCCTGATTGAACCGGCTATGCCCAGGCTGGCGATGAAGGATCCCGTGGTGCGCCGCTTCGGTCTACGAACCGTGAGGACACTGTTCCTCACGTTCTCGCCGGAGAAGCGAATCGATCGATTCGCCGCGCTCGTGAACATTCCCGACGACCTTCGAGGAGGGTCGGACCTCGAGGAGAAGAAGCGGATGGGCAAGGCCATCCGACGCCTCAAGCTGCCGTCGGGCAAAGCGCTTCAACGACAGCTGGACACGATCCGAGACACGCAGGTTCCATTGCTCGTCGTCACGGGCGGCTGGAGTCCCGCCTTCGACATCACCGCCGAGACCGTCGCCGCGGCCGGCGGCGGCCGCCACATCGTGATCCGCTCCGAACACCACTTCCCTCAGCGAGTGTCCGACGAGTTCAACGATCTGCTCGAGACATTCATGACCGAGTCCGACGGCGCCCACGTAACGAGCTGAACAGATGACCTCGTCCGCAGTCGTCCGGCCAATCGAGACCAACTCGCTGCCCGAACTCGTCACCGTCGAGCTTCGCCGCGCCATCCTTTCGGGCCGGCTCGCGCCCGGCTCGAGCTTCTCGCTACGCAAGATCGCCGAGATGCTCGAGGTGAGTTTCATCCCGGTACGGGAGGCGCTCCGCATCCTCGAGAGCGAGGGACTCGTCATCACCCGGCCAGGCCACAGCGCCCGGGTCGCACCGCTCGACCTTCAGGAGTTGCAGGCCATCTACCGGATCCGGCGCCAGCTCGAGCCGGAGATCGGCCGTCGATCCTGCCTGCTGATGGAACCGGACGAGCTCGATCGGCTCGACCATGCGGCGGTCGAGTTCGGCAAAGAGACCCGGACCATGGACCAGATCTACGAGGACCACCACGCCTTTCACCTCGCCCTGTTCGAATCGGCCACCACGCCCTGGGATGAGCGGATCCTGATGACATTGTGGCGAGCAGCTGAGCGCTACATCCGCATCGGGTTCGGTCTGCTTGATCCGAGCCCGGCCGAACACAAGCGGCGCGAGCAGGCGCACGAGAACCTCATCGACGCGTTCCGCACTCGCGAACCGGACATCGTCGAGCATGCGGTGCGCGACCATCTCGACCACAACGAGCAGATCGCTCTGCGAGCACTCGGACATTCTCCCGACCCGCACACTCCGATCAATGACCGGCCATCGCGGTTCGCCGTCGCGAACGGTGCGTCGGGTCTTACCTCCGTCCAGCAAGAGCCGTGAAGGAAGACGATGACATCAGTGCAGACAGGTCCAGCGATCACGGCGACTACGCACTACATCAATGGGTGCTGGTCCGAGCACGGCGCGCGAACGTTCTCTGACCGCAATCCCTTCAACGGCGAGGTTGTCGCCGAGATCGCCACCGGTGGAGCGGCTGAGGCGGAAGCGGCCGTCGCCGCGGCCAATGCCGCCTTTCCCGCGTGGGCGGCGATGCCTCCGATCGAGCGGCAACGGCTGTTCCTAAAAGCCGCCGACGTGACCGAGCGACGGCTGCCAATGATCGTCCACAGCTTGGCCATCGAGACCGGGTCGAGCGCGGCTTTCGCCAACTTCCAGGTTCAGTGGTCGATCAACCTGCTGCGACAAGCCGCCAGCTGGGGCTACCTACCGTGTGGCGAGGTCCTGCCCAGCGATACACCCGGCCGATTCGCGATGGCGGTCCGCAAGCCGCTCGGCGTGGTTGCCGGCTTTACCCCGTGGAACGGCGCGTTCAACTTGGCATGGCGCACCGCGGTTCTGCCGATGGCGTTCGGCAACACGGTGGTCATGAAGCCGTCGGAAGAAGCGCCGGTGTCGGCAGGTCTGCTTCACGCCGAGATCGCAGAAGAAGCAGGATTCCCGCCGGGCTCGTTGAACGTGGTCGTCCATGGCCCGGGCGACGCCGGTGCGATCGCCGACGTTTTCATGGCCAGCCCAGCGGTACGCTGCATTAACTTCACGGGATCCGCCGCTACGGCCCGGATACTCGCGGAGCAAGCCGGACGTGCGCTCAAGCCCATCGTTCTCGAGCTGGGCGGCTACAACCCGATGATCGTGCTCAGCGACGCTGACCTGACCCACGCTGTCAACGCGACGGTGTTCGGTGCCTTTTTTCATCAAGGCCAAGTCTGCTTGTGCACGCGCAAGGTGCTCGTCGAGCGGCCGATCCACGACGCGTTTATCGACGCACTCGCGGCCAAGACGGTCACGCTCAAGTCCGGTGATCCAACCGACCCACGAACGATCATCGGACCACTGATCAACGATCGGGCCGTGCAACAAGTCCACCAGCGGGTCCAAGACGCGATAGCGCGAGGCGCACGGGTGGTGACGGGCGCCAAGGCGCACGGTCGAGTCTACGAGCCCACGATCCTCGCTGACGTGCCCCGCGACGCCGTCGTGACCCTCGGAAGCGAAGAGACGTTCGGGCCAGTGCTCGTCGTGGAAGCCGTCGACGACGCCGAGGAGGCACTGAGGCGAGCGCAGACGACGCCGTATGGACTGAGCGCGGCGATCATGACGGGAGACCAGGACCGGGGACTCGCGTTGGCGCAGCGATTCGACACCGGTATCGTGCATGTCAACGGGCCGACCCTGGTCGGTGAGCCGTCGCTTCCGAATGGCGGGGTGAAGGACAGCGGCTGGGGCCGATCCGGTCACTACGCCATGGAAGACTTCACGGAGATCCGGCTGATCACGTTGAACCGCGGCGCCGGCCAGTATCCCATCTGAGCCGCGCGTCAACCGCCCAGCAGAAGCATACTTAGGAGGCTTATGAGGATCGTCGCTCTCGAAGAACACACTTTCCCGCGCGACATCCTGCATGCTGCCGATCTCGACCTAGGTAGTCGGGCCAGTCGCAAAGCAGATGAGCTGGATGATCTGGGTGAGGGCCGCCTGCGCACGATGGACACGGCCGGCGTCGACATCCAGGTTCTCTCGGCGCTGGCGCACATCGTGCAAGAGCTCGAACCGGAGCGCTCGGTCGCTGTCTCGCGAGCACTCAATGACCGGATGGCCGCGACCGTCGAGTCTCACCCAGATCGCTTCAGGGCATTCGCCACGCTGCCGATGTCCGCCCCCGAACGGGCCGTAACCGAGCTTCGCCGCGCCGTCGATGAACTCGGCTTCGTGGGCACGATGATCCACGGTCAGACCAACGGAGTCTTTCTCGATCATCCCTCGGTCGGGCCGGTCCTCGCCTGTGCCGAGGAGCTGGGCGTACCGATCTACCTGCATCCAGCGCCGCCGCCTCCCGCGGTTCACGATGCCTACTACTCGGGGTTGGAGCCCGACATTGCGGCGGCGCTCGCCACCGCGGGTTGGGGCTGGCACGCCGAATGCGGAATGCACGTCCTGCGGATGGTTGTCGGCGGGGTCTTCGAGCGCTATTCGGCACTGCGGGTAATCGTCGGACACATGGGTGAGGGCCTCCCCTTCTCGCTGGCGAGAGCGGACGCCATGCTGAGTCCGCTCATCAGGAGCCACCGTGCTTTCGTTGCCGATACCGTGCACCGAAACGTGTACATCACCACGTCCGGGTACACCACAGTTGCCCCGCTGCAATGCGCGCTGACGGTATTGGGTGCGGATCGGATCCTGTTCTCCGTCGACCATCCGTTCGCCGACAGCGCTGAGGCGACATCGTTCCTGCACTCCGCGCCGCTCAGCCCGACTGACAGAGACAAGATCGCCCACGGCAACGCTGAGCTCCTGCTCGGCCTATAGCTGTAGCCGCACATCGCCACCTACTAGAGCGGCTCGGGGTTCCTGCCCCAAACGTGCCCCACCGAAACGGTTCGGTCACACGGATGCCAGTCTCGAAATGGGTCAGGAGGCTCGCGCACGCCCTTGACCTGCGGAAACACGCTGAGGCCGATCGAGACCTCAGCACTTGCGTGCTGCGCTCAAAGCCCGGGCCGCAGCTCGGAAAATGCCCTCTGAGCAACCATTATGGTGGGGCTAGGTGGAATCGAACCACCGACCTCAGCATTATCAGTGCTGCGCTCTAACCGGCTGAGCTATAGCCCCGCGCTATGGAGGTCAAGAGATTACACGAAGGCCTGAGGACCGTATCGAGGCCACTTCAGTCCTCGACTGAACCCGTTCCCAGGGGCGATTCCACTTCGATCCGAACGCCGCCGACCACGTCGCAAATGAGGTTGTACGTGAGGGCGGCGAGCACGTTGGCCAGTGTTCCGGCCAGGGCCAGGACGAGGCCCGCCGCCGACGTGTAGATGGCGACGGTCTCGGGGTGCAGCGTGAAAGTCTTGAGGTCGAACAGGGTCCGGATCGATTTTTCGATCGAGGTGATGCTTCCAAAGGCGTCTGCCGCGTACCAGAGGAGGACCGAGGCGACCACCACCACGACCGCCACCAGAAAGTAGAACACGAGCGATACCCGCACCACCGTCAGGACATCCACGTGGCGCACGGTCACCCGGGACCGAACTCGACCGACCGGGCGCCTCCTTGCGCGCCGCGACACTGCGCTGCGTACGAGCGGGCCAGTCGGCTCGGAACCGGGCCGCGGGCCAGCGCCGATGGCTTCGCCCCGGCGCGTCACATCGTGACGGTCGTGTACTTCCATGGTCGGGGCGTACGAGTCGGAGCCGGCCTCGGGACGACCAGTCCACGGCCCCGGGTCCAACGGCGAGCCCTCTGCTTCCGGGGCCACTCGTGAGCTGCCGTTTCGCCCGTCGCCCCGGTTGCGAACCCGATTAGAAAGCGTTGGTTTGACTGCCTGGTGCTGGCGCTCAGACTTCCGGCCCGCACCAGCGTCACGGTCGCGCACCTCTGGTCGGGCCACCTCCGGTTGTTGGACCTCGGTGCCAGAGGCCCTCAACGCCCGAAGGGGCCCGTACTCCGACGGAACGGGTGAACCCCATCCCGGCTGACCGGCCCCCGACCCGCCATCGACGGGGTCAAGAGCCGGGCGGCTGGGATGGTCGGTCATCAGCCGGTCTCTTCCACGGCGAGGACCGGCGCCACCGACGCCACGGCCTGGCCGGCGTCGAGCGTCATGACCCGCACCCCGGTGGCGTCACGTCCCTGGCTAGAAATCTCCCGTACAGCCATGCGCACCAATACCCCCGAAGAGGACGTGACAAGGATCTCGTCGTCGAGACCCACCATGAAAGCCGAAACCACCCGGCCGCGCTGCGCGGTGAGCTTTATGCCGCGGACTCCCACCCCGCCCCGGCCCTGGCGGTGGAAGTGGTGCAGCTGGGTGCGTTTGCCGAACCCGGCTTCAGTGACGAGGAGGATGCTGGTCTCGTCGCGAGCCAAGTCGATGGACACGACCTCGTCACCAGTACGTAGGTGCATGCCCCGAACCCCCGCCGCGTCCCGTCCCATGGGGCGCACGTCGGTCTCGGCGAATCGGATGGCCATGCCCATGCGGGACACCAGGAAGATGTCGTCGTCACCGCCAGTGGTGATAACACCGACCAACTCGTCGCCGTCGCGGAGATTGACGGCGATGAAACCCTCGCGACGGGACTTGTCGTACTCGGAGAAAGTCGTCTTTTTGACCTGCCCCGCCCGGGTCGCGAACAGGAGGTAACGGTCGGAGGGGAACTCGCGAGTGTCGATCAGGGTCTGGATCCGCTCGTTGGCCTCTAGGGGCAGGAGGTTGACGATGGCGGTGCCTCGAGCTGTTCGGTCCTTGGGCGGCACTTCGAAGGCCCGGAGCCTGTACACCTTCCCTTTGTTGGAGAAGAAGAGCAGGTGGGCGTGGGCGCTCGTGTGGATGATGCGGGTGACGAGGTCCTCGTCGCGCAGCCTGGCTCCTTGCACGCCTCGTCCACCCCGCCCCTGGGTCCGGAACTGAGACGCAGGCACCGCCTTCACGTAGCCGGCCTTGGTCATGGTGATCACCAGCTCCTCGTCGGTGATCAGGTCTTCCGCCGACATCTCGCCCTCGTCGTAGGTCAGGATGGCCCGCCGGGGGTTGGCGAACTCCTCCTTGATGGCGGTGATCTCGGTCTTGATCACGCCCCTGAGGACGCCTTCGTCGGCGAGGATTGTTTCGAGCTCGGCGATGGTCTGGCGCAGCGCGCCCAGCTCTTCCNNGCGATGATGGCGTCGATCATGTCGAGGGCTTTGATGAGCCCTTCGACAATGTGAGCCCGGTCCTTGGCCTTCTTGAGCAGGAACTCCGAACGCCTGCGGATGACCTCGACCTGGTGGGCGACGTAGTAGCGAAGGGTCTGTACCAGATTGAGCGTCCGCGGCACGCCATCCACCAGGGCCACCATGTTGACGCCGAAGCTGGTCTGAAGCGGGGTGTGCTTGTACAGGTTGTTGAGCACCACGTTGGCGACGGCGTCGCGTTTCAACTCGATCTCGATGCGGGTCAGGCCCTTGGACGACCCGTCGTTGGCGTCACGGATGCCTTCCAGCTCCCGCGAGTCCACCAGGTCCTTGATCCGAGTGAGCACCGACCGGGGGCTCACCTGGTAGGGCAGCTCGGTGACGACGACCGAGACGCCCCGCTTGGTCTCGACGATCTCGGCCTTGGCCCTCATCTTGATCGATCCCCGGCCGGTCCGGTAAGCGTCCATGATCCCCTGTCGGCCCAGTATCAGCCCACCGGTCGGGAAGTCAGGGCCCTTGACGAACTGCATCAGATCGTCGGGCGTTGCCTCAGGATGGTCGATGAGGTGGACGGTGGCATCGATGACCTCGCCCAGGTTGTGGGGAGGGATGTTGGTGGCCATGGCCACCGCGATCCCCTGGCTGCCATTGACCAGAAGGTTGGGGAACCGGGCTGGCAGCACGGTCGGGACGGTGTACTCACCCGAGTAGTTGTCCTCGAAGTCGACGGTGTCCTGATCGATGCCGTCGAGAAGGTGGGTGGCGATGTTGGATAGCCGGCATTCGGTGTAGCGAGCGGCAGCCGGCCCGTCGTCGAGCGATCCGAAGTTCCCGTGGCCGTCAACGAGGGGATGGCGCAGGCTGAAGGGTTGCGCCATGCGGACCAGGGCGTCGTACAGGGCCAGGTCCCCATGCGGGTGGTAACGACCCATGACATCACCGGTGATCCGGGCGCACTTGAGGTGGGGCCGGTCCGGTCGGGCTCCCATGTCGTGCATCCCATAGAGGATCCGGCGGTGAACCGGCTTGAGCCCGTCGCGCACGTCGGGTAGGGCGCGGGAGACGATGACCGACATGGCGTAGTCCAGGAAGGACCGCTCCATCTCCTCCTGGATCTCGATCGGCTCTATGCCGGTGAGGATCGAACCGCCATCGTCGTCGTCCCCCGTCGTCTCGTCGGGGGGCCCGTCGGGGGGAAGCGCGTCGCTCATATGTCGAGGAACCTCACGTCCTTGGCCTTCCTCTGTATGAAGTGCTTGCGCAGTTCGACGTCGTCGCCCATCAAAATGGCGGTGACCTCGTCCGCGATGGCGGCTTGCTCCATCGAAATCTGTAGAAGCGTCCTAGATGCGGGGTCCATGGTCGTCGGCCCGAGCTCATCGGCGTCCATCTCGCCTAGGCCCTTGAGTCGGTTGAACTCGTTCTTGTGGTTGGGATGGGCCGCCAAGAACTCGGCCTTCTTGGAGTCGTCCTTGAGATACTCCTTCTTCTTGCCAACCACCGTCGAATACAGAGGAGGCTGGCAGATGTACACGTAGCCGGACTCGACCAGCGGGCGCATCTGGCGGAAGAAGAACGTCAGGAGAAGCGTCCGGATGTGGCTCCCGTCGACATCGGCATCGGCCATGATGCACACCTTGTGGTACCGAACCTTGGTGGCGTCGAACTCCTCGCCGACCCCCGCACCGATGGCGGCGATGAGGGCCTGGATCTCGTTGTTCTTGAGCATCTTGTCCAGACGAGCCCGCTCCACGTTGAGGATCTTTCCCCGGATAGGCAGAATGGCCTGTGTGGTCGGGTTGCGGGCCTGTGTCGAGGAGCCACCGGCCGAGTCGCCTTCGACTATGAACAGCTCGGCGTCCTCCGCGCTCGTTCCGCGGGCGCAGTCCCGGAGCTTGTCGGGCATGCCGGCACCTTCCAGCGCTGACTTGCGGCGAGTAGCGTCCCTCGCTTGGCGGGCTGCGAGGCGGGCGCGCGAGGCGGTCACCGACTTGTTGACCACCTGGCGCGCTTCAGTCGGGTTCTCCTCCAGCCACTGCGCCAGCTTTTCGTTGGTCGCCCGCTCGACCAGCGAGCGCATCGGCACGTTGCCCAACTTGGCTTTGGTCTGACCCTCGAACTGCGGTTCCCGCAGCTTGACCGAGACGATGGCAGTGAGGCCTTCTCGGATGTCCTCACCCAGGAGGTTCTCGTCCTTGTCCTTGAGCTGGCCGCTGGCGCGCGTGTACTTGTTGACAACCGCGGTCAGAGCCTTCTTGAAGCCCTCGATGTGCGTGCCGCCCTCGGTGGTGGCGATGCCGTTGGCGAAGCCGTGGATGCCTTCGTAGTAACCCGTGTTCCACTGCAGGGCCACTTCGACCTCGCCGTCCTCCTCGGCAACCTTGTAGTAGCAGACCTTCTTGAACAGCGACTCCTTCGAAGCGTTGAGATGCTTGACGAAGTCGATGATGCCGCCGCTGTACTGATACACGTCGGATTCGCCGCCCGGCCTCTCGTCCGTAAAGCGGATCTCCAAGCCGGCATTCAGGAAGGCGTAGATCTGCAACCGCTCGAGGATGGTCTGGGCCCGGAACTCGACTTCGTCGAAGATGCGCACGTCCGGCCAGAAGGCCACGGTCGTGCCGGTCCTCCCGCCCGGCGCCGGCCCCGAGACCTCCAGCTTCGTCCGCGCTTGGCCGCCGTCAGCGAACTCCATGCGGTGGCGCTTGCCTTCGCGGTCCACTTCCACGATCAAACGGGACGACAGAGCGTTGACCACAGAGACGCCCACGCCGTGAAGACCCCCGGACACTTTGTAGCCGCTCCCGCCGAACTTGCCGCCGCCGTGGAGCTTGGTTAGCGCGATCTCGACGCCCGTGAGCTTCTGCTGGCGGTTGATGTCGGTCGGGATGCCTCGGCCGTCGTCCTCGACCCGGCAGCCCCCGTCCGCCAGCAGGGCGACATTGATGTGGGTGCAGAAGCCGGCCATGGCCTCGTCGACGGAGTTGTCCACTACCTCCCACACGAGGTGGTGCAGCCCGGACGGACCCGTCGAGCCGATGTACATCCCAGGGCGCTTCCGGACCGGGTCGAGGCCCTCCAGGACGACCATATCCGAAGCTTCGTAGCTGCTCGGACGGGGCGAATTACCACCCTCGTCATCCCTCATCGGCACCGCCATAGACGCGACCTTTCCAGCAGGAGGTAACAGGAGATCTCAGGTGCCGACCTGGAGGGCAAAAGTGCTGGTCAGCAGCCCGAAATTCGATAGGTGTAGTTTACCAGAGGGGTGTGTCTGAAGCGGGCCATCCGAGCCCGTCAGCGCCGGGTTTTTCCTCGGGCCCGCGAGCCAGGGTCTCCTACCACTTTGACCTGGATCTCAACCACGTCGGAGCAGCCGGTTGCGTCCCGGATACGAGCCAGCAGATCGACCCCCAAGAACCTGAGCTGAGTGGCCCAGGCCGGCTGGTCGACGGCGATCACCAACACCCCGTCGCGCAGCGATCTCGGCTCGGCGTGGGCGGCGACATCGGGACCGACTACCTGTTCCCATCGCGAAAACACCTGGGTCAGAACCGCCGTTCGGGGCGCGCCGAGGCGTCTCGTCGCTCGGTCCAGCGAATCGGAAAGGTGGCGCGGTTCGAACCCGGACTTGTGAGGGAGGCTCGGCTTCCAAGTCGTCACGAGAGCAACTTCCCGTCCTCCACCCGGAATCGAGCTTGAACGTCGGCCCCGTCCGGGAGGTCACCGGCAGTAGTAACCAACGCCTGACCGAATGGCAAACAAGTCAACAGCGCCTCAGAACGAACCTGATCCAACTCGGAGAACACGTCATCGAGAAGGAGGATCGGAGAGCTGCCGATTCGATCAGTGACCAGCTGGTGACCAGCCAGCCGCAACGTTAGGGCCAGAGACCTCTGCTCCCCCTGAGAACAGTGCGTCCGAGCCGGCAGCCCACCAACGGCCAAGTCGAGCTCGTCGCGGTGAGGCCCGACCGACGTCACGCCACGCCTCAAGTCCTCCGACCGCGACCTTTGGAGAGCATCCAGCAGCGTCCCCTCCCAGCTCTTGCGGTAGGTGAGAGAAACGGCGTCACGACCGCGGTGGGCTACGCCAACAGAAAGACGTCGGTAAGTCTCGACCGCACCCGGCCCTAGGGCATCGGCCAAGCTGGCCCGGGCCCGAACCAGATCCTCGCCGGCCGCGGCCAGTTTCGCATCCCACACGTCCAAGGTGACCACGACATCCTCGGGAATCTCACGACCAGAGCGTCCGGCCCGGCCACCTGATCCTCCCTGAGAACCGAACGCCGACTTGAGCAGAGCGTTGCGCTGCTTGAGGACCCTCTCCACCTCACTGATCGTCGCGTCGTGGCGGGGGTGGAGCGCCACCAGCAAGTCGTCGAGGTATTCCCTCCTGGACTGCGGGCCGCCTTTGACCAAGGCCAGGTCGTCGGGTGAGAACACCGTCACTTGAAAGGCGCCCAGGAGGTCCCGGGACCGGCGAAGAAGCTGACCGCCCACCTGAACCCGATCCCGCCCGGTCGCGTGCAACTCGGCTTCGATGACGACGCGTCGCCCGTCTCGTCTGCCGTCGCACCTCACCACAGCAAACCCGGTTTCGGCTCCGTCACGGACCATCGCCTCTGCTGGGCTACCCCGCAAAGACCTGAGGGTGGCGAGATAGCCCACCGCCTCGATGAGGTTGGTCTTGCCTTCACCGTTGGCGCCGGTCACGACGGTGATCCCCAACGGCGCCGGCTGGAATTCGGCTTCCGCGTAGCTGCGGAAGTCGGTGAGCCAGAGGTGTTCCAAGTGCATGTGGCGGCTCCAACTTCTAGCCGGCCGAGGCCGGTTCTAAGAGACGCGCACCGGCATCAGCAGGTACAGGTACTCGTCGCTGTCAGTCGGTCGCAACGTTGCGGGCTTGAGCGCGTCGAGGGTGTCGAGGGCGACGTCGTCGCCGGTAATGGCCTCGACCCCGTCGATCAGGTAGTTCGGGTTGAAGGCCACGGTCATCTCCGCCCCTTCGTATTTGGCGTCGACGTCCTCCGTAGCCGTTCCCCAGTCGGTGGTGATCACCGTCAGCTCGATTCCTGTTGGTCGCAGAGCGATCCTCACAGGTGTGGTGGCGTCGCGGGCGAGCAACTTGACCCGGCGTACCGCATCGAGCAGCGCTTCCCGTCCGACGATAAGCCGACTGGGATAGCTCGATGGTATGAGCGCCTTGTAGTTGGGGAACTCGCCTTCGATCAGCCTGGTGGTGAGCAGGACGTCACCGACTCCGAACGTGGCGTCGTGGGCTCCAAGGCGGAGGGAAACCTCCCCGCTCGCCGACCCCAGCAGTCTCATCAGCTCGTTGAGCGCTCGGGAAGGAACGAGGACCCGCTGGCCCTCAGCCAGTACACCAACGCCCCGAAGATCTCGTACGGCCAGCCGGTACGAATCGGTCGCCACCAGGCGGAGGCCCTCCCCTTCGGCGACCATGAGCACTCCCGTCAGGATCGGCCGCGAGTCCTCGCTGGACGCCGCCCGGGTCACCTGGCGCAGGGCGTCAGCGAATCCGCCCACCGGGAGCGTTACGGTATCGCCGCTCGGAACTTGGAGCCGCGGAAAATCGCCGGCCGGGTGGGTCCTGACCGTGAAATGCGAGCGCCCAGAAGCGATTCGCAACTCCTCCTCGTCGGCCTCGAGGCTCACCGCCCCCGGCTCCAAGGCGCGCACGATATCGGTGATCAGACGGCCCGGTGCGACCACCACACCGTCGGTGCCACCGGCGACGGTGGTCTCGACCGAGATGGTCAAGTCCAAGTCTGTGCCGGTCACTTGCAGGTTGTCGCCATCCACAGTCAGCCGTATCCCACCAAGCACCGGAAGGGCGCCGCTGCGTCCAGCCGCGGCTCGTCCAGCTGTGCTCAGGGCTTCGACCAGTACGTCACGCTCGCATCGAAACTTCAACGGAGTGCCTTCTCCACTTCTTCTTCTGTTCTATTTAGAATTATTAGGGGCAGCAGTAGTAGGTCCTGTGGATTGTGGACAACCCCCTATTGGTGCTGGTGGCGGGCTTGTCGATCGCCGGAGTCCATCCCCAGGATCGCACAGGCTGGTGACGGTCAAGGTGATCTCCTGTGGACGACGGCTCGTCTTTCCCCGTAAATCACATCGCTCCGACACATGTGGTCCGCCTCTCGGTCCCCAGCCAGGCCCACTATCGGCTGCCCTTGATGTTGTAGATGAGTTCCGTCACCTGGTCGTAGACCTGCCTTCTTTCCTTCATGAGCCCAGATACCTTCTCGACGGCGTGGATCACCGTGGTGTGATCTCGCCCGCCGAACTCGCGGGCAATGGCCGGATAGCTGAAGTCGGTCAGCTCACGGAATACGTACATGCTGATCTGACGGGCGTTGACCAGAGGTCGCCGACGGTTGGGTCCACATATGTCCTCGATGGAGAACCCGAAGGCCGTCGCAGTCGCATCCAGGATGACTTTCGGCGTTATCTGGCGCGGACGGCCGGCGTCGAGGATGTCGGACAGGACCCGCTCGGCCATTTCGAGCGTCGGTGGCTCGCGGTTGAGGCTGGCGTAGGCGGACACACGGATCAGGGCACCTTCGAGCTCTCGGATGTTGTCCCTTACGTGGGTGGCGATCAGCTCGAGGACTTCGCCCGGGATGGGCATCTGGTCCCCGTCTGCCTTGTTCCGCAAGATGGCGAGGCGGGTTTCGAGCTCGGGGGGTTGAACGTCAGTGGTGAGGCCCCACTCGAACCTGCTGCGGAGGCGGTCCTCCAAGGTGGCGATGGAACGAGGATGGCGATCGGACGACAGCACGATCTGCTTGTTGCCCTCGTAGAGCCAGTTGAAAGTGTGGAAGAACTCCTCTTGGAGCTGCTCCTTGTTCTCCATGAACTGGATGTCGTCGACCAGCAGCACGTCGCACTCCCGGTAGCGTCGCTTGAAGGTCATCTGGCTCTTGTTGCGGATGGCGTCGACGAACTCGTTCATCAGGGTCTCGGTTGACACGTACCGGATCCTCTTGCTGGCGAAGTTCTCGACCACGTAATGGCCGATGGCGTGCAGCAGGTGGGTCTTGCCGAGCCCCGAGTCGCCGTAGATGAAAAGGGGGTTGTAGCTGCTGGCCGGGGTTTCCGCCACCCTTTGGGCCGCGGCGTGGGCAAAGCGGTTCGACGACCCGATCACGAAGGCATCGAATGTGTAGCGCGGGTTCAGGGAGGGCGACTCGGGCCTCGAAGCGGTTCCGACCGGTTTGGTCGTGCCTGGCCGGCCCGGCAGCGTCGGTTGGCTGGTTTCGATCGGGCTGGCCTCGTCGGCCGGGGGGCCGGCCCACTCGAGGCCGTTGTTGGCAACCTGGGTGAGCGGGTCGAAAGAATTCGTCGCTTCAGGAGCCGGTCTGACCACTATGTGCACTTTTAGATCTCTCCCAGCGGCCGTGGAGGCCGATTTTTCGATGGCGGGCATGTAAAGACCCTCTAGGCGTTCCCTCACGACTGCGCTCGGCGCCGACATGACCATGGTGGTGCCGTCGATGCTTTGCGGTTCCAGCGCTTCAAACCAGGTGCGCCAAATGGCCTCCGAGACCTCGTTTTGAAGGAGATCCGAACACGCTGTCCACAACCCGACTACCTCGGTCACTTGGGTTTTACGCCTCCCAGAAGCCAGTCATCCACAAGATGATCACAAGTTGTGGAGAACTCGGTTGAGAACAACGACCCGACTGAGTCGGTTGGTCGCCCCCTGGGGAAGAGCCGGTCTCCGGCGCCGCGCTGATGCGCGATGCAGTCCGGTGAAACTACCACCCTTCGCGACGCGCAAGTTCCACGCGGAAGGCGCCGCGGAGCGAATCAACGACACGAGCGTCACAGGGGGAACGTATGTTTGAGAAGTGACATCTTTCGCAGCGTGCTCCCCAGGGAATCGCCGGTTGTCCACACCAAATTCACGGCAAATTCACCGGGCTCACGGTCTGGATTCCCACAGCCCAGACCGAGTTAGGTAGAACCCTCATGGTTCAAGCGATCGACGAGGCGCGGCGACGCGGCCGACGTCCCCCTGGCTCGAGGATCCCCCCTCACAACCTCGACGCAGAGCAATCGCTGCTCGGGGCCATGCTGCTGTCGCGAGACGCCATCGCAGCTGCGATGGAGACCTGTGCGGCCGACGATTTCTACAAGCCCGCCCACACCCACATCTTCGATGCTATCAAGGCCTTGTACAACCACGGCGAGCCGGCCGACCCCGTCACGGTCGCCGACGAGCTCACCCGGGCCGGACTGCTCGAGACGGTCGGCGGTCTCGCCACACTGCTGGCGCTCCAAGCGGATACCCCCGCCACGACCAACGCAGCCCGATACGCCCGCATCGTCGAAGAGCACGCCCTCTTGCGACGCCTGATCTCGGTCGCCGGGGAGATGGCGGAGCTGGGCTACAGCATGCCCGACGATGTCGCCACCGCGTTGGACGTGGCCGAGTCCATGGTGTTCGAGGTGGCGGAGCGGCGCGTCACCGACACCCTCAAGCCACTGTCGGACCTTTTGGAGGCGGGGCTGGACCGGCTGGCCCTGTTGTTCGACCGAGGCGATGCCATAACCGGGGTGCCGACCGGGTACGTCGACTTGGACGAGAAGCTCTACGGCCTGCAGCCCTCCTCCCTCGTGATCGTGGGAGCCCGGCCGGCCATGGGCAAGACCGCCTTCGCCCTGGGCATGGCCGCCCACGCCGCCGTGGAGGCCAGGGTCCCTACCTTGATCTTTTCGCTGGAGATGGGCTGCGACGAGATCACCAATCGCCTACTCGTCTCCGAAGCGCGGGTCGACGCCGGCCGCATGCGCAACGGCCGCCTGGCTGAGTCCGATTGGCCCAAGATCAGCCAGGCCGTGGCCAGGCTCGGCGACGCCCCTCTGTACATCGATGACAACCCCAACACCACCGTCATGGAGATCAGAGCCAAGGCCAGGCGGCTCAAGGCGAGAGTCGGGAACCTGGGGCTCATCATCGTGGACTACCTGCAGCTCATGTCGGGCAGCTCTTCCTCGGAGAACCGCCAGCTGGAAGTGTCCGCCATCAGCCGAGGCCTCAAAATTCTGGCCCGCGAGCTGGAGGTTCCTGTGGTGGCGCTATCGCAGCTGTCCCGCAACCTCGAAGCGCGTTCGGATAAGCGCCCGGTCCTAGCCGACTTGAGAGAGAGCGGATCCCTGGAGCAGGACGCCGACGTCGTTTTGTTCCTCTACCGAGACGAGATGTACAACCCCGAGTCGGCCGATCGCGGTAGCGCGGAGGTGATCGTGGCGAAGCACCGCAACGGGCCTACCGGCAAGCTCCAGCTCGCCTTCCTGGACCACTACACGCGCTTCGCGAACATGGCTCGCGTCTGAGGTGCCTGAGCGTCT
>PMHU01000147.1 GCA_003156795.1 Acidimicrobiaceae bacterium
ATCTGGAACACCGCTCCACCGACGTTCGTTGCGTCGCAAACCGATGCAGAGCGACGGCTCTGGCGCTCGTCAGGCGCCGTCCAATCCGAGTGCCGACGTGATGCGCCAGGACAGTACAAGCGGCTCGGGCGCTATTCGGTCAAGCGTCGTGGTCGGCTCGTAACGACTGGGTTAGGAGGTCCGCGCTGGCGTGACGAAGTTGTCTGAGGATCCCGAACTGGAAGTCTTGGCCGGGATTCACGAGCGTTGGACCCAAGACGCCCGGCACTGCTTCGTTGGCGTGTAGACGACCCTGGTGGACCGTTTTGGAGTGGTTCGGATAGATAGCGGTTAGTCGAGCTGCGTGATCGTCCGAAAGGGCTTGCCGAAGCGCCGTCTCGAATCGTTCTCGAACCTTGATGTCCGAACGGCAGGTAGGACATCGGTCGGGCTTGGGCAATCGGTTCCCGAGTGCCTCTACCGCGGATACGTAGGCGACCAAGGCCATTGTCGGGTGATCGAATTCGATTTGGAGTCCCTGGTGGTGCATCGCCAGGGCATTGGCCAGCCATTGGTGGGAGTTCGTCGATTGCCAGGCGCTTGCGAGCCAGGGTGGGATCTCGGCTGTGTTCACCGGCACCGGTGGACACTCCCCACTTTCCGTCAGGTCCAGGGCGCACTGCCATGGGAGCGGCTTCTCGGGTACCGAGGGTGCGCTTAGCTCTCGGGGTCGTGGCGCATCTCTAACCACGACGCAGGCGTCGAAGGCCACTGACAACAACCCGCAGAGCTGATCAAGGTCGCGAAAGGCATGGCGTTGCACTTCTTGCCAGTTGTAACCGGTGTGGGTTGCCGCAACAGCGGTGACCCAGGTTGTCCCCTTTGAGATTTGATGCAGCGACGGCACCTCAGGCGGTCCATGGTCGTGCACCGGACGATCCACACGGCTCAACTGAAAGGGACCTATCGGTATCGAACTCGACAGGGTCGGAATGCCGCCGGAGAGATGCAGAGGGAGCGCCGCCAATCAGACCCCTCCAGGCGAAGGAATCCGAACGGGAGCCAAGTCTGGAGGTGGCATCACGGGCGGCGCGGATCCAAGCCTCCTCAACCTCGACGTTCAGATCGTCGGTGCGGCAGGCCACCGAGAGATCGATCTCGGCTCCATCGGCCTGGACGAGCAAGAACGTGTCAATTGCCGCTCCGTCTCGCGCCGAGGCGGCCAGCTCGACGATGGGAGATGGTCCTGGCTCGTAAATGAACTCGCCTATTCGTCGGGAGAACCCCCGGAGTCCGCTAAAGCGAATTGGCTCGTCCTCCCTGTCCAAATAGGCCGCTAAGTGGGCGATCCCCCCCCCCACCGTGCCCGGCCGGCCGCCGAGAAGCTCGCCATCGGTCCGGGGTACCAGCGGTACGACCTTGTCTTCGCTCAACCTGACGGCGGCCTCTTGAACCCCAAGCGGATCACCGAGTGGTTCGATCGGAGGGCAGCAGCGGCCGGTCTACCGGCGATCCGGCTTCACGATCTGCGCCACAGTCACGCGACCCATCTCCTCGCCCGAGGGGTGCCGACCAAGGTCGTAAGCGAGCGCCTCGGCCACGCGCAAGAGAGCTTCACGATGTCCCGGTATCAGCACGTGCTCCCGGGATGCAAGCCGACGCCGCCCAGAACTTCGCCGACCTCATCGACGGCCGAGCGTGAACCTCATAACCACGTCCACGCTCGCGGCGACGAACGGCTCTGGTACTGCAATATCGCCCCTCGTCTTCTCGCTTATCGGAGTACTCCTCGGCAGCGCGATCGCCAGAGTCGGCAACTGGATAGTTGCGAACGCGCGAATCAAGGGCGAGCGCGAATCAACGGACACGCGAATCAGTGCCGAACGGGAGGCCCGACAGTCGGACACCGCTGAGCGCCGCAACGAAATCCGCCGTCAGTTCCAGCGCGAGACCCTGATCGCGCTTCAAGACAGTCTCGCCGCCTTCCTCCGTTCGGTTGGCGAGGGGCTGCATCACGACGTCATGCACCACCACACCACGGGCGAAGCGTGGGGTTCTAGCTTGTGGGGTGAAGAACGATCGAACCGGTTCACGGCATGCCTGGCCGAGGCGCTGAAGCTGACAGCCCGGGTCGAGGATGAGAACCTTCGAACGATACTCCTTCAACTCCGATCTACAGCCAGCTCCATAACTGGCAAGAAGAGCAAGCAAGAGGCGGAAGCGACGATGCTTCGGGCGATGGAGCTGTACGAGGCAACCGTCAACCGGATCGGAGAGGTATTCCGGCTCACCTGACGGCTCCGTGACCGTCTCGTGACCGCGGACCCCCTCCCACCCCTTCGATACGCAGTCTGACCTGCTCCTACGTGGTGCCCCCGGCAGGACTCGAACCTGCGCACNNTCGAACCTGCGACCCGCCGCTTAGAAGGCGGCCGCTCTATCCAGACTGAGCTACAGGGGCGACGAGATAGCCGTTGACCAGGGCCTCCAAGTCATTCGTTGACCAAATCGGCACTTGTACAACGCTCTAACAGACGGCGACTCTAGCGCCGGCAGGCTCCGGTCTGGCTCTCGCAGGTGACGTTGCACCCGGGGTGACCAATCGACAGCCGCAGCCACACCGCCTGGTCTCGCCCCATGCGGACCCGCCGATTACGCAGCCGTCTCGGCCATCTTCGTCATCGACGCGACCCCCATGAGCGATACTACGGGGATGGCTGACCGCAACGTGCTGGGCGGCGAACTGGAGCCGTGCGGCACCGACCCCCTCACCGGCTTCTATCGAGACGGATGCTGCAACAGTGGCGCCGAGGACATCGGCAGCCACACGATCTGCGCAGTTGTGACTGCCGAGTTCCTGGAGCATCAGCGCCGCATCGGCAACGACCTCACCACGCCGATGCCGCGGTTCGGCTTCCCGGGCTTGGTGCCGGGCGACCGCTGGTGCGTGACTGCCGCCAACTGGCTCCGTGCCCACCTCGACGGCGCCGCAGCTCACGTGGTGCTGGCGTCCAGCCACGAACTGGCGCTACAGGTCGTCCCCCTGGCCACGCTGCAAGAACACGCCGTCGACGTTCCCGCCAGCCCCAGCGGCCTCGAGGAGTGAATGGTGGGGCCTCCACCCGGCGATCTCCGCAGACTGCCCGAACTGCTTGCAAGGTCCAAAGTGGAGCGGGCGTCGGTCTCACCCACAGCGGGCCTACCGCTGACCCTGGCGGGCAGCTATGACATCGCAAATCGTCTAGGGTGAGGGGTGGCCGGTCCTCGAGGTCCTGGCTGACTTTCCTTCGGTCTTTATCGCCCATCGATCGGTCCCTTCGCTGGCCTCGTCGTTCGAGAGGAACCGTCCGATTCGCATCGTGATCATCGCCCCGCCTTGGGTGGCCGTCCCGCCGACCGCCTACGGCGGCACCGAGACCGTCCTCGATACGCTGGCACGCGGTCTGCAAGCTTCGGGACACGACGTGCTTCTTTTTACGACCGGTGACAGCACTTGCCCCGTGCCACGGGAATCGGTTCTGCCCAGAGCCATAGGCGTGGGGGTCGGAGGCTCGGCTACCGAACTCCGCCACGTCATCCACGCCTACGAGGCCGCCGAAGGGGCGGATCTCGTCCACGACCACACCCTCGTCGGACCGGTCTACGCCGACAGGTTCCCCGACTTGCCCGTGGTCACCACCAACCATGGCCCTTTCCAAAGCGAGCTTGGTGACTACTACCGGGCCATCGGCGATCGCACCCCGATCATCGCCATCTCCCGTCACCAGGCGTCGACGGCGAGGGAGACTCCAATTGCTGCCGTGATACACCACGGCGTCGACCTCGACCGCTTTCCGGTGGGTTCGGGCGACGGCGGCTACGCCGTGTTCCTCGGACGCATGTGCCCTGAGAAGGGAGTCGACGCCGCCATCCGCGTGGCCCGCCTGGCAGGTGTTCCATTACGGATAGTCGCCAAGATGAGCGAGGCCGCCGAGCAGCTGTACTTCGACCGGAAGGTCAAGCCCCTGCTTGGCGGGGACATCGAGTACGTCGGCGAGCTCGGCGGGGAGGAGAAGCTGGCTCTGGTCGGCCGCGCCATCTGCCTGCTCAACCCCATCGCCTGGCCCGAGCCGTTCGGCATGGTCATGGTGGAGGCCCTGGCTTGCGGCACGCCGGTGGTCGCGACCCCCATGGGGGCGGTACCCGAGATCGTCGATCAGGGGGTCACGGGATACACCTGCTCGGGCGAGGAGTCGCTGGCCCGGGCGGTGGTCGCCGCCGCGAGCATCGACCGGAAAGCGTGTCGCGCAGCTGTCGCCAACCGGTTCTCTGCAGGCAGGATGGTTGCCGACCACGTCGCACTCTACGAGTCGGTCACCGACGGCAGGGCTCTCCCTCTAGTCGCCTGATCGGTCCCCACCGATGGCTGCCCGCTGCGGTGTGCGTCGGCGTCGCTGGGTTGTCGCGCAGTCAGTGTCGGGCCAGTCGTCGGACGAAGGAATATCGTGCCAGCGATTCGTGGAGCTGCCATGTGCGAGTGCCTCGGATGGCGTCGAGCTCGCCTTGGGCCTGCCTGGCTCTCGCGTCGGCGGACGTCAGGGCCGCCAATTGGGCTCGGCCGTGGGCGAGGTCGGCCGCCAGCGCCATGTTCTGCTCGGTGAGGTGGCGCCGGTGAGTTTCCCACGCTTCTCGCTCCTCAGCGGAGCGATCTAGCAACGCGTCGTGATCGAGCCGGCCCTGGACGGCGTGACGGCGAAAGGCGTCCGCGACTTCTGAAGCCAGCCAGGACTCGAAGCCGGGCTCGGTGCTGCGACTAATCCAATCCAGCATCTCCTGACGCCTACCATCACCGGACATGCCCGCCCTTAGGGCGCCGTCGAGCTTGAGCATGGTGAGTCGATCTCCGGTGCTGTACCTGAAGCCGGGCGTGCCAAACCACTGCTGCCACATGTAGTGATCCGACCATGAACCGGGTGGCGGCTCCCGCCACCCGTAAGGTAACCGTCGGTACGCATCGAGGCGATGACCGACGCCTGTCAATGAGATCGCGTTTCGCAGCGGATGCAGATGCCAGGTCACGCACGCGGAATCGGCGATGTCCGTCGGATGGGCGACCAGCGAACCGCCTCGGTCGATGAAAACCGGGGGCGGGTGCGTGAAGTCGACGCCTTGCAATCTCGCTACTGTCGACTCCACGTGGTCGGGCAGCATCAGGTCGTCGTCTCCGAAATAGCAAACGTAGGGGGAAAGCGCTTCGGCCAGCACAGAATGGCGAACCAGCTCCGCTCGACTGTTGGTTTTCAGGGTGTCGAGGAACCTGACTCTCGAATCAGAGACAAGTCCAGAGACGACATCCCTCGTGTCGTCGCCAACACCGTCGCCGATGATCACGACATCCAGGGCTTCCACCGACTGCCGCAACACGCTGGTGACCGCGAGGTCGAGGGTGGAGGCATGGTCATGCGTAGGAACGAGAACCGTCACGAGGGGTTCTGCGAGGTTGGAGCTCACCAGCGAAACGGAACGACCTCAGTCGCATGCGCAGAGTCGTATGGGAGGTCGAGGGCATCCGGCCCGCCATGCTCGTATTGATCGGACGGCATGTTGAGAATGAACGCCTCGTCGACTCCGATATTTTTCCAGCCGTGATACAGGTTCGGCGGGATTACCAAGAGTCCGGGGTTTCGCTCGCTCAGGCGGAACTCGTTGCAGCGTCCGAAAGACGGGGAGTCAACGCGTCCGTCATAGACAACTATCGAGACCAAACCTCGCACGACGAAGAGCCGATCGGTCGACGCCTGATGCAAGCCCCACGCACGGATTCGTCCGGGGTACGTCGTGGTGACGTGGACTTGCACGATCGGTCGGTCCAACTCATCCCATTTCATCCGGGCTACCTCGGCGACCGTGCCGTCCTCGTGCGGAACCGGGCGGGTCGCTCGGAACCGGACGCCCTCGATGCGTTTCTCGCGCAACTCTCCGTTCTCGTCGACGGCGGACGCTTTGGCCAGCAACCGTTCCGAGCCGAACACTCGAGCGACCTCGTCGGTCGGCATCCCTGGCGCCGGTCGCATCCCTTCGATAACCCGAGACAGTACCCGGGTAGACGTCGGCGACGGTGCCACCGTGAGATGGGACCAAGACGGCGCCCCGTCTAGGAGGCGAGCAGGTCCCAGACGCCCTTGTCCTTGGACGTGCTGCGGAGCTTGGCCAGGGCGCTCCGCTCGATCTGTCGGATCCGCTCCCGAGTCAGGTTGAGCTCGGCTCCGACTTCCTCCAAAGTGCGAGGCTGGCCCCGATCCAGCCCGTACCGGAGACGGAGAATCTGGCCGGCGCGCTCGTCCAAACTCGACAGAAGTTTGTCGATCTCGCCGCCGAGCAACCGGTCGGCAACTAGGTCGAACGGCGTAGGTGCCGAGCTGTCGGCAACGACGTCCGCCAGTTCGGTGTCGCCTTCGGAGCCGATGGGCGTGGCCAGGCTGACCGGCTCCACCACGTGGTTGAGCAATGCGGTGACGTCGGTCTCCCCCAACTGCAAATGGTCCGCCAACTCCGCGGTGGTGGGCAAGCGACCCATCTGGCCCTCCAACAAGGACCGGGCCCGCAGGACGCGCCGGACCTGGTCACCGGCATGCACCGGGAGCCTCACGGTCCGAGACGTGTTGTCGATGCCGCGCCCGATGGACTGACGGATCCACCACGTCGCGTAGGTCGAAAACTTGAAGCCTTTGCGCCAGTCGAACTTCTCCACCGCGTGGATGAGGCCCAGGTTGCCTTCCTGGATGAGGTCGAGCAACGGCACCTCTGAGGCCTGGTACCTCTTGGCGATGGATACGACCAGCCGCAAGTTCGAGTTGATGAACTGATCCGACGCGGCTTTCCCCGCCTTCTTGGCCTGGCCGAGCTGCCTTGACTGCGCCGGAGAAACAGACGCCCCCGACGCCAGCACGGTCTCCGCCGCCCGACCGGCCTCGATGGCTTGGGCCAGGCACGTCTCTTCGTCTTTGGTCAGGAGCGGGTATCGGCCGATTTCATCGAGGTAGGCCCTCACGAGATCCCGGTCGCCCGCATCGGCTCTGCCCTTCGCCACGATGGGGTCAACGCCAACGATCGGCTGAGTATGCCCAGCAGCGCTTGTGGCAGACTGTGTGATTCTTGGTGGCCGTAGCTCAGAAGGTTAGAGCGCCAGGTTGTGGCCCTGGAGGTCGGGGGTTCGAGTCCCCTCGGTCACCCCAACGCGATCCGCCGAACCCGTTCCGGTAGGGTTGCGGTCCCAAATGCGCCTCTAGCTCAATGGCAGAGCAACGGACTCTTAATCCGCAGGTTCCGGGTTCGAATCCCGGGGGGCGCACTTTTTGGCCTGGGGGCGCACCACCGGGGGCGCACCACTTGGCCCGGCAGGTCGAGCACCCGGCTCATCAATGGACTACCGATCGGGTTCGGCCAGCAACCCTTGGATGAAGGCGGTCAGCAGTCGCTGGACACGCGCTTCCACATCGAACACGGCGTGGGAGAGGCGGGGATCACTGCGATAGAGGGCCGCGATCTCAGGGCCCGGGGTGGCCATCTGCCAGAACGCACCCGACAGCGAGGTCGCCGCCGCGATGAAATCGACGGCGTCGCGCCCGGTAAGGGGGGGCAGCAATTTTCGGACCGTGAGCACGATCGCGTCCAGCTCCGTGTGGGTCACGAGCTTGAAAGCAGCCACGGCCTGGACCGACACGTTCCGTTCGAGATTGAGCGGGGCCTGCGCAAGGAGGTCACAGAAGGTGCCTCGGGCCGCGAGCGTTCCGGCGAACACGCCCGCGACGGCGGCCGGAGTCGGGTTCGTGAGCATCCCGAGCTCGGCGCGCAGGGCGGCGGACCACTCCTGCCATCCCTCCGCGGTCAAACGGAGAAATATCTCCTCGCGCGTCTCGAAGTAGCGCAGCAGCGCCGACTTGTGCATGCCCACGGCTTCAGCGATCTCGGTCAGGGTGACCTGCCGGATCCCCTGTTCGGCGCCCAGCCGCCGCGCCGCATCGAGGATCGCCGCTTCTCGCAGGAGCTTCGCTTCGGTACTCCGTGCCCGCTGGAAACCGGGTTCCTGCACCCCTTCACAGTAACACAACGCAGTTGCATTAATAAGACAACGGTGTTGTACTAGAGGGCATGGAACAGACCTGGTTCATCACCGGCTCCTCACGTGGCCTGGGCCGCGCCCTCACCCGGGCCGCCCTCGACGCCGGCGACCTCGTCGTCGCCACCGCCCGCCGGCGGGCGCAGCTCGACGACCTCCTCGCCGAATACGGCGAGCGCATGCACACGATCGGCCTGGATGTCACCGACGCCCTAGCCGCCCGTTCCGCTATCGCCGACGCCCGACGCCACTTCGGCCGATTGGACGTCATCGTCAACAACGCCGGCTACGCCAACGTCTCACCCATCGAGACCACCGATGACGAGGACTTCCGGGCCCAGTTCGAGACCAACTTCTGGGGCGTCTACCACGTCTCCAAAGCGGCGGTCCCGGTCCTGCGAGAGCAGGGGGGCGGCCTTGTCATGCAGATCTCGTCTGTGGGCGGACGCGTCGGCGGATCACCCGGCATCGCCTCGTACCAGGCTGCGAAGTTCGCCATCGACGGCTTCAGCAGGGTGCTGCGCGCTGAGACCGCCCCCTTCGGCGTGAAGGTCATGGTCGTAGAGCCGAGCGGATTTCGGACCGACTGGGCCGGCTCCTCGATGACCGTCCACGACATCCCCGAGGCCTACGCCCCGACGGTCGGAGCCATGAACAGCCGCTTCCGGCAAAGCACCGACGGTCCCGCGGGCGACCCAGCGCGCGCCGCTGAGATCCTCGTGCAGGTGGCCAAACGCCGCGACATCCCCGACCACCTGCCTCTCGGGGTGAACGCGGTCGAAGGCTCGATCCGTCTCGACGGGCAACTCCTCGCCGAGGACCGCAGATGGAGCGAGGTGAGCCGCTCCGCCGACTTCAGCGAGCCTTACCCGGTAGAGCTCCCAGCCGACACGCCGAAGTAGTGCATCGCCCGGCGAATTGGGCGACCCTTCGGCACCGTGGTACAGGCACGCATGGGGCGCTTTTTTGCGATCCGCCGGCACCGCGAGCAAGGCGTCGGCATCATGGTCGTTCTCTCGATTCGGCGGTGCGACATGGGAGCAGAATCCCGGCGGCCTCAAGCTCCCCCCGGAGTTGGCGCGACGAGAGGAACAGGACGGTCTGGATCCCTAGCTCCCTGGCCACCTCTAGGTTCTCCTTGGTGTCGTCAATCATCAACGTCGTTCTCGGTTTCAGTCCGAAACGGTCAAGCAATCGCGTAAAGACGGCAGGCTCCGGTTTGGCCACGCCTTCCCGACCGGAGACGACGGTACCGGCAAACCAACCGAGAAACGGAAATCGCTCGAGGCGGAGCGGATACGTTTCCGCCTCCATGTTGGTTAGGGCGTAGCAGGACATCCCGGTTTCTCTCACCGCGCCGAGAACCTCCACGGTTCCGGCGTCGACGCCGCCGATCATCTCCTCGCTGCGTGTCGACCATGCCCAGATCAGCTCAGAGAATTGGGGATGCCTGGAGGCGAGCTCGGCGCATGACGCCGCGGTCGAGACGCCCCTGTCGTGGGGCGCGTGCCATGCCGGCGAACAGATCTGGGCCAGAAAGAATTCCATCTCCGCCTCGTCCTCGAATAGCTTGCGGTAGAGGTGCCGAGGGTCCCAGTCGAGAAAGACGCCACCCACATCGAAGACCACCGCCTCTACGGGGTCTTGCGGGGCAACCATGTGTGATCTCACACTTACGATGGTAGAATGAACACAATGGATGTGCAAATGCGCCACCAGACGATCATGCAGGCCCTCCGTCAACGCAGTCCGNNTGCTGGTTGGGGAGCTCGCCATCGCTCTGGGATGCTCCGAAATGACCGTCCGTCGTGACCTGGAATCGCTGGAGCGCAGTGGAGGCCTGCGTCGCGTGCACGGTGGCGCGGCGAGTGTCTTCCTCAGTGCCGAGGAGACCCCGTACGGCATTCGGGTCCTCGAGTCCCACGAAGCCAAGGCCACGATAGGCGCAGCTGCCGCCAGCCTCTTGGCCGACGGGGAGACGGTCATCCTGGACGGCGGGACAACCGCCATGGAGGTGGCGCGAGCGCTCCGCAACCGGCGCATGACCATCATGCCACTCGCTCTCAGGCCCGTCTTCGAGCTGCACGAATGCCCGGGCATCAAGCTCCTCCTCCCAGGCGGTGAAGTCCGTCCCGGCGAGCTGTCGCTGACGGGAAGTCTCACCGAGCCATCTTTCTCGCAGCTCCGGTTCGATACGTGCGTGATGGGTCCGTGTGGCATCGATGCCAAGGCGGGCATCACGACTCACCTACTCGCCGAGACGGCCGTGAAGCGGGCCGCCGCCATGGCCTCGCAACGGGTCGTCGCGGTGGCCGACTCGTCGAAGCTCGGCCGGGTGGCGTTCGGCCACGTCTGCGATCTCGACGACATCGACATCGTGGTCACCGATGCCGAAGCCGATCAGCAGATAGTGGACGAGTTGCGGGCGGCGGGAGTCGACGTCCGCTGCGTCTGANNTCCTATTCGCCTCCTGGACGGCCCACATCCCGCAGTTGCAACATCACCTTGGCCTGAGTGACGGCCGACTCGGACTCGCCTTGCTCGGCGCCCCTATCGGCTCGGTCCTGGCCATGGTGGTGGCCGCCCGCCTCCTGCCGATTGTGGGAAGCCAGCCGATGGTGCGCTTAGCGCTGGTCGGCTACTGCGTTTCGGGTCCGTTCATCGGTCTCACCGACTCGCTGGGTACGTTCTTCGTCGCGTTTCTGCTCTGGGGCTTCTTTCAGGGGACACTTGACGTGTCGATGAACACCCAGGCGATCGCGGTCGAACGGTTCTCGGGCCGCGTGCTCATGCCGGGTTTCCATGGGTCATGGAGTACCGGCGCCTTGGTCGGAGCGGTCACCGGAGCGGTGGCGGTAGGGCTAGGTCTTTCCCTGAGCGATCAACTGCTCGCCCTGGCGGTGCCGTGTCTCCTGGTCGTCGGTTGGCTTACGACGTCGCTGATCGCCGACCAGCGAGCGGGTAGCGACCCCGAACCTTCAGAGGGCAGGCCAGACAAGCGCGGTGGCGTGCTTCAGGGTGCGGTCCTTGTGCTCGGGGGCATCGCCTTCGCCGACATGTTGTGCGAAGGGGCCGCGGCAGACTGGGCCGCCGTCTATCTCCGCAACTCGCTGCACNNGGCTTTCCGGCAATCGGATCTTCACCAGGTTCGCCGCCCACCGAGTGCTACCACTGCTCGCCGCCATGGGCTCGCTCGGGTTCGCCGCCGGTCTCGTCATCGCCCGCCCGGTGAGCGTGCTGGTCGGGTTCGCCCTGCTCGGCGCCGGGCTCGGAAGCGTCGTCCCGATGATCCTCCGCGCGGCCGGAGCGGTGGACGACGTGGACACCGGAAAGGCGGTGGCCGCGGTGGCGGGCTGTGGCTGGGCCGGCTACGTCGTGGGACCTGTCGTGATCGGCGAAATCGCATCAACGACGACACTGCAACTCGCTCTATTTTTGATCCCAGTTCTCGCCGGTACCGTCGCGGTGGCCACCTGGATGGCGACGGCGCTGCGGCGCTGAGCGCTGACGCGGCGCCGAGCGAGCGTCCACCTACAGCTGTCGATCCCCATTAGCGGTCCTTTCCCGGATCGTCGTCGGGTTCGTCGGTGCTGGGCTGGGCCGCGCTCAAGGTGGTAGCGCAGGGTGACGAAAGTCTCCACGGTGGGAAGAGCTGGGTAGTTCGAACCAGTTTATAGCGACACGACAAGAATCTCGGCTCAACAAGACCCTGAACAGTACCGAGTGCCATGGAAAGGCTTGGGCACCTCAAATGACCACAAGACCGACACCCAGTCATACGAGTAAGACCAGGCGCCGTCGGCTCTTTCCGTTGGTGTGGCTCGGCGCCGCCGGCGCCGCGCTCGCCCTGGGCTTAGGTATCTCCGGGACCCTGGCCGGATTCACCGCCAGCATCACCAACAACTCGAACACAGCGTCGACTGGAACCCTGACCCTCACCGAAACGGGTGTCAGCGGCGTCGGCGGAACCGGTACCTGCGCCAGCGGTGACACGACCTGCCCGCTCAACAAATTCGGCGGGCAGCCCGCTATGGCGCCTGACATTCTGCTCGCCGGCTCCGTTCCTAATGGCACCATCCCAGCCAACGCGGACCCCGACCAGAACGTCGGCATCGTGCAGATGACGAACACCGGCACCTCCAGGGCCGGCACGCTCACCCTGACCGGAAACGCGTGCACCTCACTGCCATCGAGTGGTGGCCAACCCAACCTGTGCAACGACATCGACGTCGCTGTCTATGCCAGCGCGGCAGCCCCCACCTCGGGCACGTCCTCTACGTACGGAACTCAGGTGTTCTATGGGTCCGCAACCACCCTGGCTACCACCAACCTCATCGTGGCGTCCGGAGTCGTCCCAACCGCGTCGGAATGGATGACGTTCGTCGTCTGGGTCGACGGGTCCGCCAACAACACCTATCAAGGGCTAAACGTGTCCGAGCCCTTGGTCTGGACGCTAGCCACCTAGCCCAGCCACGTGGTTGCTATTCACAAAAAGCCCTTACCTGCAAACGCGGCCGGGAAGATCCTCAAAAACTGAGCTAAAGAGGGAATGAATTAGAAGCTGCATGGCAGCGGACCACATTGATCCTCAGGCGGTGAAGTTCGGCGGACGACCTCCCTGTGGTGACCCTGGTCCCCTATTGGTCGCCTCGAGAACGGACTCTCATTCCGCGGGTTCCGAATCACGGGATCGCCAGCCAGAGCCGAACTTCCCTGATGCAGGTGACCAACGGCCCTATCGCGGGAGTCCGAATCCGTTCGACACTGAAGGGATGACCGCCTTCGTTGATGCCACCGTGTGCGCGTGTGATGTCGTGCTGTCGGACGGCGGTACCGTCCACGTCCGACCGGTCCGGCCTGACGACTGTGACGACTTGGTGGCCTTTCACGCCCGTTTGTCTCCCGAGAGCATCTACCGACGATTCTTCACGAGCCATCCCCGGCTCAGTCCGGCCGAAGTCGAACGGTTCACCTGCGTTGACGGCCACGATCGCATGGGGCTCGTGGCCACCCTGAAGGGCCAGATCGTGGGAATAGCTCGCTACGACCGCTTTAGAGCTGCTCCAGCCGAGGCGGAAGTAGCCTTCGTCGTGGAGGACGCCCAGCAGGGACGCGGTCTCGGCACGCTACTGCTGGAGCACCTGGCGGCCTACGCCCGCACTCAGGACGTCGACACCTTCCGGGCCGAGACAATGTGGGACAACCGGCCCATGCAAGATGTATTCCGCAGTGCCGGTTTCATCGAGGAGGTTCGTAGCGACCTCGAAATTGTCGATGTCCGCATGGACATCAGACCGACCGCCAGGCTCATCGACGCCATCGAGAATCGTGAGCAGCGTGCCACCACCCAATCCGTCGCCAGGCTTCTGCAACCCCGTTCGATTGCGGTGGTCGGCGCCAGCCGAACCGAGGGGACCATCGGCCACGAAGTGCTGCGCAACATTCTCTCGGGTGGGTTCACGGGAGCCGTCTATCCCATCAACCCAACAGCGAGCTCGATCGCTGGTGCTCAAGCTTATCCATCGGTCCTGGACGTGCCCGACGATATCGACCTAGCCGTGATAGCGGTTCCATCCGCGCGTGTTCAGCAGACCATCGACGAGTGCGGGTCCAAAGGAGTCAGGTCCCTCGTGGTCATCTCGGCCGGCTTCGCCGAATCTGGTGGAGACGGACGAGCCGTCCAAGACCAGTTGGTAGCGCGCGCTCGCGCAGCCGGGATGCGCCTAGTGGGTCCGAACTGCATGGGCATCATCAACACCGCTCCCACCGTGTCCATGAACGCCACCTTTGCGCCCGTACAACCAGAGCGAANNCGAGGACGGGTGGCGTTCGCCTCCCAATCTGGCGGGCTCGGCATCGCCGTCTTGGAGGAAGCCCGGCGTCGGGGAATAGGCCTCTCGAGCTTCGTATCGGTGGGCAACAAAGCCGACGTCAGCGGCAACGACCTTCTTCGATACTGGGAGCAGGACGGTGACACCGACGTGATCCTTCTCTACCTCGAGTCATTTGGCAATCCCCGCCGCTTCGCCCGAATCGCCCGCCAAGTGTCGGCCACGAAGCCGATCATCGCAGTGAAGGCCGGTCGAACTCGGTCGGGGCGGCGGGCCGCGTCGTCGCATACGGCTGCCCTGGCCAGTCCCGACAACGCAGTCGATGCCCTCTTCCATCAGACCGGAGTCATCCGGGTGGACACCCTCCAGGAGATGTTCGATACCGCTCAACTGCTGGCCATGCAGCCGATTCCTTCCGGACGGCGCGTCGCCGTCGTTGGCAACGCCGGAGGCCCCGGCATACTCGCGGCCGACGCCTGCGAGGCGGCCGGCCTCGAAGTGCCAGACCTGAGCTCGGAGACGCTCGCGGGATTGCGCTCCTTCCTACCCGATGCGGCCAGCATCGCCAATCCCGTAGATATGGTCGCCTCGGCATCCGCCGCTGAATACGAGCGGGCCCTCGACCTAGTCCTGGCCGATGACAACGTCGATGCGGTAGTGGTCATCTTCGTGCCACCGCTGGTCACAGACGCCGACGACGTCGCCCGAGCGATCGCGCGTGCAACGTGCGGGCAAACCAAGCCTGTCGTGGCCAACTTCCTGGGGATGGCCACTGCTCCCCCGCCGTTGTCGTCCGGCGAATCGGCAATACCGAACTACTGCTTCCCTGAGCCCGCAGTTCATGCCCTGGCGCGGGCTTGCCGATACGGTCAATGGCGAGATCGCGACGGTGGCCAGCCGGTAGCATTCACCGATCTGAATACCGCCGCAGTGCGCCCCATGATCGAGTCCGTGCTCAGCCGAGATCCGGCCGGTGCGTGGCTGGCTCCAGATGAAGCCAACATAGTCACGAGCGCCTACGGAATCGCGGCCGTCGAATCCGTGACGGTCGGAAACTCCACCGAAGCGGTAAGTGCGGCACGGCGCGTCGGCTTTCCGATTGCTCTGAAGGCAGGCGCCGCCGGCCTAGTCCACAAGACGGACCGAGGCGGGGTGCGGCTATCCCTGCACACCGCCGCGGAGGTCCGCCGGGCCTTCGATGAGATGCACCAAGCCCTGGGCGACGAAATGGGTGGCGCCGTGGTCCAGGCGATGGCGAGTCCCGGGGTCGAGACCATCGTCGGCGTGGTTAACGATGCTTCATTCGGCCCTCTCATAATGTTTGGTACCGGAGGGACGGCCGTCGAGTTGTTCGGCGACCAAGCGTTCCGGATCCTCCCTATGACCGACGCCGACGCGACCGACCTCGTCCGATCGGTCCGAGGGTCACCACTCCTCTTCGGCTTCAGAGGGTCCGAGCCCGTCGACGTGAAAGCTTTGGAGCAGCTCATCTTGAGGGTGGCCTACCTGGCCGAAGATGTCCCCGAGATCACCGAGATGGACCTCAACCCCGTCATCGCCGGAGCCAATGGCGCCTACGCGGTGGACGTCAAGATCCATATCGCCCCCGCCGCCCGGGTTGTCGACCCGACGCTACGGAAGCTCCGCTGAGGCATCGAAGACCAGCCGGGTTCGCAGAACTCGTGCTCACTGAGTGGGTGCGCTCGCACACCCACGCTTGCTGCTGTGCTGCGGGATTGGAGCCCTTCGGCCCTACGAAACTGTCGTCTCGAAGACGATAATCGGACCACGAACCCGAAGGCGGAGGTTCCCAGCCCAAGGAGGGACAGCAAATGTGCCAATGCCACGATAGCTATGTCGACCAGCCGACGACCGTCACGCCCCATCGCCCGGTTGGCGACGTGGCCGGAGACCAGTGTCACGACCAGTACCAGACGGTCTCGACGTCGGCCCATTCACCGAACGCTAGGCAGCCCAAGTGTCGTCCCCATCTGGCAGCCGAGGGCTCGGGTGATACTCGTTAGATGAGGAGATCACCACTGTGACGACGGCGGCCATCCGGACGTCCGGTCTGACCAAGCGTTACGGTCACGTCGAGGTGCTGAAGGACCTCGACCTCGAGGTAACCGAGGGAGAGGTATTGGGCTACCTCGGTCCAAACGGGGCGGGCAAGACCACCACCATCCGCCTCATGCTCGGCTTGATCGGACCGACCAGGGGACGAGCCGAGATCTTCGGGCTCGACAGCCATCGCCAAACCGTCGACGCCCATCGTCGCCTGACGTATGTGCCGGGAGAGGCCAGCCTGTGGCCGTCTCTGACCGGGTTCGAGACTCTGCATCTCCTTGGTCGGGTTCGCGGAGAGGTTGACCTCCCGTACAGGGACGAGCTGATCGGTCGCTTCGACCTGGATCCCTCCAAGAAAGTGCGGGCCTACTCGAAGGGCAACCGCCAGAAGGTCGTGCTCATCGCCGGTCTGATGGCTCGACCAGATCTGCTGATCCTCGACGAACCGACCAGCGGGCTCGATCCCCTGATGGAGCAGGCGTTCCGTCACTGCATCCACGAGGCCAAGGAGCGGGGCCAGACCGTCTTCTTGTCGTCGCACATCCTGAGTGAGGTGGAGGCCCTCTGCGATCGGGTCGGAATTCTCCGCGCCGGCGAGCTGGTGGACATCGGGACCTTGGCGGACCTGCGGCACCTATCCGCGCTGACGGTCGAAGCGACTTTCGACGGATCGGTTCCGGACCTGACCCGGATTCCCGGAGTGAGCGCCGTAGAGGTAGAAGGGCGGGTCGTGCGCTGCCAGGTCGCTGGGGATGTGGAGCCGCTCCTCAAGGTCCTCGCCTTCTCGGGTGTACACGAGCTCTTGAGCCGGGAGCCATCGCTGGAAGAGTTGTTCCTGTCCCACTACGGCGCCGGAAGTGGCGACGAGGGGGTCCCATCCGATGCTCACTGAAGCGTCGGGAGAGCATCTGTTGGAGGTTCAGTCAGTACCGGCTCTAGCAAACAGAGCGGTCGAGCCAACCGCACCCCCGGGACGATTCCAGACTCTGGCGGTAGCCCACGCCACGGCCCGCAAGGCGGTGCGATCCGGCGTCATACTGGGCTTGGTCGTAGGCCTGTACGTCCTGGTCCAGGCCTTCAGCTATACGAGCACCTACAAGACCTCGGCCGAGCGGGCCAAACTCGCCTCCACGCTGACATCAGGTGGGCTGAGCCCCCTCGTCGGCCCCGCTCGGCAGGTCCAGACCGTCGCCGGATACACCGCCTGGAAGTGTCTCATGGCGTTGACCATCATCGGCGCCATCTGGGGTCTGCTCACCGCCACCAAACTGCTGAGGGGCGAGGAAGACTCCGGCCGGTGGGAGCTCATGCTGGCTGGGTTGACCACCCGTCGGCGGGCCGCCCTCCAAGCCGTCCTCGGCCTCGGTGCGGGCTGGGGCGCTCTACTGGCTGTCGCCTCCGCCATAACAGTCGCCGTCGGCCGGGCGTCAGCCATATCGATCTCGGCGCCGTCCATGCTGTTCTTCTCCTTGAGCGTCGCTTCGAGCGCAGCCATGTTCCTCGGCATCGGCGCCCTCACCAGCCAGTTGGCGGCGTCCCGCCGCCAGGCTGCCGCCCTCGCCGCCGCGGCTCTCGGCGTGTCGTTCGCCCTGCGTATGGCCGGGGACTCCTCGCCCGCGCTCGGGTGGCTGCGCTGGGCCAGCCCGCTCGGCTGGGTCGAGGAGCTACGGCCGCTAACGAGCCCGCAGCCGCTGGCGCTCGGGTTGATAGCCGCATTTTCACTGTCGCTTTTGGCGGGGAGCGTGTACCTAGCGGGAGTTCGTGACCTCGCGGCCAGCGTGCTTCCGGCCAAGCCTGGTTCGAGGCCGCGCACGGCTCTGCTCTCCGGTCCGGTCGGACTTGCGATGCGCCTCACGCGCGCCACCACCCTGGCCTGGCTGGTCGGTATAGCCACCATGGCCTGGCTGCTCGGTTCGGAGACCAAGGTGGCGGTCAAGGCTCTGCAAGACTCGTCTAGCGTCCAGAAAGCTCTGTCCCGGCTGAGCGGTACCTCGGGACAAGCCAAGGTCTACCTCGGCCTGTCGTTCGTCATCGTGGCACTTCTGATCTCTCTTTTGGCGATCGGCCACCTGACGGCCGCTCGCAAGGAAGAGTCCTCCGGCCGCCTCGATCACCTGCTGGTCGCACCGATATCCCGGTCGGTGTGGCTCGCCAGCCGGCTACTACTTGCCTGCGCGGTAGTCACCATGGCGGGGGTTATGGCAGGCGTAGTCGCGTGGTTGGGCACCGGCCATGGGCACGACGGGATCGGTTTGTCGAGCATGGCCGACGGCGGGCTCAACACCGCGCCTCCGGCAATCTGCCTGATCGGCTTCGGAGCGCTGGCCATCGGCTTCGTGCCCCGCTGGACATCCCTCGTCTTATATGGGGTACTCGCCTGGTCCTTCCTCGTCGAGCTAGTGGGTGGGCTCGGCCTGACCAGTCATTGGCTGCTCGACACCTCCGTCCTTCACCACATGAGGGCCGCGCCGGCGCTCGCGCCCAACTGGACGTCTGGGGTGGCCATGATCGCCGTCGCGCTAACAGCCGGCGCGCTCGGGATCGCAGCGTTCGGTCGCCGCGACCTGGCCGGCGACTAGATCGAGGGCGCACCCGCACTGCTGAGACACCCGGTGCTGATCAACTTGTGACCGTCGCGACAACCCGGTGAACCGACACCTTCAACCAACCGGCACCAGCTCGGCAACGCCACGTCGCCTTTCCAGATCAGCAGTTGTGCGCGAACAGTTGGATCTCCTTGGGAGGATCCTGCCGTCGCCGCCAGCGGACGCCGCGCCACCCCTCGGCTGAATCGTTTCAGGCGACCACCGCCTCACCGGCTACGACGAATACTTCGAGATACTCAGCCTTCACTGAAGTGCCGGCTTTTATTGGTGTAGGCTGGTTTTTGACACGACGGGTAGTCCCGTCGCCGTGTTGGACTCTGCTTGAGCTGTTGGCAGCCTCCGGGAGCGTTGCTCCGGACCTTGGTAGCGCCAGTTTGGCAGATTGATCCACGAGACGCCTGGTTCGGAAACGACGACCGTTTACGGTTTTGTCGCCCTATACGGGCTCGACGTCTCCTCACCTACGGGAGACCACCATGACCTCGACCCCGACAGTCCCGACGGAGCGGACAACTACCGCTGAAGGGAATCAGGACGAAGGCGAGCAATCGCCACGTCCTCAGTCTCCGCGTGACGCCGAGATATCGCCGGGAAGGGGGTCAACCCTGACCGAACAGGTGGCGGACACGCAGCAGCGATCGGTGAAGTCGTGGCCACAGGACGCGTTCCGGGTTGCGTTCGGGCTGATCTGGCTTATTGACGCCGTCCTCAAGTGGCTGCCNNCCCGCAAGCTCACCTACATCTCCTCTGCGGTCTTCGGTGTGGTGATCTGGGCGGTGGCGGAAGGCTTCGGCGGTCCCTACATGACCGGTTCCTCCGACATCGGCACGGCGATCATCTACGCCTTGGTGTCCATGGGACTCCTCGCACTTTGCTACTACGCCGGCACCAGCCGCTACAGCGTCGACTTCTACATCGAGCAGCGGATCTCGTGGTGGTCGAAGGTGGCCGAGGTAGGAAGCCCCGCTCACATCGCCGCCACGGACCGTGATACCCAGGCCCAACCCGTCAGCTGATCTCGGATCGGTCGACTCGGCCATGGCCAACCCGAGCAGCCATTGACGCCATGACCCGTGACGCCGGGTCATCGTCACCGACGTTGCCACGCTCGCCCTTGCCGGGCTCCGGGCCCGGAGTTGAAACCCAATGAGCCGCAGACACACCGCTGTGTTCATCGGCGCGGTCGCCCTTGTCCTCGCCGGGGGCGGCATCGGCGTAGCGATCGCTGCCGGTGGCGGGTCATCTTCGTCGAGGATGATGGGGTCCGAGGGTTCCGACGGCTCGATGAGCTCGTACTACCAGTCGATAATGAGCAACTACGAGGGCCGTTCAATGATGGGTCGTGGCTCGACGGGCAGTGACTCCTACGACTGGATGATGGGCGGCACCAACGCTCCGGGATGGATGAGTGGCGGGTCCCTGCCTGAGACCATTATGGGCACGAGCATCGACGCCGGCGAGGTCATGGGCCGGCTCTTCGCCGACGCGCCTGGACCTCGGGTCAGCTCGGCCGAAGCGACCCGGCTTGGCCACGATGTCCCGAGCGGCGCCACCGTGGACCGAGAAGGCGACCGGATCTCCTTCTCGGGCATGTCGGACCACTTCGTCGTTCTCGCCAGCCCCCCGGGCAGCCCCAAAGAGTCATTCCGCATCGCCGGAATGACCAACCCCACGATCACCGTGAAGTCCGGCGCCCTGATCAGCATCGAGGTGGTGAACGCCGACTCCGACGCCGCGCACGGGCTAGCCATCGCCGCCGACGGCTCGGCGTCCTCGCAGACGCCGATGCTGACCGCCGCGCCCGCCTTCAGCGGCGCAGCAGTATGGTTCCTCGGCAACCCGACCTCGGCGGGCATGCACACCGGCACGCTCACCTTCACCGCGACCAAGTCGGGTACCTACCAGTATCTGTGCCCGGTGCCGGACCAGGCCAGGGATGGCATGGTCGGGACGTTCGCGGTAACCAGCTGATAGCGGGAGTGACCGAGTCCCCTCCCTCCGCTAAGGGGACCTCGACCCTTGATGGGAGGCACCGGGATGGGCCCCTAGGTGATGCCCGCTGCGTACACCAGGCTTTCCTTTCCCGGAGTCTGGCCGCCGGTCGCACCGAGGGCGAGTTGGCGGTACTCGATGCGCAGGACCTGGTCGAACGACGCCAGCAGCGTGGAGTGGTGCGTCGACATCAGCAGTGTGCTGCCTGTAGTAGCGCGGATGAGGTCGGCCATGACCGCGGCCTCGGTCGCCTCGTCGAGGTGCGCGGTNNAGCAGCCGTTGGCGTTGACCGCCCGACAGGCTGGCCCCGTCCGGACCTGCCTGCGTTGACCAGCCCCGTGGTAGTGACGCGATCCAGTCGACCAGCCCGACGCGGCCGGCGAGCTCGTCGAGTTCTGTATCGGTGGTCGTCGGAGCCACGACCCGCAAGTTGTCGCGCAGTGTCGTCGCGAACACGTGGTCTCCCTGTAACGACCCGGCCACCAGTGTTGGCATCGCCTCGGTCGGCAGGTCCATAACCGGGATCCGTTGGTTAGCTCCCTGAGCCAAAGTGATCGGGTGCATTTCGGTTGGCACTAGTCGCAGGACCGCTCCTAACAAGGTGCTCTTACCGCTACCGCTCGGGCCAGTCAGCGCGACCCGTTGGCCGCGTACAACCTCGAACTCGGCGTCCACCAGGATCGCCCCGGCGCCTGGCGCCGGCCGTATGGTCACCCCGGTAGCGCCGATGGCGGTGATGCCTACTGGCGGGTCCGTCCGCTGTAGCGGTTCGGGTACAGGTATCGGAGCAGCGAGTACGGCATCGACGCGGCGGATACCGGCCCAGCAACGTCCGAGCGCGGCGTACGCTCCGGGCAGGGTGCTGAACGCATCAAAAGCGACCAGCGCCGCCACCGCGACCACTCCGAGCAGGATCCCGGAGGAGTGACCGGCCGCGATTGCGTGCACATCGGCGCCAACGACGACCGCGGTGGTTGCCGCAGCGGCGACGCCCGCGGCAGTCACCTCAAATGCCCCGCCGATCCCAGCGAGGGAAACGTTGCGGATCACCTGTCTGTCGGCCGCCGCAATCTGCTCGAGACGCCCTTCGGCAGCGCCGAAGGCGTCGAGTTCGCTCAGCCCGTCGAGCAATCCTACGACCAGGGAATCGCGGCGGGCCGCGTCGCAGACGGTGCCGACCCGACCCGTCTGGGCGGCCAGCCCCGGTATGACGATGGCGGCGACAAACAGTCCTGCGCCGAGCGCGATTGCAGCGGCGGGGGCGACCAAGGCGACGATGATGATGGCCGCGACCGCGGTAGCAAGCGCGCCTGCGAGGGGAACCACGGCACGGATCAGGGCCTCTTGCGCGCCGTCGACGTCGGTCGTGAATCGGCGCAACAAATCCCCGCGACGGAACCGGGCTAGCCCGGCCGGGGCGAGCGGTTCGAGGGCCGCGAAAGTCCGGGCGCGCACCTCGGCCAGGAGACGTAGGGCGCCGTCGTGAGCTGCGATTCGTTCCGCGTAACGGAGCAAGGCTCGTGCCAGGGCGAAGGTGCGCACCCCGACGACCGCCACCGCGAGAGCTTGGACGTTCGGGTGTTGCGCGGCGCGGCAGATGAGCCACACCGACGTCGCTGTGAGCGCCAAGCCGGAGAGACCTCCGAGGATCCCGAAGGCGCAGGCGAGGAGCAGCGACCGCCGGGCCCCGGTAGCGCCGGATAGCGCGGCACGTAGCCGCAGTCGCCGTCCCGTTGGTTTCTGGTCGCCTGGCCTGCCGGGCACCTCGGTCTCGGCGGCTCCGATAACGACCGCATCGTCATCGGAGGTTGTGCCCGCGACAGGTTCGACCGGCGTCAGGCCGCTGGGCCGATCGGAGGGGCCGGTCGGTTTGGTGAGGTCGGAGCTGATGCGGCCGTTGACGACACACACTTCGCGGCCGGCGAGGCCCATCAGGATCGGATCGTGGGTGGCGACCACGACGGCCGCGTATGCGGCTAGCTCGGCGAGGACCCGGCGGACGACCTCCTGACTCACCGCGTCCAGGTCCTCGGTGGGCTCGTCGGCTAGCACCACGGGGACCCCGCCTGCCGAGGCCACCGCTTCGGTTCTCGCGACGGCACGGGCAAGCGCGACCCGCCGGCGCTGCCCGGCGGAAATGGCCGCGCCGTCCTCGCCGAGCGGTGTCGCCGCGTCCGGTGCGGCGCAGCGGGCGAGGATGGCCGACAGGGATGCGTCATTAAGCAACGGGGAGCCGAGGCGGACCTCTTCGGCGACGGTGTCGGAGGTCGGCCGGGGCCGCTGCGGGACCCAGGCCACGCTCGCTTTCCATGCCGAGCCGACAGGCGCTTCGTCCGCCCTGGCCCCTTCGCGGACTTGGAATATACCGGCCGTCGGGGTTAGCTGGCCTAGGAGTAGGGACAACAGGGTACTTTTGCCTGCACCGGACGGGCCGGCCAGCGTCACCAGTTCTCCGGCACGGAGGTCGAGGTTCACGTCACACAGGGCAGGGATGTCGCGACCTGGGTAGGTGAGGCCGGCGTGGCGGAGCTGGGCGACAGTCGAGTCCGGGGCGGACTGTAGGGCCGCTGTGTTTGTCGCCGTGTCGAGGCGTCGATCGGCGCTGTCAGCGATGACGGCGAAAGCGCTGTCGAAGACGGCCCGGGCTTCTTGAGTGGCGTGATGTTGGGCGCCGAGCGCCCGGAGGGGCGCGAAGACTTCCGGCGCCAGCAGTAGGACGATGAGGGCCCGTTGCAGGGAGAGATGTCCACCGTCGAGGCGCAGTCCGACCGCGACCGCGATCAGCGCGACCGACAGGGTCGCGAGCAGATCGAGGACCAGCCCGGATAGGAACGCGACCCGCAGCGTCGCCATAGTGTGGCGACGGTAGGAGTCCGTGCCGTCGCGGACGGCTTGGACCTGGGCTCGGCTCCGGCCGTAGATCTTGAGGGTGGTCAGGCCCTCGAGCAGGTCGAGGAACTGGCCGGACAGACGACTGAGTTCCGCCCACTGGCGGTCCATGCGGCGTTTGGTGGTGACCCCTAGCAGAGCGAGAAACACCGGAACCAGCGGCAGGGTGACGGCCAGGATGAGCAGCGACGGCCAGTCTGCGAAGCCGATGGCAGCCAGTATCAACGGCGGGGCGACGGTGGCCGCGACCAGAGCGGGCAACGCTCGGGTGACGTAGCCGTCGAGGGATTCGAGGCCGGCTCCGGCTGTGGTGACTATTTGGCCCGGGTTGGTTCGCGCCAACCAGTGGGGGCCGAGGACGTCGACGGCTTTGAGGAATCGGGCTCGCATCTGAGCCCGGACGCGGCCCGAGATGCGCTGCCCGATCCATTCCCCCACCCCGGCGGCGACGGCCTTGGCCGCCATGGCTACCGCCAGCCAGATGAGGTATCGGGTCACCTGCGAGGGCCGGTCCCCGCTGATGAACACACCGGCCACGATGCGCGCCAGGAGGACCGCCTGGGCGATAGTGGCCACCGTCGTCAACAGCGACGTCACCGCGAATACCGCCAGGCCCGACCGTAAAACCGGCAGCTCGCGCACCAAGCGCTGGTCCAGCGGACCCCCTTTCCGCGGCGCCTGCCCGGCGGGCTCTGTCGTGCGAGTGGACTGTGTCGTACGGGCGCGCTTCGTCGTCACCGCACCCGGCGCGCTGTCAGTCACCCCGCTCGCCAGGGACCGGGACATCCTTGGCGATCGCAGCAAGGTCTGGTGGTGAGGTCACCTGGTATGCCTCGCCGGCCGAGACGGCCGGCCGGGGCAGACGGGCCATCGGGTTGACGCTGCCTTCCGATACGCGGGCCCGGAACACCCAGTAAGCCCACGCCTGATAGACGACCACGATAGGAGTGAAGATCAGCGCGACCACGGTCATGACGACCAGGGTGTAGTGGCTGGAACTGGCATTGTGCACCGTCAGCGACCAGGGCCCATGGTTGCGGGCCGGTATCACATCGGGCCACAACGATGCGAAAACGAATACCGGAAATGCCACCGCCACCACGGCGCTCGACGCGAACGACCAGCCTTCCCTTCCCCGACGATCCAGCAGGACCGAGATGATCAGTGCCACCGCCATGAGAGCCGACATGGCGACGCTGACCGCTCCACCGCGCAACTCGAAGCTCCACACCAGGAAGCCTGCTGCGGCCACGACGACCGGTACCGCCAGGAGCCGGGCAGCCCGATGAGCCCGTTCGCGCACGGGGCCCTCAGTACGAAGCGTTAGGAACACCGCTCCGTGGAAAGAGAAGAACCCGAGGCTGACCAGGCCGCCAAGAACACCGAACGGGCTGACCAGAGCGAAGAATCCCCCGGTGACCTGATGCTCCGCGTTCATATCCAAGCCGCGGATCAGGTCTGCGAAGGCGACGCCGAAAAGCAGCGCGGGTAGCAGGCTACCAATGAACATCCCTCGGTCGCACCAGGCCCGACCGGAGGCGGTGGCGACCTTCGATCGGTACTCGATCGATATACCGCGCACGATCAAGCCGGCCAGGATGAGAGCCAAGGGGATGTACAGCCCGGCGAACATCGACGCGTACCACGATGGGAACGCGGCGAAGGTCGCCCCGCCTGCCACCAGCAGCCACACTTCGTTGCCATCCCAGACCGGCCCGATCGCCCTCAGGGCCACCTTGCGGCCGGTCTCGTCGCCGCCCACCCACGGCAGGAGGACCCCCACCCCGAAGTCGAAGCCTTCCAGCAGGAAGAAGCCGGCCCACAGGACGGCGATAACACCGAACCAGAATCCAGGAAGCACCGACGTCACGCTTTCGATCGAGGGGATGACCTGCCGGGCATCAGGGCGAGTTACTCACAAAGAGGGTCACGGCGCCAGGGACAAGACACCGTCGGAGACGCCGAGACCGCCGTCGCCGCTGGTCGCGTCGCCCGGGTCAATGTCGATGGAACGGTCGATGCCCTGGCGGGCGGTGCGGATAAACAGCCGGGCGGCAATCACGCCCAGGATCCCGTAGAGGGCCACGAATCCGAACAGGCTGAACGCGACCATGGTGTTCGACACGTTGGAGCTGACCCCGGCGCTGGTCTTGAGCAGCCCGTACACCAACCACGGTTGGCGGGCCGTCTCGGTGAACAGCCAGCCGGCCGTGTTGGCCAACAGCGGCAGGACAACCGTCCAGGCGGCAACGCGCAGCAGACGATCGCTGCTGAGCAGCCGGCCGCGACGCCACTGGACGATCAATACCGCACCGATGAGGCCGGCCAGGACCCCGAATCCGATCATGAGCCGAAAACACCAGTAGGCCAGCCCCACGTTGGGCACATAGTCTCCGGGGCCGTACGCGGCTCGCTCGGCCGCTTGGACCTGGTTGATGCCCTGTACCGTCCCGCCCGGGTGGTCCGTGGCCAGGATCGACAAACCGTCGGGAATCGACAGGTCGATCTTGTTGTGCCCCTTGGACACGTCCGCGTACGCAAACAGAGAGAACCCAGCCTCAGACTTGGTGTTCCACAAGGCCTCGGCGGCAGCCATCTTCATGGGTTGCTGCTTGGTCATCACCTGACCCTGGACGTGACCCACGAACGACACGCCGAGCGCGGCGATCACCACGACTCCCAGCGCCATCTTCGCTACCTGACGATGCGCTACGTCGACCTGGGCGCCTTCCTTGCGTAGATGCCAGACGCTGACCGACAGCAGCATCGCGCCACCGGTGAGCATGGCGGCAAACAGCGTGTGGGAGAAGGTGACCAGCTGGGTCGACTGGAACAAAACCCGCCAAATATTCGTCATCTGCGGGAGTCCCGTCGCCGGATCGATCCGGTAGCCGACGGGGTGCTGCATCCAAGAGTTCGCAGCCAGGATGAAGTACGCGCTGATAGCCGAGCCGATGGCCGCCAGCCAGATGCACGCCAGGTGCGCTCTGGCCGACAGCAGATCCCGGCCGAAGATCCACAACCCGAGGAACGTCGACTCCAAGAAGAACGCGATGAGCCCTTCCATCGCCAGCGGGGCACCAAAGATGTCTCCCACGAAGCGCGAGTAAGCCGACCAATTCATTCCGAACTGGAATTCCTGCACGATGCCTGTCACCACTCCGATCGCGAACGAGATGAGCATCAGCTTTCCCCAGAAGCGAGCGACCCGATCCCAAACAGCACCGCCATCGCTGCCGCGTTTGCGGTAGGCCAGGGTCTGCATGGTGGCGACGAGCAACGCCAATCCGATCGACACCGGCACGATAATGAAGTGGTAGATCGTCGTCGAAGCGAACTGCCAGCGGGCCAGGGTGTCGGGGCTCATCACGTCACCGCTTACTGAAGCAACCAGCCATTCTGGGGTCACCCAAGTGGCCCCAGTCAACGGCTGAGGCAACTCCGCCCGCATATGAGCCGACGCTTAGCTTTTGAACCGGACCTCCCGGCGACCGTAAGCCCAATCTGACCAGCTCGCTCCTAAATCGTTAGGGCGTCACCAAGGTCTAGGGAGGCGCTTCAGCCAGTAACAGCATTCGATTCGTCACGAACCGAATACGGTGACGGTACCTCAATGCCTGCCAGCGCGCAACAGGCCAACGGGACGCACTGATTGCCCTTCGACGGTCAGCTGGAGGCAAATTTAGACGGCGGTTTGCCGTTCGTGGCCTGGAGGTATCGGCTCCGTCGAAGCATTGGACTGAGGCAGGAAGACGACAGCGAGGACCACGCCGGCGAGGGCGATCCCAGCTGAGACCAGCAGGGCCAAGTCCATCCCGCCGACGAAGGCTCGATGCACCGATATAAGTAGCGCCGGCGAGTGGAGCTTCTGTGCGACCGCCACGCCGGCGAAGACGCTTTGACGGACAGCCGCATCGGCGGACTTCGGGATGCCCACCAGGTCGAGTCGGGCTAGGTAGCGGGCGCTGAGCACGCTACCGAGGATGGCGATTCCGAGCGGCCCCCCCGTCTTGTTGACCGCCTGCATCACGCCTGACCCAACGCCACTTTTCTCCTCGGACAGTTCCACCAGCGCGGCGGACATGGCGGTGGCCATGGCCAGACCGGTCCCCAGCCCGGCGACCGCCAACCATGCGGCCACGAATAGGCCACTCGAACCGACACTCATCGTCGATCCGAGGAACAGCCCCACGGCTAGCAGGCCGAACCCGGCGGCGACGGTGATCTTGGCGCCTACCCGGTGGACGACTTTGGCCGCCGGAACGGCTCCGACCATGAGTCCAGCGACAAGAGGCAGCAGCCGCAGTCCCGATCCCATGGCGTTGGTGCCGAGCACGCCCTGGGAGTACTGCGGCATGGTGAACAAGATGCCGAGCATGGCCAGGATTGGAAACATGGCCAGAATGACCCCCCAGGTGAACGACGCCGAACCGAACAGTGTCAAATCGATCAGGGGCTGACCACCTGGCTGGCGGGTCAGCCAGCGCTCCCAAGCGAAGAAACCGACCAGCAATGCCACGCCGCCGACCATCATCACCACGGCGTAGGCATTGCCCCAGCCGTCCTGGCCGGCCTTGATCAGACCGTAGGTCAAGATGACCAGCCCGGCGGCCGAGGCCGCCACCCCGACGAGGTCCAAGCCTGGATGTTCCGAGGCGCGGGATTCTGGCACCAGGGCAACAACGGCAACCAAGGCCACCACTACGACGGGCACGTTGATCAGGAACACCCAGCCCCACCAATAGTTCGTCAGGAGCCAACCGCCGAGGATGGGACCAATCGGGAAAGCCACGAAGGTGGCGGCCGAAATGATTCCCACCGCCTGTGGTCGCTCCTCCTTGCTGTACAGCACAGTCAGGACGGATAGCGCCATCACGATCAGTCCGGCTCCGGCGAGGCCAACGAGTACCCGAGCAGCCATGAACTCGACCACCGATGTCGAATAGGCGCACGAGGCGGATCCGACCGCGAAAAGCGCCAAGGAGACGAGGAGGACCTTCTTGCGGCCGTAACGGTCGCCCAGCAAACCAGCCGGGAGCATCGCCGCCGCGAGGACGAGGAAGTATCCCGACGAAAACCATTGGAGGTCGGACTCCGATGCGTGCAATGCCTTGGACAATGTGGGCAGGGCTACGCTGAGCACGGTGCCGTCCACACCTACCGCCAACACCGCGAGGGCCAGGGCGCCGAGAGCCCACCATCTTCGATTCCCGGTCGCTGCAATGGCGCTGAAAATCGCCCCGGAGGTTGATGTCGGCTTGGACGAGACGGTTGATGCCATAGTTCTCCCGTTGCTGAGGAGGCGCAGGTCCCATACGGGGCAACAGACCGGGGGTCGTGGTCTTACCCGAACCAAGCGTCTCGTGGATCAATCTGCCAAGCCAGCGCTACCAGAGTCCGGAGCAACGCTCCCGGAGGCTGCCAGTGGTCTGAGCAGAGTCCAACACGGCGACGGGACTACCCGTCGTGTCAGAATCGACCGTACACCAGGTCAGGTGGCACTTCAACAAAAGCCGAGGCACGTGGCCCGGCCTCGGACCAGGCCGCGATCGTCCGTGCTGGATTAAGGTTGCTTGGTGCTGCCTGGGCGGCTGAGGGAGGCGAGGATGCTGCCGTCGATGACGGATCGAGCCACGTCGGAGAGTTTCATATTCCGGTTCCGGGCGTAGGCGCGGAGGCGGTCGAACGCTTCGCCCATGTCGATCTGGGCGGCTTGGGCGACGATCCCCTTGGCCTGTTCGATCGTGATGCGGGTGTTCAAGGCTTGCGCCAGCTGCTCGTTGAGGGTCTGGGCCGCCCGGGCCGAGCGGGCTTGGAGGATGGCGATGGTGGCTACATCCGCGAACGCCTGAGCGGCCATCACATCATCGGCGTCCAGCGCGCCCTCGGCGGCGCGGAACAAATTCAACGCGCCGACGGTGTCGCCTCGCAAGCGCATCGGCAGGGCATGGACAGACCGAAACCCCGCCGCCACCGCGCGAGGCGCGAACTGGGCCCAACGGCCGTCGACGACCGCCACATTGGCGTTGACGACGGGCTGACCGGTTCGGTAGCAATCGGCGCACGGACCTTCGTTGGCCTGGACCTCGAACAGCTCCAGGAGGCGCATCTCGTCACTTGACGACGCCATGACCTGCAAGTCGCCGCTCGGCGAGACGAGCATGAGTCCGGCTGCGGTGACGTCCAGGACCTCGACGCAGCGCTCGGAGAGATAGCACAGCAGCTCAGCAACGTCGAAGTCGGCGACGAGGTTGTCGGCCAACGTCACCAGTGTTTGGGCCATCAAGGCCGAGTTGGGCATGATCCTCCTGACGCTTAGCCGGATCGTCTCGTGCCGGGGGTCTGGAGCGCGATGTCGTCCGGCAGTTTACGGGGATATCCGGTCCGAGTTCCACCACTATGTTTGCTCACTCTGGGCCGCATCGGGAGGAGGGCCGGTGTCGAAGCTGAGGTGTCGGGCGACGACCGCGGCGCCGACCTCGCTGAGGTGCCTGTCGTTGGCGAAGGCGTAGGCGCGGATGCGGATCAGGGCTTCGGCGACACTGACGCCGACCTGCACCGAGACCATCCCGGACGCCTGATGCACAACCGCCGCGAAATCGGTCTCTTGCCCCAAGGCGGCGGAAACGGCACCCGGGTCGGCCCCGGCTTGCATGGTGAGCAGAGCTCGGCACACCACGTCTGCGGCGACAAGTGCTGGTCGTCGCTGAGCGGGCCCGGATAGTTGCAGTACAGGTTGAGCGCGCCCAACCGGGCGCCGCCCACCCGCAAGGGGAACCCGAATATCGACCGCACCCCCGCCCGGACCGCCGGTGGCGTGAACGCGGTCCAGCGCACCTCGTCCGGGACAGCCAGATCCGGCTCCATGATGGGAAAGTCCTGGTGGTAGGCGTCCACACACGGCCCTTCACCCAACGTGTACTGCAGCTCCTCGATGACACCGGCCACGACGTCACTGACCCCCACCGCTCCCCGCTGGATGTCACCGGACATCAACATGATTCCCGCGCCCGACACCTTCGTGAACTGCGCCGACACCTCGGCTAGCCGACGGGTGCTCGGATCGTCTGACCCGTCGGCTGCCAACAGCTCCAGCATTCGCGCCAGCCGCTTACTAGGCACTACTCGGCCCGCCCCGACAGCGCTGATCGCCCGGGTCCCGGCATCCCTCTTTGGTGGCTGCCGGCCCGGCAGCTTCGCTTCGAGCCAGCCTCGCCAGGGAACCCGAGAAGTAACCGTGGTCGGGGCGGAGACCGCGACACCATCGCCTCGTCAACTCGGGGTGTCCCGTGGCTCTTGTGGTCAACGAATGCCTCCTGGCGGTAACCCTCGATCGGGTGCGTCACCAGGGACCTGAGTAGCGCGAGCGGACTTCAGCTCGTTGGTCAGACTAGCCGCTCTCGACTCTGCCGGCAGCCCTGAACGTGGACTCGAGGGTCTTGTCGCCGCCGGCTCTATGCGTCTGGGGGGCCGACGTTCACAGTCGGCAGGTCCCCCACTTGCCGTTTGGTGATGTTGAGTCTGATCCCGTTGGCGACCCCGGTAATTGCGCTCATGGGGATGGCCACGTCTTTGCGGCCCCAGAGGTGCCCTTCTTGGAGCAGTACATGGGTCACGTGATGATCGCCGGGGTCGATGATGAGCCCTTGGACTCGTCCGATCTCGCCGTCGGTGGCGTGGACAGGCTCGTCACGTCGTACGGTTATCTCGCCCATGGGCACCGTGTCGGATACGACCGGCTGAAAGGCGGTTCCTGGGTCGAAGGCACCGCCGGGGATGGGGAAGCTGTCGCTTAGACGGAGGTGGGGCAACACGACCATTTGTCCGGCGGGATAACCGCCGTAGCCTCCGTTGTTTCCTGGCAGGAAGGTCGTTTCTTCGGCGGCGTCGAGTTCGTCGAACTCCGCCAGTGAGCAGCGGAGTCGGATCTCGTCGGCTCCGGCGTCAACGAGTTCGAGAGGGACCAGTTTGCCGAGTCCGCTGCGATACTTCGGCTCCACCACGACGTGAGTGACCAAGCCAGCGATCGGGTCGACGACCACCCGGCTCAATTCGCCGCACGACCCATCGGTACAGATGGCGTCCACTCCGATCGTCAGCTGTGTCGTATCTGTCATGCGTCTGCCTTCCTGTGGTGCGACCCTGTGCCAATGGACCTCATGGAGCGAGCGTCGCTTCCGCTGGGTTTCTCCCCCGAGATCGACGTTTCATGTTGACTTCGACCCGATGGCGTCACCTAAGCCGCGGCACCGGGACCGAGGCCATTCACGGCTGGCGGGAAGGACCCACTGGGATTCATCGGAGATCGAATACCAGGCGAGCGTCGACGGCGCCCTTCTCGATCTGCTCGAACGACTCGTTCACCTGCTCGAGTTGTCGGGTCTCGCGTACGACTCGAGTACGGCCTTCGGCGTGGAGCTGGAACGTCTCGGCCAGGTCCACTCGGGTACCGACGATCGATCCGACGACGGTGATGCCTTGCAGCACCGTCTCGAAGATCGGCAACCGCATCTCGTTGTCCGCGGGTAGAGCCACGAATACCAGCGTGCCTCCGCGCTTGAGGCTCCGGAAAGCCTGTTCGAACGCCACCGGTGACACGGCCACCGCGATAGCGACATCGGCGCCGCCGAGGGCTTGGATGGCCTCGACAGGGTCGTCGACAGCAGAGTTGATGGTGTGTTCGGCGCCTAGCTGTCGGGCCAGCGTCAGCTTGCTGTCCATCAGATCGACCGCGGCCACCGACGCCCCCGCGATCCGTGCGTACTGCAGGGCCAGATGCCCTAGCCCGCCGATACCNNATCCGACGAACGCGCTCCCGACACCTTGACGGCCTTGTAGGTCGTGACCCCGGCACAGCTCAGCGGGGCGGCGTCGAGGGGGTCCACCTCATCGGGCACCCGCCCAACAAACGATGCGTTGGCCCGAACATACTCCGCGTAGCCGCCATCGACGGTGTAGCCGGT
>PMHU01000251.1 GCA_003156795.1 Acidimicrobiaceae bacterium
CGACAAGAACGGCATCACCTGTGCCGGGACCCACACGTCGTGCACGATCTCGGGTGCCACGGTGACGGGCTCGGGCGTTCTTCCGTCGGCTGAATTTCCGACGTACCAGGCCCAGAACGGCATCGAGATCTCCTATGGCGCCTCGGGTACCGTGGAAGCCGGAACCGTCGTCGAAGACAACGAGGACTCGTTGGGCGGACAGTCCAGCGGCATCCTTCCGGACCAGGACGCCGGGGCCATCATATTGAACAGTACGGTGAAGACCAACGACGCCGACATCGCACCGACCGAGGACGGGGCGCCGTTCGACATCACCGGCAACACGCTCACCGATGCCACTGACGCCGGTGCCGGTGCCGGCCAGGGCATCAAGACCTACGCGGGGACGGGCACCATCTGCGGCAACACCATCGAGAGCGACCCCGGAGGCGGGGTCTTCAACGTCGGCTCGACCGACATCGACATCGGCAACCCCGAGGGGGCGCCCGACTGCATCAGCAACACCATCGAGGACAACGCCGGCGGGGGCATCATCAACGAGGGCACCACCGGCGGCATCATCGCCGGCAACGCCAACATNNACATCTCGGACAACCCCGCCGGTGGCATCCTCAACCAGGCCACCGACCTCCAGCCCACCATCGGTGGCACGGGGGCCCACGACGGCAACACCATCGACGGCAACGCCGGCGGTGGCATCACCGACCAGGGCACGGGCCTCGGTGGCCCGGGTACCGGCGGTGACATCTACGGCAACACCATCTCCGACAACGGTGCGGTCGTGGCCGGCAGTGCCAGCGGCGACGGCATCCTGCTCGAGGAGGCGTTCTACGCCACCATCGGTGGGACGGGGTCCAACGAGGGCAACCTCATGGGATCGAACGCCGCCGGTGACATCGTGTCGCAGGACCCGCCGGCGAGCGAGTCGTCGACGCCGTGCACGGCCGGGAGCGAGATCGATTCGCTGTGCCAGAACACGGGCAACTCCGTCATGGGCAACGACCTGTTCGGGACGTCGGGGGCGGGCATCGCCCTCGAGCTGACCGGTGGCTTCGACATCGCGTCGAACCCGAGCATCAGCGCCGGGGCCACCGGTGGCCCGGCCCTGCAGCTGGTGGGCTCGGACAACAACACCGTGTCGAACAACACGGCCGAGCACTCCGAGGTCGGGATCTACGTCGGTGGGAACGACCTCACGGGGCCGAGCCAGACCAACACGATCACCAACAACGACTTCAACAACAACGAGCTCGGTGGTCAGGTGGCCGACGGTTTCGGCAGCCCCTTGAGCTGGAACCTCCCCGGTTCCGGGAACCAGGGCGTCCAAGGTGAGGTGTTCTTCCAGAGCAACGTCGCCGTGCCGCCCGGTCCGATCAGCGGGAACCAGCTGGTCGTGTCGAGCGCCAACGAGCCGTGGGGCAACTCGCCCGAAGGGGGAGTGGTCACCGCACCGTTGGTCCCGAGCTCGGGGCTGGCCTACTCCAGTGTGGCGGAGTACCTGGCCGGGGCGAGTGCCTTCTGCCCCGGTACGCCGGCGTACATGGCGGGCGACAACGGCATCCCCGTGGACCAGGAGGGGTACACGGTCCTGCCCGGACCGACGTACGTGCCCAACGTGGAGGCCTGCACCGACGGTGCGGGGAACATCTACCTGGACACTCCGTACTCGGCCTACGGGGCCTACGTGCAGCCGGGGGGGATCGCCGCCGGTAACGGCCTGGCCACCAGCACCACCTACGACTCCACGGTGCTGACCCTGTCGAGCCTTCCCTTCTACAACACGGTGGCCGGGGGCAGCGGATCCTTGGCCAACAGCTTCACCGGGAACTCGGCCACGGGTGCGCAGTTCGGTGGGGCCATCGACGGCAGCGGCCAGTACGCCGAGCCGACGGCTGGTGACCCGTCTCCGTACCCGCAGTGGTCACCGACCACCAGCACCACGTCCCAGGACCTGAACCCGGACTCGACACTCAACAACCCGGGCGGGCCCTACTCGGCGCAAGGTGCCGTGAGCGGCCTCCAGAACACCTGGTCGGGCAACCTGGGCAGCGGTGCCGGCGGCAGTGGCATCCTGCCGTGCAACCCGACCAATGCGGNNCGTGGCCGGGGCGGATGGGGGTGGCGATGCCTCAGGCGTCCGGGCGGCGGAACCAGTCGACGGTGGCCCGCAGCCCGTCGGCCAGGGTCACCGGTTCGACGGCGCCGAAGAGCCCCCGCACGACCGCCTGGTCGGCCTGGGAGTCCTGGACGTCCCCCGCTCGCCGTGCCGTGTGCCGTCGCGGGAGGGGATGGCCCAGGATCTCCTCGAGGAGCCCCGCCAGCTCGAGCAGCGACACCCGGGTGCCGAAGGCCAGGTTGACCGGACCGGGGTCGGTCACCCGCCGGGCCACGGCGTCGGCCAGAACTGAGACCACCGTTCCCACATAGGTGAAGTCGCGGGTCTGCTTCCCGTCGCCGTGCACGGGCAGGGGATCGCCGCGAAGCGCGGCGGCCAGGAAGGTGGGCACCACAGCCGCATAATCGTGGTCGGCCGACTGCAGGGGCCCGAACACATTGAAGAAGCGGAAGGCCAGTACCGGCAGACCGAAGGACTGCCCAT
>PMHU01000189.1 GCA_003156795.1 Acidimicrobiaceae bacterium
CGGATGGAAAAGTACGCGGCCCGATTGCCGAAGAAGTCGATGCGTTCTCGGTAGTCAGCCGGCTCAGGGTCGATCTTTATCGCTGACGCGATGCAAGCTTGTCCGGGCAGGTCGCGCGGTATGAGGTGGACTTGTCCGTAACTAGCAGACACCTCCGATTCGTAGATGTATCGGGTGGAGTGCACGACGTCGAAGGTCGCCACATCATCTGTTGGCCCTGGGCTCGTCATTCGAGTAGCACGCGTAGCTCGCGGGCGGCGCCGGGGTCGGCGGGGGTGAGCATCGACCGTTGGGGCACCTGAGTCATGAAGTGCGTGTCCTGGATTGAATCGGCCGTCCGGGCCAGACCGTGCCCCATCTGAGCCAGGAAGGATCGCAGGGTGACGAAAGTGCCGTCGGCGTCGGCCGTGGCCAGCGCCGCGGTGTCGGCCAGCCGCAGCGCGGTGGAGGTGGCGAGGGTGCTTTTATCGACTTCGGAGAATCGCCCGGACCCGACCTGGCCGGGAAGATCATTGACGTCGCGGGCCAGGGCGTCGATTTGATAGGCAAGCGATCGCGGGTTTTCCGGATCGAGGAGCAGGAGGTCGAGGACGGTTTCGAGCTGGGCCTGGGACCGGTATCGTCGGCGGTAGGTGATGATGCTCTCTGTCGCGGTGAGAGCGGACTCCAGAACGAGGCTGTCGGTGGCCAGGCCCCGGCGTTCGTCGAGGGTGGCCCGCAAGAAGCTGGAGAGTTGGGTTCCGCGCTCGATCCGGCGGCCGGCGTCCAAGAACCGCCAGCCGGGGTCGCGCACCATGCTCTCGGCGACCAATCCTGAAAAGGCGAGCAGGCTCTGCATCACCTGACGGAGCTTGGCCTGGACGACGATCTGGTGGTCGAGCTGCTGGCTCCCCAGGTCGAGCAGCTCACGGCTCAGTGCGCCTATAACCATCCAGGTGTCGACCGACAGCTGGTCGCGTACGGCGTGGGAGCAGTCGAGAAGGTGACGGCCGGNNGCAGGGATCGCAGTTCGTCTCCGGGCCACTCGAGGCGGTCGTCGGCGCCGTCGCCGACGAAACCCGGGTAGGTCGTCGTCATGTGGGTCAGGGCGGCGAGAAGGATCCGTACGCAGGCCGTGCCGGCGGGGTTTGTACCGTGTTCGAACTCGTTCCGCCGGTCGTTGATGACACGGACCAGTCGCACGAGCCCCTCGGCTCGTTCGGCGTAGCGCCCGAGCCAGAAAAGATTCTCGGCGGCCCGGGGCGACATGGATGCGGCCGGTTCGACTGCACTCACGGCTGGACCGCTGCGGAGCCAGTAGCTGATGGGGGTCTCCGGTTCGGAGGCGAGCACCCAGGTGTCCTTGCTCACGGCGCCGGTCTGGTTGGATATGAGGATCCCGTCGCTGGTCGGCGCGGCGCGGGTGAGCCCTCCGGGCATGGCCATATAGGACTCGCCCCGGGCCACGAGGAAGGCCCGCAGCAGGGTGCGACGCGACTCGAGCCCGTGGCTGGAGAGAGTCGGGGCCGAAGCCAGCGCCAGAGCTGTCTGGCCGACCCAGGCATGGGGGCGGGCCTCGATCTGGCGTCGGAGGTCGTCGAGCTGGGCCACCGACAACTCCCAACCTAGGGTCGTCCGGCGTCCCACTGACGGGGCGACGGGCTTGATCACGAGCTGGTCGAGATGGCCGAGCACGTGCTGGCGGGCCATGGGGTCGCCACACCACCAGGTCGGCACGGACGGGAGTCGCAGGTCCTGGCCGAGCATGGCCTCGGACAGTTTGGGTAGGAAAGCCAGCAGGGCCGGGCTCTCGAGAACACCACTGCCCAAGGTGTTGACGACCGAGACGGTGCCCCTTCGGCACGCTTCGACCAGTCCGGGAACGCCGAGATGGGACTCCGGGCGTAGCTCGAGTGGATCGCAAAACCATGTGTCGACGCGCCGGAGGACCACATCGACGGGTTCCAGCTGACCAAGCGAACGTAACCACAGCCTGCCTTCGCGCACGGTGAGCTCGTTGCCCTCGACGAGTGGGTACCCGAGATAGGAGGCCAGAAAGGCGTGCTCGAAGGCGGTCTCGCTCAGCGAGCCGGGCGTGAGGACGACGACGCGTGGGTCGGTCGCCGCCGGCGGGGCCACCGCGACCAGACTGGCTCGTAGGGCCCGGAAAAACGGGGCCAGCCGATGAACTTGGGCGTCGCGGTACAGGCTCGGGAACACCCGGGACATCACTATCCGGTTCTCGAGGGCGTAGCCCGCTCCCGACGGCGCCTGCGTCCGATCGGCCAACGCCCAACACCGGCCCTCGCCATCACGAGCCACGTCGATGGCGTAGGTAACGAGCTGTTGGGGGCCCGGGATGCGGATCTGGTCGCACGGGCGCAAGAAACCTGGGTGACCGTAAATCACCTCCGGCGGCAGTAGCCGTCGCCGGAGCAGGTCGCGCTCCCCGTACAGGTCGGTTAGCACGAGGTTGAGCAACTCGGCCCGCTGTATTGCCCCCCGTTCGATTTCGGCCCACTCGGTGCTCGGAAGCAGCACGGGCAGGGGGTCCAGGTCCCACCGCTGAGTCCGTCCGGCCGGGGTGGCCTGCACGTTGTAGGTGACGCCGTCGTCGTCGAGCAGCCGCTGTACTTGCCGGTACCGATCGTTGATCTCGTCGAAACCGAACTCGTCGAGGGTCCGCCCCAATCCGGCCCAGTGGTCGCGTATCCGCCCGTCGCCGCCGACCATCTCGTCGTAGGTGCCCGGTAGGGGACGGTAGGCGCTGAGTAGCTCAGTGGGCACGCTGGTTGCGGTCACGGGTCGGGGAAGGCTCAGAACCTCGGCAGGCGCCGGAGATCCAATGTCCGAGGGTACTCGGGGTCCACTCTCGAACCGTTGATAGCCCGCTCGAGAGCGATCAAATCGACCTCGCCGGGCGTGTGGCCTTTGACATCGAAGTGGCTGGCGCGGCGGGCCTCGGCCTCGTTGGCATTCACCGGTAGCCGGTGGTAAGACCGTCCGCCCGGGTGTGAGACGTGATAGGTGCACCCGCCGAGTGATCGGCCGGCCCAGCGGTCGATGAGGTCGAAGACGAGAGGGGCGTGAACCCCGATCGTCGGGTGCAAAGCCGACGGCGGCTTCCACGCCTTGTAACGAACGCCCGCCACGAAGACGTCGGGCCGTTCCGTCCGCTGCAGCGGGATGGGATGTCCGTTGCAGGTCACCACGTGGCGGGTATCGGTGAGGCCGGACACGAGGACCTGGATCCGTTCGGTCGATGAGTCGACGTACCGGGCGGTGCTCGTTTTCCCGACCTCTTCGCCGAGGACGGGCCACGGCTCGATGGCGGTCCGCAGCTCTATGGTGGTGCCCGCGACCTGCACCGACCCGAGCCGAGGGAACCGGAACTCGAGAAACGGCGCCAGCCAGGCCTGCTCGAACGTATACCCGTGGTTACGGAGGTCGTCGACAACGTCCGCGATGTCGGCGGTCACGTACCAGGGGAGCATGAACCGATCGTGTAGCTCGCAGCCCCATCGGACCAGGTCCCCGGTGTAGGGCTCCTGCCAAAAGCGGGCCACCAAGGCTCGGACGAGCAGCGCCTGCACGAGCGCCATCCTCGGGTGCGGCGGCATCTCGAACGCGCGCAGCTCCACCAGGCCGAGCCGCGATCCGGCGGAGTCCGGCGAGTAGAGCTTGTCGATGCAGAACTCGGCGCGATGTGTGTTTCCCGCCA
>PMHU01000306.1:0-230 GCA_003156795.1 Acidimicrobiaceae bacterium
GCCGTCTGGGCGTACCGAACGACTACCGCGGCACCGTCGACCGGGTGACCGATCCGCCCGTCAACGACGCTTCCATGCGCCGGGATGTGCGCCGGGTGGTCGGACTGCTCGGCGAGACCCTGGCCCGTCAGGAAGGCCAGGAGGTCTTGGATCTGGTCGAGCGGGTGAGGTCCGGTAGCCGGGAAGATCGAGCCGCGACCGCGGCGCTCCTCGACAGCCTCGACGTTCAC
>PMHU01000306.1:289-4348 GCA_003156795.1 Acidimicrobiaceae bacterium
CCTGAACTGCTGAATGCCGATCCGGGGCCGCGTACCGACCGCCGCCTGGCCGAGGTCATCGAGCTGTTGTGGCTAACCGACGATTTACGGGTGGCCCAGCCCGATCCCCTCGACGAGGCTCGTAACGCGGTGTATTACTTCGACGAGCTCTCCCGTTCGGTGGTCGGCGCTGTCTTGGGCGAATGGCAGGACACGTTGCGCGCCGCTGGCGTCGAGATCGCCGACACGGCGAGGCCGCTCACGTTTGGCTCGTGGATCGGAGGTGATCGCGATGGGAATCCCAATGTCACTCCGAAGGTGACTCTTGAGGTGATCCGGCTCCAGCACGACCACGGAGTACGCCACGCGCTCGAGTCCATCGACGGCCTGGGCCGGACCCTCGCCCTGTCCTCCCGTCATGTCAGCATCTCGAAGGAACTGGCGGAATCTCTTCAGGCTGATTTGTCGGTGCTGCCAGACCTGGCCGAACGGTACCTCCGCCTCAACGCTGAAGAGCCCTACCGGCTGAAGACCGCATGCATCCGCCAGAAGCTGGTCCACACCCAGCGACGCATCCGGCTCCACGAGCCGCATGTGCCGGGCCGTGACTACCGCGGCGGCCACGAATTACTGGCGGACCTGACGCTCATGCGGGATTCCTTGATGGCCAACAAGGGAGAGTTGGTCGCCAGCGGGCAGCTCGCAGACGTGATCCGGGACGTTTCTTGCTGGGGACTGCATTTGGCCACCCTCGACATTCGGGAGCACGCCGATGCCCACCACGGCGTCCTCGCCGCACTGTTCGATCGAGTCGGGCAGGCCTACGACTCCCTGACCCGCAACCAGCAACTTCAGCTCTTGTCTGCGGAGTTGGACAGTCGCCGACCCTTGGCGCCCCCGGCTCCCGGTCTAAGTGAGGCCAACGCCCAGACGTACGAGGTGTTCAACGTCATCCGCAACGCCCAGAACGAATTCGGCCCTGAGGTTGTTGAGAGCTACATCGTGTCCATGACGCGCGGCGCCGAGGATGTCCTGGCGGCCGTAGTTCTAGCCCGAGAGGCCGGGCTCGTCGACATGCAGGGGGAGAGCGCACGAATCGGTTTCGTTCCGTTGCTGGAGACCGTATCCGAGCTGAAGCTGGCGGATCGGGTCGTTGACGATCTTCTGTCGGTTCCCGCGTACCGCCGCATCGTGGCGGCCCGGGGCGACTTGCAGGAGGTCATGCTCGGCTACAGCGACTCCAACAAGGAGGCCGGCATCACCACCTCCCAGTGGGAGATTCATCAGGCTCAGCGCAGGATCCTGGAAGTGGCCCAACGGCACCGGACCCGGGTCGTGTTCTTTCATGGACGCGGGGGCACGGTGGGTCGCGGCGGCGGGCCGACCCACGACGCCATCCTTTCGCTGCCGGCGGGCACCCTCAACGGAGCCATCAAGCTCACCGAGCAGGGAGAAGTCATCAGCGACAAGTACGGGTTGACCGTCCTGGCCCAGGAGAATCTCGAGCTCATGATGGCGGCGACGCTGGAGGCGACCGTGCTGCACACGACCCCCGAATTGCCGCCCGCCGACCGGGACCGCTGGTACTCGACGATGACCACCGTCTCAGAGCATGCCCTGGCCGCCTACCGGCAGCTCGCTGATGATCCCAACCTGCCCGGTTACTTCATGAACTCGAGCCCCGTCGACCAGCTCTCTTCCCTCCGCCTCGGATCGCGACCATCCCGGCGCCCCGACGGCGGCCGGTCTGACCTCCAGGCCCTGAGAGCCATCCCGTGGGTGTTTGGCTGGACCCAGTCGCGCCAGATAGTCCCGGGCTGGTACGGAGTCGGGTCGGGAATCGAAGCGGCGCGCCAAGCGGGTCTTGAAGGGGACCTGCTTGAGATGCGGCAGGGGTGGCGCTTCTTCTCCACCTTCCTATCCAACATCGAGATGACCCTCGTCAAGACCGATCTTGGGATAGCCCATCGATACGTCGACGTCTTGGTTCCGCCCCCGCTCCAGGGCATCTTCGACAAGGTCGAGGCAGAGCACCGCCGAACCGTCGAGCAGATTCTATGGCTCACCGGCCAATCGGAGATCCTGGAGAGTGCGCCGGTCCTTCGCCGCACGCTGTCGGTTCGGGCTTCCTACCTGGCCCCCATCCACGACCTTCAAGTATCACTGCTCAAGAGAGTGCGGACCGCTGTCGGCCCACCCGACCCTGAGCTCGAGCGGGCCCTGTTGTTCACCATCAACGGAATCGCGGCGGGGCTACGCAACACCGGGTGATGGGCCCACGGACGCCGCGACGACACCAGCAGTGCTAGGACCCCGATCCGAAAGTGAAGGCGACGAGCTGGCGTATCACGTGATGCACGAACCCCAGCTTCTCGACGACGGTCGGGCTAAGGACGAAAGGGTAAAGATCGCCCTTTCCCATGCTGCGGTTCACGGCGTTGAGGGCGTAGGACAGGGGCAACCATTCATCGAGGATGGTCTCGAAGGTCGCGGCGTCGGCGGCGGGAGTCGATCGGGCTGGCTCGGGAGCGACCGGTCCCGACACTCGGACACCAAAGGCGTTCGCGGTCTGGAGCGTGTCTCGGATGTGGAGATAATGGGCGAATGTCTCGGCCCAGTCCTCCAAGGGATGGGTCGTCGCGTAGCCACTGACATAGGCGTCGTCCCATACGGGTGACGGCGGCTGGCGATAGTGCTCCTCTAGGGCTTGGGCATAGTCGGCGCGCTCATCGCCAAACAGGGCGCGAAACGCCTGGGCGTCGTCCTGCCGGCCGACGAGCAACGGCCAGTAGTAGTGGCCGATCTCGTGGCGGAGGTGGCCGAGAACGGTGCGGTAAGGCTCGGCCAACTGCCGGCGGACCGCCTCCCGGTGGGAGTCGTCCGACTCGGAGAGGTCGAGGGTGATAACTCCGTATTTGTGGCCGGTGCGGACCGGTCGATCGCGGCTCGACAGCAGGTCGAAAGCCAACCCCCGGTCGGAGTCTTCGGCTCGAGAAACGATGGGAAGTGCCAGTTCGTGCAGTTGGAAGACCAACCGGCGTTTGGCTGACTCGGTGGCCCGGAAAGCTTCTGCCGAGGCCAGGTCGGAGTCGTCGGGTCGTGTCCTGGTGAGCCGGCAGCTTGGGCACAGGTCTATGGGATCGTCGTCGGCGACCAACCAGTTGCAGCCCGCAATGAGCGCATTGAGACACCGCCGATACCGGGCCTGCTCAGAGGGGACGAGCTCTCCGTGGTCGGCCGCGAAACCGAGTGAGGTTCCGCAATGTAGGCACTCGGTGTTCTCGAAAAACACCAGCTGGCCGCACCGCTGACATTGGAACGAGCGCATCGAAGTTGACCAACTCTACCGCGCTCGTCGAGGTCGCGACCGCGACCGCGACGTCATTAGCTCTCGCGGACTGGGACGACGTCGACCGTCACTTCCAGTTCGTGGGCCGTGCCCTCCGTAAAGATGACGCCTTTGAGCGGGGGGACGTCGCTGTAATCGCGACCCCATGCGGTGACGATATATCCGTCGGTCACGAACTGGTTGTTGGTCGGGTCGAAGTCGACCCAGCCCACGTCAGCTACGAAAACCGACACCCAGGCGTGGGAGACGTCGGCGCCTTGGCGTCGGGGTCGCCCGGGCGGCGCTCGGGTTTCCAGGTACCCGCTCACGTACCGGGCGGCCAGGCCCTTCGAGCGGAAGCAACCGATGGCCAGCTGGGCGAAGTCTTGGCAAACGCCCTCGGCCCCCTCGATGAGCTCGTCGAGCCCGGTCGTGACCGACGTCGACCCGGGTCGGTAGGTAAAGCCGGCGTGGATCCGGGCGCACAGGTCGGCGGCGCATTCCAGGATGGGCCGGTCGGGTAGAAACGATGGCGCCGAGTACTGCTCGACGGCCGCTGAGAGGCCTACGAGCGGCGATTCGAGCGTGAACGGACGGGCGTCCAGCTCGGCGTCGGTCTCTGCGGCACCAAGCTGGTCCCGAACCTCCTCCCAGGACGGTCCGGACGGTAGGGGAACCCGTCGTTCTCTTACGCCGACCCGACTGGTGGACGTGACCGTCAGGCGGGTGTGGGGTTGGCGGATGGAAAAGTA
>PMHU01000013.1 GCA_003156795.1 Acidimicrobiaceae bacterium
CCGGCCGACGGGGAGATGCCCACGGCGATAGGCGTCCTTTTCGGCGCCGGTGGTCGTGCGGGGCTTAGTGTGGGGTGGCTGGTGCAGTTGATGGGGCCCGGCGCGAGGAGGGGGTCTGATGACTCGATTGACATTTGGCCGGGCTCTGGATCGGTGGGGGTGGGGGTCGTCCGTGCTGGGGGTGGCGACAGTGAGCGCGGTTATGGCCGCGGCGGTGCTTTTGGGTGTGCCTTCAGCCCGGGCGTCGGAACGGCCGACTCCCTATACGTCGCTCACCGTCCCGGTCGGCTCCTCACCCGTCGGGGTGGCGGTCGATGCGATGACCGACACGGTCTATGTCGCCAACTCCACCGTTTATTCGGGCACGGTGTCGGTGATCGACGGGGCCACCAACACAGTGACCGCCACCATCGCGGTCGGCTCCGAACCCTCCGGGGTGGCGGTCGACGAGAACACCGACACCGTCTATGTCACCAACAACTGCGGGAACGATCCAAGCTCTTGCTATCCGGGCACTGTGTCGGTGATCGACGGCGCTACCAACGCGGTGACCGCCACCGTCGCAGTCGGCACCAACCCCTCCGGGGTGGCGGTCGACGAGAATACCGACACCGTCTATGTCGCCAACTTCGGGTCGGACAGTGTGTCGGTGATCGACGGGGCCACCAACACCGTGACCGCTACCATCGCTTTTAGAAAGGGCTCGTGGCCTTCTTGGGTCGCGGTCGATGAGACCACCGACACCGTCTATGTCACCAAGTATCGAGTGGGTCGAATGTCGGTGATCGACGGGGCCACCAACACCGTGACCGCTAACGTTGCTGTCGGCGCCGACCCTGCCGGGGTGGTGGTCGACGAGAACGCCGCCAGGATCTATGTCGCCAAGTATGAATCCGACACGGTGTCGGTGATCGACGGGCCCACCAACACCGTGACCGCTAGCATCGCTGCCGAGGCCGGGCCCTCCCAGGTGGCCGTCGACGAGAACACCGACACCCTCTACGTCACCGACACTGAACCGGGCACGGTGTCGGTGATCGACGNNACGGTGTCGGTGATCGACGGGGCTACCAACGCGGTAACCGCCACCGTCGCTGTCGGCGCCAACCCCCAGGGAGTTGCGGTCGACGGGACTACCGACACCATCTATGCCGCCAACAGTGACTCGAACTCGCTGGCGGTGATCATCCCATCCGCCGTGAACCTGTCACCTACTTCAGGCCCCGCTGGAACGCCGGTGACCGTCTCAGGCCGAGGGTTCAACCCCGGCGAGACGGTCAAGATCACCTACAAAGCCGGACTGGCCTCGCCGAAACAGGTCACGATCTGCACAACCGCAGCACTTTCCGACACCTCCTACACCTGCTCGGGCACCATCCCCCCCACAGCCACAGCAGGCGCCAGTGGCCCTCACAAGATCCTGGCAAAAGGCCTGACCTCGGGGATCAAGGTCAAGACCACCTTCACCCTGACCTGACCACCAGCTGGCAACGGTCGAGCTCAGAGCTAAACCCCTAGCGTCTCGACAGACCGACGCAGAAGATTCGGCTCTTGCGCTGAGTCACCGTCCGCCTAGCGGACTGCCACCCGCGCCCTAGTCGGCGTTCCGCGACACCAGTCACAACCGGCGGCCAGGGCCTGGGCCGGCTGACGCTGAGTCGGCAGGATCGGTTCCCGACAAGGGCCTGCCTTGGCTACGCTCTTGGCGTGCAGGGCGGGTCTCGCGCTGGGGTCGCTGTCATGGCTCTCTCGACATGTTTGGTTGCTGTTGCTAGCTGCGGTTCGACCTACGGCGTGCGGGTGGTCGGTCCGGCAATAGAGCCTCAATGTTTGCCAGTACCCGTGGGACGTCCTGTGACCGAATCGGTCGGTGTGAATGGCGGGAAGACCCCTTACACATTCGAGTGGGTCCTCGATGGGAAGGTGGTTCCGTCATCTACTTTGGATGTGCGGTCGGCCCCCTTCGGAAACGGAGTGAAACTTACCTTCACCACCGTCCCGACAAGCGTGAACGAAGAACTGGTCCTTAACGTCGATGGCGGATACGCGCCCTATGGCAGCCGGTCTTATTACATCGGCGGCTCTAGCGTTGTCTTGGGCGACGGTGGCCTTTGCACGATAGGGGTGCCATTCGGGTTGCCGGCCCACCCAGGAGGTCGATCCTTGGAGTGCGCGCCAGCAACGGTCGTCGGTCGACCGGCGAACGGGACCGTGACAGAAACGGGCGGCGACACTTCCTACAAGTTCGAGTGGGTCCTGGATGGGAAGGTCGAGTCCCCAGCGGCGTTGAACGTTGAGACGGCACCATACACAGACGTCAACGGGACTGGGCTAAAACTCACGTTCACGGTTGTGCCGGTGAGCGTGAATGATATTCTCGTGCTCGTCGCGAACGGCGACAACCCTGATCTTGACGGCTGGGCCTACGACGTGCTGGGCGAGGACAGCGGTGTCTGCCTTATCACCGCGCCGACCAACCGGTAGGAACCGACGTTCCGGTCGAAGCGCGACGACCTGCCCAGACAAGTGCATACTATTCCCATCCCGACCGATGTAGACGGCTGCGCGATCGGGGAGAGCCCAGATTCGATCGGCCGCTCTTCCGAGACCCGGGACTGGCAGAGTGTGGTAGTGCCAGACAGTGTGAAGCCCAGGGGATCGGCGACTCGTGGCCTCTGATGGCTTCTACGGGATCTGGGAACCTCGGATTGGGCGCGACGCGACGGACATCCTGCGCAGCCGGGCGAAGCTGTCCTTCATTCCCGTCTTCATGCTGGTCTTGATCGTGGCGTTCGCAGTGGCTCTCCATGGTCCCGCCTACTATGCGGCCGCCGGGGCGGTCGTGGTGTTGGGAATCCCCAGTTACCTAGTCCGGTTGCGCAGTGCGAATCGGCGTCTGGCCTCCGCCATCACTGATCATCTGGGTCGACCGGTCAGTTCCAAGACGCTGCCCAGGTTCAGAACTGCTGCGATGTTCGACGCGTGGATGGCACATTCGCAGGCCGGGACGCCTCAACGCGAGCGTTCTTTCTTTGGGGGCTTCGTCAAGATACGCCTGCCGCCAAAGTAGCGGCCTCGGCGCTCTCGCTCACGGGGTCGAGTTAGGAAGCCAGCACACCGGCGACGATCAGTCGGCGGGTACCATGGCGTCGAAGCCCGAGCAGATTGCTCAGATATGCCTCCTATCGTCATCGCCTTTCATGTACGAGTAGTTGGATGCGATAGGCGGCATGATCTGCCATTATGCCGGCCCGAAGGGCGGACCCATCTTTGATGGGCGGCATAATGTTCCATCTCGCGCTCCGTCGTCGTGTGCCGGTCCGACTTCTGGCCGCGCCATACTCGGCATAGAGAATGAAGTCGTGCTTCTGATCATCATCCCTGCTGGTTTGTTGGTGGGGCGTATGGTCGGGAGTCCTAGGTCTCGGTCTGACTTGCGAACCGGTTTAGGTCGGTTGGCTGTGTTGTGTGATCGATCTGTCGACCGGGACCCAGGATTTATCCCGTCATCCACCGGTGATGCCGTCTGATCTTCCCGTCCTTGTGTAGAGGTCGGGGTTCACAGGTTCGGCGGCCAGCGGGTGCGTGCCACCC
>PMHU01000255.1 GCA_003156795.1 Acidimicrobiaceae bacterium
GATCTCATCGGCATCCACACCGGCGACTACTTGATCACCGAGGCTGGATTCGGAGCCGACATGGGTGCCGAGCGGTTCTTCAACATCAAATGCCGCACGTCGGGCCTGGTGCCCGATGCCGCCGTGGTGGTAGCCACCGTGCGCGCCCTCAAACTTCATTCCGGACGCCACAAGGTGACGGCCGGCCGGCCGCTTCCTCCCGGGATGCTCGCCGANNGGCGGCCAATCTGCTCAAGCACCTGGACATCGTCCGGCGCCATGGCGTCACGCCCGTGGTCGCCATCAACGCCTTCCCCGAGGACTTCCCCTCCGAGCACGACGCCATCCGGCAGATTGCCGCGTCGGTCGGGGTCCGTTCCGCCGTCTGCACGCACTTTGTCGATGGCGGACGGGGGGCGGTGGAATTGGCCGAGGCGATCGTCGAGGCGGCCGACGAGCCCAGCGAGTTCCGCCTGCTCTACGAATCGGGACTTTCGCTCCGCCAGAAGGTCGAGACGATTGCCCTGCAGGTGTACGGCGCCGACGGCGTGGACTTCTCGCCCCCGGCCGCGCGCCAGCTCGATATCTATGAGAGGGCCGGTTTCGGTTCGCTGCCGGTGTGCATCGCCAAGACGCATCTGTCGATCTCCTCGGACCCGAAGTTGAAGGGCGCCCCCTCGGGCTGGCGGCTCCCGGTGCGCGAGGCCAGGGCGAACGTCGGGGCGGGGTTCGTGTACCTGGTCAGTGGCGACATGCGGACCATGCCGGGCCTGTCATCGAGCCCCGCCGCCCAGCGGATCGACATTGACGGCGAGGGGAACATCGTCGGCTTGTACTGACTCGAAGTGAGTACATTGGGAGCAGGCGCCACGCGAGAAGGGTTGGCTGGTCATGGGCTGTCTGTTGGCACTCTTTGCCTGGATCTCCCCCCGGTTCGTGCTGGGCGTCCTGTACCTCTTCACCAATCGGCTGACCATTGCCTTCACCTCGGGCTGGGAAGGCATCATCGGCTTCTTCCTCCTGCCCTATACGACCCTGTTCTACGCCCTCGTCTACCAACCGGTCCGGGGCGTCACCGGGTTCGGTTGGTTCGTCGTGGCGGCGGGTGTCCTCCTTGACCTCTCCTCGTTGGGATTCGGTCGTCGCGAGCAACTGGGGCGGGCCCGACCGCAACGGCAACGTTGAGGCCGCCCCGGTGTGGTGCCGGGGCCCACCGCGGGGCCCCTCACCAGCCAGTCGACTCACCAGCCGGTCGACTCACGAGTAGCTGAGACGCAGGTCGGGTTCGGGGCCGAAGCGCAGACCACTGGCGCCACCAGCGGCGAACTTCTGCCAGCCGGCGACGCCGATCATGGCGGCGTTGTCCGTGGCCAGCGACTGCGGGGGGATCAACAGGGTGCTGCCGAATTCCTCGGCCAGCCTCCCAGCCCGTTCACGCAGGACCGGGCTGGCCGCCACCCCACCGACGACGGCGACGGCTTCGTCCCCGAACTCTTCGAGGGCGCGCCTGATCTTGGTGCAGAGGACGTACATACAGGCGGCCACGAACGAAGCGGCCACATCCTCCATGATGAAATCGGGTGTCGTGCGGACATAGTTGACGACGGCCGTCTTCAAGCCGGAAAAGGAGAAGTCGTAGCCGTCCGCCAGCATGGGGCGAGGAAAGCCGAGGTTGTCCGTTCCGCGCCCGNNGCGATCGAGGACCGGACCCCCGGGATAGCCCAGGCCCAAGTACCGGGCGACCTTGTCGTAGGCCTCGCCGACGGAGTCGTCCACCGTCTCGCCGAGCAGCATGTAGGAACCGACACCGGGTGTCCGGGTCAACATGCAGTGCCCGCCCGAGACCAGGAGGGCGGTGTGGGGGAAGGGGACGTCGCGGTTGGCCAGGTACACACTGGCCAGGTGACCCTCCAGATGGTTCACGCTGACCAGGGGGAGACCCCATCCCAGGGCCAGCGCCTTGGCTGTTGCGATTCCCACGAGAAGGGCACCTACCAGGCCGGGTCCGGAGGTCACCGCGATGGCGTCGAGCTCGGGTCCGGACACGTCAGCCTCCGTCAACGCTTGCGCCACAATGGTCGTGATCAGCTCGACGTGGGCCCGACTGGCCAGTTCCGGCACCACCCCGCCGAACTGGGCGTGGAGGTCGATCTGGCTGGCCACCACGGACGAACGCACCTCGAATGCGTCGTCGACCACGGCCGCCGCCGTTTCATCACATGACGTCTCTATGGCCAGGATCCGGCCGCTCATGACGCCCGATCCCCCGGGGCCAACGCGGCCGAGATGGCGCTCACCGAGAGAGCGCCTTCCCTCTCTACGGTGGCGTGGCCGTCTCGCACGTTGACCAGGGTCGAGGGGACACTATTGAGGAGCCCACCATCGACCAACAGGCTCACCTCGCTTCCGAACACAGCCGCCACCTCGCCGGCCCCGGCCGGGGTCGGGGCGCCGTGCCGGTTGGCACTCGTCACCAGCAGGACACCGGTCACCCGCATCAGGGCCAGGAGGAACGCGTGCTGGGGAATGCGGACGGCAACCTCGTCCCGCCCGTCCAGCCAGGTCGG
>PMHU01000058.1 GCA_003156795.1 Acidimicrobiaceae bacterium
CTGCTCATCCTCGAGGGAACCGACCAGGAAGACAGGCACCTTGATGTGCGTGGCCCACACCTCCGGCGATCGTCGATCGAACAGGGCTGGTGGGCGCGCCAGTCCGGGCCCCACCAGCGATTCGAGACCCTGTGCCTGGAGATGGAGGCGCTGGTTGGTCAGGCACGTCCTGTCACCGGCGGCGATCTCGGCCGCGGCCCACGGTTGGCCCCCCTGCGGCGCCGGCTCGGCATCCTCGATGCGCTGCTTGATCCAGCCCGCGGCGAAGCCGTCGTTGTAGATGCCTCCGGGGTACCCGGTCGAGTACAGGTCGTCGGTGGGNNTCCAGGTCCGGGGGGTCCGTGCCCGCCACCACGAGCTGGGAGAACCCCGAGTAGGAGATGCCCACCATGCCGACCTTGTGGTGCAGGACCCAGGGCTGTGCGCCCACCGTCTGGATCACGTCGTAGCCGTCGTAGTCCGATGGCAGGCCGAAGAGGTCGAACGCTCCACCCGAGCAGCCGGTCCCGCGCATCTGGACGCTCACGGTCACGAACCCGAGCAGTGGCGCGATGACCGACCCGACCACAGTGGAGGTGTCCGGGAGCAGCGGGTCGTTCGACGGTGCACTTCCTTCCAGCGAGTCGATCAGGCTGTGCGGAGCGGCCACCGCATAGCCCGAGTATTCGATCACCGTCGGGAAAGGACCATCGGCCAGGGTCTTTCCTGGAGGCAGGCGCACTGTGGCCGCCAGCAGGACGCCGTCGCGCATGCGGACATAGTTGAGGCCGGCATGGAGGTGCTGTGACGAGTAGAAGGACGGGCTCGGCGTCGAGTGCGTGGACAACACGGAGAAGGGGGCGGTGGCCCGCCGGCCCGATCCGGCACCCTCCTCGAAACGGAACCCGCCGCCCGGCGTGAGATTGCGCACANNCTGTCGACCACGCCGGCTCCCACTTCGGCGCCGGCGCCGTTGACCAGGACCAGGTGCGCTCCGGGCGGAGCGCCGATGACGTACGCCTCCTGAATCGATCCATGGCCCTGGAACGGGGGCGGCGCCACCGAGGCGCCCGACACCGGGACGAAGAGCGTTGCCAGGAGGCAGGAGGCCGCGACCGCGGCGACGGACCACCACCAATGCCTTGACCCGCTGGCGCGCGGCAGCGGCGCCGGACAGCTCATCACAAGGCCCCCTCCTCCTACATTCCGCCCTGACCATATCCCCTGTGACGGCATCCCACGTGACGCCCGGGCCAGGGCATCCCTGCGACGGCGGGGCCCACCCCGGTTACGGCGGCCCCCGGGCGACGTGGCACACTGCATCCATGCGAGTTCCCATCGCCTGCACTCTCACCGTGGAGGGCCTGGCCGATCGCATCGAGGAGTGGCGAGGCTTCCTAGCCGGTTCGGTCGCCGCGTCCGTTCGGACCAGCGGAGAGCAACTGCGGGTTCAACTGACACCTTCGACCACGGTGCTGGCACGTGCCGTCGACCTGGCGCAGCGCGAGAAAGCCTGCTGCGCCTTCTTCGACTTCTCCATCGAGATCGAAACGGATGCACTCTGGCTCAGTGTGCGCGTGCCACCAGGGGCATCGAGCATCCTCGATGATCTTGCCTCGCTCCTGCCTCGGGTGCACTGACGCACGGGCGTGTCAGCGCGACGTTCCGATGGCGTCAGTACGGTTCCGGCAGGAGGAGGGCGAATCGCCTGGCCAGCTGAGCCATGTCACGTCGGTCACGGTCCCGGGGCTGGTACCCGCGGTGATGGTCCAGCTGCAGCTGGGGCGACAGACACGGGACTTCCCGGCCGAGGATGTGCCCCTGCCCGCATCCCCAGGGTGGGTACGGGCAATCCGATCCATCGGGTGAGGCGCCGTGCTGCCATCCCGTGCCATCCTCGCCAAACGTCACCGGGTGCAGATCGACCTGGCGCCCCGGGGGCGATCGCACTACCACTCGGACCGNNTCAGGCACCGCCTCCAGCTCGACCACGAGGTCGACGTCCTCGTGCTGGCGCGTCATCTCTCCCAGCAGTGCGTCAACGCCCCATCCGCCGTCAAGCCACACACGCAGCCCTCGCGCCTGGAGGGCGTCGAGCACACTGAGCACATCTGCCGGTTGCACCGATGCCTCAGGGCTTCTGACCCCGCGGGGAATCGAACGTGTGCAGGATCTCGACGCACAGCTGCGCGCAGTCCCGGCAGATGAAGAGGCCCGGGGACGGGCCGCGGACGACCTCGAGCCCGGTGCGGGTGAGGCCGCAAAACGAGCACCTGACGGTCGGGGGCTTCGTGGCCTGGCCCGCCCGAGGCACCCCGCTCGTCATGGGCCGAGAGTACCCGCTACTGCCGGTGCCACTGGCCGACGGGCTGCAACGCCGCTTGACCCTGCCGCGTCGCCGAGACGTCACGGGGACGTCGCTCGCACGGCACTCAGACCAGGAGCACCACCGGGACGATCATGGGGCGGCGGCGGGTGCGGTCGCCGACGAACTTCCCCAGCGCCTTGCGGGCGTGCCGGCTTANNGCCGACGTGACGGCGGCGCCGACCACGTCGCTCGCCTCACCCAGGAGCTCCTCTGCTTCGGGAGCGTGCACCCAGCCGCGCGTCTCGATGACCGGTGCGCCGCTGAGTGAGCCCTGTCGGTTGTCGACGGTGACCACCACCATGACCACACCTTCCTCGGCCAGCTTCTGCCGGTCGCGCAACACGCCGTGACCGATGTCACCCACCGTGCCGTCGACGTAGACGTAGCCGGCCGGCACCCGGCCGTCCCGCTTGATGCCCTTGGCGTTGAGCTGCACCGCGTCGCCGTCCTCGC
>PMHU01000095.1:0-857 GCA_003156795.1 Acidimicrobiaceae bacterium
ACGGCGTGGCAGTCCAACAAGTTCCTCAACCCGGCGACGGATGGCGCGGTGCTGCCGATCTTGCATCTCAACGGCTACAAGATCTCCAATCCGACTGTCCTGGCCCGCATCGAACCGGAGGAGCTCGACCATTTCCTGCGGGGTTGCGGGTGGACCCCGCACTTCGTGGAAGGCGACGACCCCGAGCAGATGCACCAGCTGATGGCCGCCACCCTGGACGAGGCCATCAGCGACATCAGACGGATGCAGGGCGCCGCCCGTGACGGCACCGCCACGGCCAGACCTCGGTGGCCGATGATCGTGCTGCGCGCACCCAAGGGGTGGACCGGCCCGAAGGTCGTCGACGGCTTACAGGTCGAGGGCACGTTCCGGTCCCATCAGGTGCCGCTCCTGGTGGACTCCGATCATCCGGAGCACGTCGAGCAGCTCGAGGCGTGGATGCACAGCTACCGGCCCGAGGAGCTGTTCGACCACGACGGCCGGCTCATCGCCGAGCTGGCCGAGCTGGCCCCGAAGGGTGATCGGCGGATGGGCGCCAATCCGCATACCAACGGGGGCCTGCTGCTACGCGATCTGCGCATGCCCGACTTCCGCGACCATGCGCTCACCGTGGCCGCCCCCGGGGCGGTGGACGGTCGGGACACCATGGTGCTCGGCGAGTTCCTGCGCGACGTGGCCAAGCTGAACGAGGACGGTCGCAACTTCCGGGTCTTCGGTCCCGACGAAACCCTGTCCAACCTGCTCGGCGCGGTGTTCGAGGTCACCGACCGCCAGTGGGAAGCGCGTACCGTCGACGGCGACGAGTTCCTGGCCCCCGATGGCCGGGTGTTGGATTCCATGCTCAGCGAGCACCAGTG
>PMHU01000095.1:906-4475 GCA_003156795.1 Acidimicrobiaceae bacterium
CAGCAGGACCACAACGGGTTCACTCACCAAGACCCCGGCTTCTTGGACCACGTGGTCAACAAGAAAGCCGACATCGTCCGGGTATACCTGCCGCCTGACGCCAACTGCCTGCTGTCGGTCTTCGACCATTGCCTGCGCAGCCGGCACTACGTCAACGTCGTCGTCGCCGGGAAACACCCGATGCCGCAATGGTTGGACATGGAGGCCGCAGTCGTGCACTGCACCGAGGGGATCGGAATCTGGGAATGGGCCAGCAACGACCACGGCGCCGAACCAGACGTCATCATGGCCTGCTGCGGCGATACCCCCACCCTGGAGATCCTGGCCGCTACCTCCATCCTGCGCCAGCACCTGCCGGAGTTGAAGATCCGGGTCGTCAACGTCGTCGACCTCATGAAACTGCAATCCGCTTCCGAGCATCCCCACGGCCTGTCCGACACCGACTACGACTCGCTGTTCACCGCCGACAAGCACATCATCTTCGCCTTCCACGGCTACCCGTGGCTCATCCACCGCCTCACCTACCGGCGCCACAACCGCAACCTGCACGTCCGGGGCTACAAAGAGGAAGGCACTATCACCACCGCGTTCGACATGCGCGTCCAGAACGACCTCGACCGCTTCCACCTGGTCGTAGATGTCATCGACCGCCTTCCCCATCTCGGCGCCCGGGGCGCGAACCTCAAACAGCTGATGACCGACAAGCTCGTCGAGCACAACATCTACATCGACGCCCACGGCCAAGACCTGCCCGAGATCCGCGACTGGGAGTGGGGCACCCCGACATGACCATCACCCAGCCGCCGCGCGGCGCCATCGAGGCGTGCGACACCGAGCCAGCGTTTCCGGCCAATCTCATCGACCCCGCCACCCTGGTCGATGTCGCCGGTCTGGTCGACCTGGCCAAGGCCCTGGTGGCCGGGGACAAGGGGCTGTTGGCCATGGACGAGAGCACCCCCACCTGCAACGAGCGGTTCGCGGCCGCAGGAATCGAGCAAAACGAGCCGGCCAGACGCGCCTACCGGCAACTGCTGGTGGGCACCCCCGGGCTTTGCGAATGCATCAGCGGGGCCATCCTCTATGACGAAACCATCCGCCAGCACACCAGCTACGGCGTGCCGTTCGCCCAAGCGGTCGCCGACGCCGGGATCATCCCGGGCGTCAAGGTCGACATCGGCGAGACGGCGCTAGCCGCCCATCCAGGCGAGCAGGTAACCGAAGGCCTGGACGGTCTGGTGGACCGGCTGGGCGAGTACCATCAGATGGGGGCACGCTTCGCCAAGTGGCGGGCGGTGTTCACCATCGGCAACCACACCCCCACCTCGGGATGTATAGATGCCAACGCCAGCGGGCTGGCCCGTTACGCCGCGGTCTGCCAACAGGCCGGTCTGGTACCGGTGGTCGAGCCCGAAGTCCTCATGGCCGGCGACCACAACCTGGCCCGCTGCGAAGAGGTGACCGAGGCCGTCCTGCGGGCGGTGTTCGCCCACCTGGCCGACCAGCGGGTGGCGTTGGAGGCCATGATCCTCAAACCGAACATGGTGCTCCCAGGATCGGCCTGCCCCACCCAAAGTGGCGTCGAAGAGGTGGCTGACGCCACGTTGCGCTGCTTGCGGCGCGCCGTGCCCGCCGCCGTACCGGGCGTGGCGTTCCTGTCTGGCGGACAACCCGGCCAACTGGCATCGGCCCGCCTGAACGCCTGCAACCTGCGGTTCCCGTCGGCGCCGTGGGAGCTGGCGTTCTCGTTCGCCCGGGCTATCCAACACCCGGCCCTCGAGATCTGGGGCGGCGACAGAGCCAACGTCACCGCCGCCCAAAACGCCCTCTATCACCGGGCCCGCTGCAACCAGGCGGCCCGGCGCGNNGCGCGGCGAATACAGGCCGGTGATGGAGAGGACGCAACGGTCATGACGATCAGCGAGCAAGCCAAGCCGGGGACCGCCCGGCACCACAAGGCCGACAAAAAGCATCAGGCCGAACCGGGACCGGTTGGCGACCAAGACAGCGCGGCCCCGAAGCAGGCAACAGCGGAACAGTCGCCTGGCCAGCCGAGCGCGACCGACGAGCTGAAGTCACTCCCCATGGCGGAAGTACAGAAACGGTTGGGGTCGTCGCCTGACGGTCTCACCCAGGCCGAGGCGACGAAACGGCTGGCCCAGTACGGGCCGAACGAGATCGCGGAGAAGAAGACCAATCCNNAACCCACTCCGCAAGCTCCTCACCTACTTTTGGGGGCCGATCGCTTGGATGATCGAAGTAGCCGTGGTCCTCTCCGGGGTGCTGCGCCACTGGTCGGATTTTTTCATTATCTTGGTGCTGCTGATTGCCAACGCGGCCGTCGGGTTCAGCGAGGAACGCTCCGCCGGTAAAGCCATCGACGCTCTCAAAGCCCAGCTGGCGATCAACGCCCGGGTCCGACGCGACGGGAAATGGACCAACCCGCCGGCGCGCGAACTGGTGCCCGGCGACGTGATCCGGATGCGGCTCGGCGACGTCGTACCCGCCGACGCCCGCCTCCTCGACGGTGACCCCGTCGAGATCGACGAGTCGGCGCTCACAGGCGAGTCGCTGCCCGCCACCCGCAAACCGGGCGACGCCGTGTTCTCCGGGTCGATCCTCCGCCAAGGCGAGATCGGCGCCCTCGTCTACGGCACCGGCGCCGACACCTACTTCGGCAAAACCGCGGAGCTGGTACAAGACACCGGCGCCACCAGCCACTTCCAAAAAGCGGTGCTGAAGATCGGCAAGTACCTGATCCTCCTCGCCCTGGTCATGGTGGCAGTGATCGCGGTGGTGTCGACACTTCGCGGCGAGCCAGTCCTCACCACCCTGCAGTTCGTGCTGGTCCTCACCGTCGCCGCCATCCCCGTGGCCATGCCCACGGTCCTATCGGTGACGATGGCCGTCGGCGCCCGCCTGCTGGCCAAAAAGCAGGCCATCGTCAGCCGGCTGGTCGCCATCGAAGAGCTAGCCGGCGTGGACGTGCTGTGCTCGGACAAGACCGGCACCCTCACCCAGAACAAACTGACCCTCGGCGACACCTACGCGGCGGGCAAAGTAAACGTCGACCAGGTGCTGCTCTGTGGGGCGCTGGCGTCGCGGGCCGACGACAACGACACCATCGACCTCGCCGTGCTCGCCGGCCTAGACGGCAAAAAGGCATTGAAGGGCTACAAGGTTGTCCACTTCACCCCCTTCGACCCGGTCGGCAAGCGTACCGAGGCGACGGTCAAAGGCCCCGATGGGAGCACCTTCAAGGTAACCAAGGGGGCGCCCCAGGTGGTCCTGGCCCTGGCGGGCAATGCCGCCCATGTGAAGAGAGCGGTGGACGACGCGGTCAACGGGTTCGCGGCGCGTGGCTTCCGCTCGCTCGGCGTGGCCCGGGCCGAGGGCGACGGCCCCTGGCAGTTCATCGGCGTGCTGCCGCTGTTCGACCCGCCGCGAAAGGATGCCAAGGCCACCATCGCCACCGCCGTCCAGATGGGTGTGAAGGTGAAGATGGTCACCGGCGACGCCATCGCCATCGCCCAAGAGACGGCCAAGGCGCTCGGGATGGGCACCAACATCCT
>PMHU01000333.1 GCA_003156795.1 Acidimicrobiaceae bacterium
AGGTCCTTGTCCACCGGGTCGGGCGGCTCGATCTTCTTCTGCACGCCGTCGAGCCCGGCCATCAGGATCGCCGAGAAGGCCAGATATGGGTTGCAGGACGGGTCGGGGCAGCGGAACTCGACCCGCTTCGCTTTGGGGCTCTTCGAGTAGAGCGGGATGCGGCACGCGGCCGACCGGTTGCGCTGGCTGTAAACAAGGTTGACCGGTGCTTCATACCCCGGCACCAACCGCTTGTAGCTGTTGGTGGTCGGGGCGGCAAAGGCCAGGATCGCGGGGGCGTGCGCCAGCAGGCCACCGATGTACCAGCGGCCAAGGTCCGATATCCCTGCGTACCCGAGCTCCGAGTAGAACAGCGGATCGCCGCCCTTCCACAGCGAAGAGTGCACGTGCATGCCCGAGCCGTTGTCGGCGAAGATCGGCTTCGGCATGAAAGTGGCGGACAGCCCGTTGGCCCGGGCCACGCTCTTGACCACGTACTTGTAGAGCATGAGCTTGTCCGCCATGGTCGACAGGGTGTCGAAGCGCATATCGATCTCGGCTTGGCCCGCCGTGCCGACCTCGTGGTGCTGGATCTCGATCTCGATGCCCATCTTCTCCATCACCAGGATCATTTCGGAACGGAGATCCTGGAAGTGGTCCATGGGCGGAACCGGGAAGTAACCCTCTTTGTGGCGCGGCTTGAAGCCGAGGTTGGGGCCCTCGTCGCGACCCGAGTTCCAGATGCCCTCCACAGAGTCGATGTGGTAGTAGCCCTCGTGGGAGTTCTGGTCGAAGCGGATGTCGTTGAAAATGAAGAACTCGGCTTCGGGCCCGAAGTAGGCGGTGTCGGCGATGCCGGTCGAGACCAGGTAGTCCTCGGCCTTCTTGGCCACATACCGGGGATCGCGTGAATACGACTCCCCGGTGACTGGGTCGCGTACGAAGCAATTGAGGTTGAGCGTCTTGTGCTGGCGGAAGGGGTCGATGACGGCGGTATTCGGGTCGGGCACCAGGAGCATGTCTGACTCCTGGATTTCCTGGAACCCGCGTATGGACGAGCCGTCGAACCCTGAACCCTCCTCGAACGTGTCCAACGTCAATTCGTGGGCCGGCATCGAATAGTGCTGCATCAAGCCGGGCAGATCCGAGAAGCGGAAGTCGACGATTTCGACTCCCTCCGCCTTGATCAGGCTCAGTACCTCTTCCGGCGTGCGCTTGGCAAAAGCCATGGGACTACCCCCGAAATTGGAGATCGGCGACAGCCCTCGCTGCCGCCGATCTCAGAGTCTTGCAGACACCGACGGACTGCTACGACAAAGCGGCACAGCAGGTGCTGACGATAAGCTTGGTGACGAGATATGGATCCATGTTGGCGTTGGGCCGGCGATCCTCGATGTAGCCCTTGCCGTCGGCTGCGACCTGCCACGGTATGCGCACCGAAGCGCCCCGGTCGGAAACCCCGTAGGTGAACTCCGTGTAGTGGGCGGTCTCATGTTGGCCGGTGAGCCGCTCCTCGATGCCGTGGCCGTAGGCCGCGACGTGCTCCGCCGGGTTCTTACCCAACGATTCGGCCGCAGTCACCACGGCGTCGTAAGACTCCCGCATGGCCTTGGTCGAGAAGTTGGTGTGGCAGCCGGCTCCGTTCCAGTCGCCGCGTACCGGCTTGGGATCGAGGGTCACAGAGATCCCGAAGTCCTCACCGACGCGGTGGAGCAGCCACCGAGCTACCCACAGCTGGTCGGCTACGTCCAGCGGAGGCAGCGGGCCGACCTGGAACTCCCACTGCCCAGGCATGACCTCCGCGTTGATGCCTGAGAGGCTCAGGCCGGCGTTGAGGCAGGCGTCGAGGTGGGCTTCGACGAGCGGACGCCCGTAGATGTCGTCGGAACCGACCCCGCAGTAATAGGGACCCTGCGGGCCGGGGTAGCCGGTCTGATCGGGAAAGCCGAGGGGACGGCTGCCTTTGAACAGGGTGTATTCCTGCTCGATTCCGAACAACGACTCCTGATCGGCGAACTTCTCGGCCACGGCGACGAGACTGGCCCGGCTGTTGGTGGGATGCGGGCTGAAGTCGGTGAGGAGCACTTCGCAGAGCACGAGGAGGTTCGAACCACCACGGAGCGGGTCGGCGCAGGAGAACACCGGCTTCAGGACACAGTCGGACGCCTTGCCGGGAGCCTGGTTGGTGCTCGAGCCGTCGAATCCCCAAATTGGAAGGTCGGTCGTCGGGTGATTGAGGATCTTGGTCTTGGACCGCAACAGCGGCGAGGGTTCAGTCCCGTCGATCCAGATGTACTCGGCCTTGATCGTCACGCGTGCGCTCCTTGGAGTGGTTCAGACGGACAAAAGTGCGGCTGCGATGCCATATACCTCGGTCGTGCAGTTTGGCACGCCCGACTTTCCCCCTTCTTTTCCGCAATGTGAACGCTGTGTGACATCGATAGGGGTGGGCGACCGTCGAGCCTCAGGCCCTAATCTGGTGCCCGTGGAACGCCAACAGGACTATGTGCTCCGGACCGTCGAAGAACGCGGCGTTCGTTTCGTGCAGTTGTGGTTCACCGATGTGCTGGGCCGGCCGAAGTCGTTTCAGATCACCCCGGCCGAGCTCGAGAACGCCCTCCAGGAAGGAATGACCTTCGACGGGTCGACCATCGACGGTTTCAGCCGCGTCCAGGAGAGCGACGTGCTCGCCATGCCCGACGCCAAGACCTTCCAGCTGCTGCCGTACCTGGCGGAGGGGGCGCCTGTCGCCCGGGTCGTCTGCGACGTCGTCAACCTCGACGGTTCGTCTTTTGAAGGCGACCCGCGGCACGTGCTCAGAAGGGCACTCGAGCGAGCACGAGGCTTGGGTTTCTCCTTCTTCGTGGCGCCCGAACTCGAGTACTTCTACTTTTCTCCGCCTGCCAACGGCACCGAAGGAGTGGCACCGGTTCCCCTCGATCGCGGCTCTTATTTCGACCTCACGATCAACGATCTTTCGAGCGAGCTCCGCCGCGAAACGGTGCTCACCCTCGAGGATATGGGCATTCCGGTCGAGTACAGCCAGCACGAAGACGCCCCCAGCCAGCACGAGATCGACCTCCGATATACCGACGCCATGACCATGGCGGACACCGTCATGACGGTGCGCATGGTCGTCAAGGAGATCGCGGCCAGTCACGGCGTCATGGCCACCTTCATGCCGAAGCCGCTGCCCGGGGTTCAAGGATCCGGCATGCACACCCACATGTCGCTCTTCGACGCCGACAACAACGCCTTCTACGGGGATGCCGACGAGTACAGCTTGTCCCCCGGCGCCCGCCAGTTCATAGCCGGCGTGCTGACCCACGCCCGCGAGCTGACGGCCGTGACCAACCAGTGGGTGAACTCCTANNGACTCGACCCGAATCGAGTACCGGGCCCCTGACTCAGCAGCCAATCCCTACCTCGCCTTCGCCGCCGTGCTCGCCGCCGGCCTGACGGGCATCGAGAAGGGGTACGAACTTCCCGAGGAAGCGGCCGCCAACCTGTACGAGCTGTCTCCGGCCCAACGTCTCGCCGAAGGCATCGAAGCCTTGCCGGGCTCGCTGTCCGAAGCGGTGGAAGCCATGGAGCGCTCTGAGCTGATGGCCGAGATACTCGGCGAGCACGTCTTCGAATGGTT
>PMHU01000051.1 GCA_003156795.1 Acidimicrobiaceae bacterium
CTTCGTAGATCACGCGCCCCCCTTGTCGTCGTCGGGTTGGTCGGTCCACGTCGGTGAGAGAACGTATTTGCTGCCGACAACGAACGGCACACCGATCGGCTCACGCTGCTCGACTGCTGGTGCTTCGTAAACCATGCCTAAAAGCGTAGCATCACCGGATGGATGCCGGGAGTGCTCCGCGCGTGCTCCACCTGGTCATCGGCGGAGCCAGCATCGAGGTGTCTNNCGTCGGGTTGTCGGGTGCGCCCACCGGTCGGTCGGCGGGCCGGATCGAGTGTGGCGGCGCCGTCACCGCCCCTCCTGACGCCCTTCCCGATTTCGCGGACGGGGACGCCCGCGGGTGGACCGAGCGTCCGGTGCCCCACCTCGTCATGGGGGCAGCCCACGTGAGCCTCGGTGAAGGGGTCGTCGCCATCACGGCCCCGCCGGATCGGGGTCTGGAAGCCTTTGACCGGGCGCTGCCGCTGACCCTGACCTGGTTGCTCGGCGCGGTGGATCTCTGGGTTCTGCACGCGGCGGCGGTCATCGGCTCCGACGGGTTGGCGCTGGTTGCGACCAGCCCCGGCGGCGGCGGCAAGTCAACGGTGGCGCTTGCCGCGTCGGCCGGGGGCTGGCCGGTACTGGCCGACGATCTGGTGGTCGTCCGCCTCCGTCCCGGTCCGGCGGGAGGTGGCCCGGGGAGCCTCGAGGTCTGCGGCGTGCCGCGCCCGTTGGCGGTTCCCTCCGAATTCAGCGATTTCGGCCCGCCCATCCCGGGTGACGTCCGGTGCCGCCGTCGCGTCAGTGCCCCGCTGCAAGGCGGGTGGTGGCCGGTCGGCCGGATGGCCGTGCTCGCCCACGGCACCGAGCCGGCGACGACCGCCGAGCCGCTTCGGGCGATAGACGCATTCCTGGCCATACGGACCGCTCACTTCGCGGCCGACGTACCCGCCCGGATGCCGGGGTGGTTTCCTGTGGCCGGACAACTGGCCCGCCTCCCGGTGCGGCGCATCGCCCTTGGCTCCGACCCCGACACCCGGCTCCAGACGACCTTTCAGGTCCTGGGTCAGGCCGCGGCACTCACCGCCACTGGGATCCCGCCGACGCTTCGCTGAGTGTCACCTTCCCCCGGGCCCGCCACAGCGTGGCGGCGTGGTGGGCCCGCAGCCGGCGGACAGAGCGGCCGGTTCCGTAGCGGGCGCGGAGATAGTCGGCGTCGAACGCGTCCTGCAGGTTGCGGAACATGTCGCCTGGTCGTCCGTCCAGATCGGCGCTGGCCGCGCAGGCGGCGCGCCGGGCCCGCATGACGAGCGTCGGTGGTGGCGCCAACTCGCTGGGCAATGCCATGAACCGATGGGCCAGGTCGAGGTAGGCGGCCAGTACCGCCATGTGGTCGACACGGCTCATCCGGGTCCGTATCTCCGACCAGTCGATGCGAGCGCCGTGACGGCGGACGAACACGGTCAGCGTGTGCATCTGACGGAGGGGGAGCNNGGGAGCCCGAGCACCCTGTGATTGCGATCCTGGATCTGGGCGTGCAGGACGTTGTGCAGGGCGACGTGCGTGGGCTCGGCAACGCGGTAGGTCAGCCCCTGGCGTTCGACGACGTCCCCACCGAGGTAGTCGGCGGTGGCCAGCACGTCGGTGACTGCCGGCACCCCGAGGTCGGTGTGGATCTCGACGGGTACCGGTTGGCCCGCCGCCGACATCATGATGTCGTGCGACGGCTTGAAGCCGGGCTGGGGCCGGGAGTGGTAGCCGACCGCCCGCAGGGCGCCGGTCGCCCGGTCAAGCTCGTCCGGATCCACCAGAAGGTCGAGGTCGGCCATCACCCGGTGGGCCGGGTGCCCGAACGTACCTTCGAGCATGTGGTGGGAACCTTTGAGCGGGGACGGAACCACCCCGGCGCCGTTCAGTGCCGTCACGATGTCGCCGAGTTGGGCGCCGATGCGCATAGTGCGGCCGAGGTTCTGCCGATAGGCCTTGTCGAGCCGGAGGGACACATCGTGAGGCACCAACACGCCAGGGTTCTGGAGCACCCCCGCCCGGAGGGCCGCGCTGAGGTGGTGCTGGTCGGTCNNGCGTCCGACGATGGCTTCGCCGAGTGCCCCGAGGGCCCGGTGGCGCGCCCGCACGGTCCCCGCATTCACGACCGGCGAGCGCGACGGTGTGCCACGCTGCCATACAGCGTTGCGGTACCAGCCTTGGCCCGGTCCGACACCCGCCCACCGCGGGGAGCGCGGGGCCGCAACCCCAATCGCCGCAGCCGGGCGTTCCAGTACCGCGCCATGTGCTCCCTCTGCGCCCAGGTGGTCACCCACATGGAGGAGAGTGAGATGGAAATGCCCTCGAGACCCACCACCGAGTGGGGAGTGCACGCTGGAACGAACAGACCCTCCCCGGGGCGGAGCACGAAGGTCTCCGTGGTTTCGGGTGGGACGCGTAGGTTCCGCACTCCGGAGGTGACACACTCCTCAATGGTCTCTTCGGGGATCCGTCCGATGGTCACTTGCTTGGTGCCGGCGATCTGGGCGAGCACGTTGTGTTGGTAGTCGATGTGCAGAGGGACGACNNTCTCGGCGGTGGCATCACGCCACGGGGCCGCCACGTCCGTCGCCATGGTGCGGAAGGGCTCCACGCGGGCGAGGGCGCCCAGCATCACCCACCAAGACGTCCCCGGGTCCATGGCGACGATTTCGGCGAAGGGCTGGTGCAGCCGGCGCACCGCCCCGGTGGGATGCAGGACGGGGATGTCGGCCAGGTGCTGCTCAATATCAGAGGGGTCGAGTATGGCCGCCACCCGCCCGATGGCACCGAGAGTGAGCTCCGGTCGACCGGCCAGGTCATGGGCCAGTGCCGTGACCTGCGAACCGGTGGCCAGCTGGCTCACGGCGCGGCTTCGACCGTCAGGCCCAAGGAGGCAAGTTCGCTGAGGAACGCCCGCACATCGCTTTCGACGGTGGCGCGCTCGACCGGATCGCACGCCTGGAGAACACC
>PMHU01000167.1 GCA_003156795.1 Acidimicrobiaceae bacterium
CCAGCTTGTCGTCACGTGACGCCGTGGCCAGGACCCGGGCCCCGGCCCGCTTGGCCATCTGAATGGCGGCGATGCCCACACCGCTGCCGCCGGCGTGCACGAGGGCCGTCTCCCCGGCCTGGAGCCGTCCGAATGCGAACAGGCAGTCGTGGGCGGTGCCGAAGGCGACGGGGACGCAGGCGGCCTCCTCGGTGGACAGCCCGTCGGGGATCACCCAGCACAGCTGCTCCAGAACGGCCCGCAGCCCGGCGTGGGAGCCGTCGATGCCGACGGTGACGGCCCGATCCCCGACGGCAAAGGCGCTGACCTGCTCACCGACGTCCACCACGGTCCCCGCGCACTGATAGCCCACCACGTGCGGCGTGGCGTTCATGGCACCGCCGAGGCGATTGAGCGTGTCCCCGCCCTCGATGCTGACGGCTTCGACCCGGACCAGAATGTCGCCCCCACCCACGATGGGATCGGGCACCTCCTCGTAGCGAAAAACCTCTGGGCTCCCCGTCTCGTAGTAAACCGCCGCTTTCATACCGTCGCCCCCTTGGTGCGCGTTGATCCACTCGTTCTAGTGCCTCGCCGGGGACACCCGATCATGTCGGGGCACGGTGGCTTCGCTCGCCCGAGACCCCGAGCGGAGATCGGGACCGCTGTGCGACGATTTCTNNAGGGAGCCCTATGGCGTCAACGGGGGAGGAAGGCGCACTCGTCATCGGAGGAGGATCGGGTATCGGGGCGGCGACGGCCGAGCTGTACCGGGCCCGGGATGTCCCGACCACGGTGTGGGACGTGGCGGGGCCCTACGACGTCCACTGTGACATCGCCCGACCCGAGGAGATCGAGCGCGCCCTGCACGAGACGATGAAGGAGCGGGGCCTTCCCCGTTGGGTCACCATCACCGCCGGCATCGGTCACTCGGGACTCCTGACCGAGACCAGCCCCGATGACTGGGACCGGGTCATGCAGGTCAATGTCCGGGGTGCCTGGTTGTGCCTGCGGGCGCTGGCCCGCAGCATGATCGAAGCCGGGAGTCCGGGCTCGATGGTCGCCACCAGCAGTGTGAGCGCCCACCTGGTCGATCGCGCCATGGGCGCCTATTGCGCCTCCAAGGCCGCACTGAGCATGCTGGTGCGCGTGGCCGCCTTCGAATGGGGCTCCCGCCACATCAGAGTCAACGCCGTCGGACCCGGCGTGACCCAGACTCCCATGTTGGGCGGCGCCCCGGTCACTGCACCCTGGTTGGCCGGGGTCAGTGCGCGGACGCCGCTGGCCCGGCTGGGCCAGCCTCACGACATCGCCCAGGCCATCGTGTCGCTGCATCAGATGGACTGGATCACCGGGCAGGTTCTGGACTGTGACGGGTNNCCCATCGACTCCTACGGGGAGGTCCTGCGTATGCGCCAGGACCGATGATCCGGAGCGATCCGACCCCGGCCGTGATCGGCTCGTACGCGCCGGATGAGGGCCCCTACCGGCTGAATTCCGGGCCGAGCTGGCTCGACGAAGTCGACCTCAGCGTCACCGATGCCCATGCCCGCATGGGGACGCGGGCGCTGCCCGAGGAGCAGTGGCTCCTGGTCGACCACCTGGCCCACCTCGAGATCAGGCTCCGTCGCCGACTGCTCTCCGAGCAGCGGGACCACGTCTTCGCCTGCACGTNNGGCCCGAGCCGGTTCGGCCGTCCAAGAGGACCTCTGCCTCATGGTGCACCACGACGACGCGTGGCGGCTGGAGGGAGCTGTGCTCTGCTTCCCCAGCCTGTGGCTCCTCCGGGAGAAGCTCGGCCTCCCGACCACCCTGGTGCATGGTCCGGTGCCCCACTACGCCGAGGAGCTCGGCCCGAGGGTCGACACGCTGTTCGACCGCCTGCCCCCCGGCAAACGGGTCTGGCGCCGGAACGTCTCGGTGTGGCCCGCCCTCGTGCTCTGGGCGCCCTGTCACTCGCTGGACCCGACGCTCTACGCCGAGGCGTCGGCGCGGGACGGCGCACCACCGTTGTGGATCCGCAGTGAACGGCAGACCCTGCGGCGCCTGCCGGAGAGCGGCGCCATCCTCTTCACCATCCGGGTCCAGACGGTGCCGATCGCCGTCCTGGCGGAGCGACCCGACCGGGCCCGGGACCTGGCGGCGTGGCTGCGCGCCCCCATCGGTGCCGTCCGGCGTCGTCAGCTGGGTCACNNGCGCTGCTGCCCTGGCTCGACGCCGTGGGCGAGGCTTCCTGACCCGGCGCGCCGGCCTACGACGTTCGCTCGGGGGTGGATCGCACGGGGGCGCTCAGTCCGTCGCAGATGATCCGGAGCAGGGCGAGCGGCGGCGCCGCCTTGTGGTGACCATCGGCCGCCACGCAGGTGCCCCCAACCAGGGAGAGCACCACCTCGCTGGTGACGTCGGCGCGCACGGCACCGCTTCGTTGGGCCGCCGCCAACAGATCGGCCACCGCCGCTTCCAGGTCTTGTTTGGCCGCGGCGGCCACCACTTCGAACTCCACGTCGGCTCCGGACACGGCCAGGATGAGATCGCGCTTCAACGTGAACTCCTCCACCAGGTGCTGCAGAAAGCCGAAGAAGGCCGCCCCGGGATCATCCGAGCCGAGTCGTCCCCGCGCGTCGGCGACCAGGTCCTCGATGCGCTGCAGGAGTATGGCGGCGAACAACGTTTCCTTGGTGGGGAAATGGNNCGCCTTCTCGGCGATCGCGTCAACCGGGGCCGAGATGCCCTGGGAGGCAAAGACGGCCTCGGCGGCATCGAGCAAGCGCAACCGGTTGCGTTGGGCGTCGGCCCGCAGGGGGCGTAGCCCCTCTTCGGAAATCCCCCCACATCCGGTGGACTCGCTCACGGCATCGGGTCGCACGAAATTTCTCCTTCCACATTGACAAGCGGAACCATCGTTCCGTATAGTCTATATGGAACCAACACTCCGATTGTAGGCCACAACGGGAAGCGATGCCAGACCCGGGCCCCAATCAGGACAACCATCGCCCACCCCATGTGAGGAGATCCCATGACCGCCACCCTCGAGC
>PMHU01000034.1:0-185 GCA_003156795.1 Acidimicrobiaceae bacterium
CGTGCGCCGGGATGATCCTGCTCTCGGCGGACGTCATGGACGGACGGCCCGATCAGCACTACCTCGCGGCCGTCGACATCGGAGTGCGGCGCAATGCGTTCGGCCGCCAGGTGGACTCGTTCGAAACGGACCTGAAAGTCGATGGTCTGGCCGAGGACTTCCACGCCGTGTTCATCCGGGCGCCG
>PMHU01000034.1:195-10670 GCA_003156795.1 Acidimicrobiaceae bacterium
CCCGAACTGTCGGGCGACCCTCGGCTGCACGAGAAGTTCTTGAAGAACGCGGTGGCCGGAACCCCGGCCCTATCCACCCAGGCCCGCAGCCACGAGGAGGCAGGTAGCGATGTCCGGTCATAGCAAATGGGCGACGATCAAGCACAAGAAAGGGGCGGCCGACCAGGCGCGCGGCAAGCTGTTCGCCAAGCNNCAACCCGACCTTGCGGACCATGTACCAGAAGGCCCGGGAAGCTTCGGTTCCTCTCGACACGATCGAGCGGGCCATCAAGCGGGGCACGGGCGAGCTCGAGGGGGTCCGGTACGAGCAGGTTTCCTATGAGGGCTACGCGCCGAGCGGGGTGGCCGTGATCGTGGAGTGCCTGACCGACAACAGAAACCGGACCGGTTCCGACATCAGGTCCACCTTCTCCAAGAACGGGGGATCCATGGCGGAGCCCGGCGCGGTTTCTTGGCAGTTCGAACGGAAAGGGGTCCTGCTGCTGGCCAAGAAAGGTGGCAAGGGGGGGGCGGAGGTTATGGAGGACGACCTGATGCTGGTGGCGCTCGACTCCGGAGCCGAGGACATCACTGACGCCGGCGACCACTGGCAAGTGACGACGCCCCCGAGCGACGTGATGGTCGTCAAAGCCGCAATCGAGGAGGCCGGGATCGCGGTCGAGTCGGCGGAAGCGACCATGGTGGCCTCGTCGACGGTGGCCTTGGACAACGAGTCGGACGCCAAGAAGGTCCTGCACTTGGTCGACCTGCTCGAGGAGCACGACGACGTGCAAAATGTGTTCGCCAACTTCGACATACCGGATTCGATCCTGGACCTGGTGGAGACCTGATTTCGGCTGGTTTGGTCCACCATCGTCGTACCCCATCCTGCTAGCTTCGAACGGGTGTTCGCCCTCGGGATCGATCCGGGCCTGTCGCGCTGTGGCTACGGGGCCGTCCGCAGCGAGGGGGGGCAGCTGCAAGTGGTGGCCTACGGCCACCTGACGACCCCAACCGATCGGCCGCTGAGCGAGCGCTTGAGCGGGCTGTGGACCGACTTGTGCGAGCTGCTGGCCGAGCTCAGTCCCGACGTCATGGTGGTGGAGCGGGTGCTGTTCCAAGTCAACGCTCGCACCGCAATGTCGGTCGGCCAGGCCAGCGGTCTGGCGCTGGTTGCGGCGGCGCGCATCGGATGTCCCGTCGCCGAGTACAGCCCCAACGAGGTAAAGCTGGCGGTGGCCGGCTACGGCGCCGCGTCGAAGCAGCAAGTGCAGTCGATGGTGCAGGTCCTGCTCGATTTGGACGAGCAGCCCCGTCCGGCCGACCGGGCCGACGCCCTGGCCTTGGCCATCTGCCACCTGACCGGGTGCGGTCTTCGCAGCGCGGTGGCGGAGGCCCGCTCGTGATCGGGTCCTTGCGGGGAGTGATCCTCGACCGGGCGGCCCGGGCCGGCTTGTCGGCGGAGGTCCTGGTGGAAGTCGGCGGGGTCGGATACCGGGTGGTGGTGCCTGCCGGCGCGGTCGGCCAGTTCGGGCCGCCCGGGAGCGCCGCGTTCTTGCACGTCCACACCCACGTCCGGGAGGACGCCATCGTTCTTTACGGCTTCCCCACCCGAGAAGAGCGAAGCTGCTTCGAGTCCCTGATAGGCGCGCACGGGATCGGCCCCGCCGTCGCACTGGCGCTGCTTTCGGTCCACTCGCCGGCCGCGCTGCGCCGGGCCGTCGAGACCGATGACGCCGACGCCCTCATGCTCGTGCCGGGTATCGGGAAGAAGACGGCCACCAGACTTTTGGTGGAGCTCAAGTCGCGATTGGACATGGACCTGGACGAGTCCGACCTTCGCCTGGTCTCTGGACTCGACGGCAACGGCAACGGTCACAGCAGCGCGGCGTCGGTGACAGCGAGCACCCGGGCCGAGGTACGCAACGCGCTGGCCAGCCTCGGCTACGGGGCCGACGAGATCCGCCACGCCCTGGCCCGGCTCCCGGCCGAAGGCCGGATCGAAGATCAGGTCCGCCTGGCCCTGCGGGAGCTGGCCGCGTCCAGGTGAAAGGGCATCGGGGGTGAGGGAAGAGGGGATGCCTCGGACGGTCGCCGGGGCCGCCGATCCAGTCGAGTCGGCGGAGGAGGTGACGCTGCGGCCTCGGCACCTGGCCGAGTTCGTCGGCCAGTCGCAGCTCAAAGAGCACCTCGAGATCATGTTGGAAGCGTCTCGGCGTCGGCAGCAGCCTGCTGACCACCTGCTCTTTGCCGGTCCTCCAGGCCTGGGCAAGACCAGCCTGGCTGGAATCGTCGCCAACGAGATGGGGGCTGGATTCCGGGTCACCTCTGGACCCGCGCTGGTGCGGGCGGGGGACCTGGCGGCCATCTTGACCAACCTGGTCGAAGGCGACGTGCTGTTCATCGACGAGATCCATCGCCTGGGCCGGGCCGTCGAGGAGATCCTGTACCCGGCGATGGAGGACTTCCAGCTCGACATCGTCCTGGGCAAGGGGCCCAGCGCCCGGACCATCCGGCTGGATCTGCCGAGTTTCACCCTGGTGGGGGCGACGACCAGGACGGGTCTGATAACCGGGCCGCTGAGGGACCGGTTCGGTTTCGTGGCCCGCCTGGACTACTACGACCCCGGCGAACTGGACTCGATAATCCGCCGCTCCGCATCCATATTGGAAGTGGAGGTCGATCACGCCGGCGCGGCTGAGATCGCCCGCCGTTCGCGCGGCACACCCCGCATCGCCAACCGGCTGCTCAAGCGGGTTCGCGACTTCGCGGAGGTGCGCGGCGACGGGACGGTCGACCTGACGGTGGCGCGCGCCGGGCTGGAGTTGTTCGGGGTGGACGACCTGGGCTTGGACAAGGTCGACCGGGCCATACTCGACGCCGTCTGCTCCCGATTCGGGGGCGGCCCCGTCGGCCTGTCCACCCTGGCCGTGAGCGTCGGGGAGGAGACCGACACGGTCGAGGACGTGTACGAGCCCTACCTGCTGCAGTTGGGCCTGCTCATGCGGACGCCCCGGGGCCGGGTGGCGCTGCCGGCCACCTGGCAGCACCTCGGGCTGGAAGCCCCCCCGCTCGCGGCCGCAACCCCCGCGACTTCGGCAGAGGACGTCGAACCAGGCCTGTTCTGATCTGAAGAGCCGGCTCGGGCTGTTAGCGACGACCCCGCCGGCCCATCGGCTAGACCGTGAGGGCTGTGGAGGTCCCCGAGTACGAGCTCCCCGATGAGGCGATCGCCCAGCTCCCGCTCGAGCCGAGAGACTCGGCCCGGTTGCTCGACGCCACCGACCCCGGTGCGGCAGTGGCCCACCGCCACGTGCGGGACCTTCCAGAACTCCTCGGTGAGGGCGACGTGCTCGTCGTCAACAGTTCTCGGGTCGTTCCGGCCCGGCTGCGCCTGTTCAAGGCGACCGGAGGTGCCGCCGAGGTGCTCCTGCTCGAGCAGGAAGGCGACGACCGCAGGTCGTGGACGGCGCTGGTGCGTCCGGGCCGGCGCCTGGCGCCCGGGACGGTGCTGACAGCCGCCCCGGGGACGGCCGGTGCGGTCGAAGTGGGGGAGCGGTTGGACGGCGGCCAAAGGAGGGTGCGCTTCCTGGCCGATCCCGTCCACGTAATCGAGACGTCCGGAACCGTGGCCCTGCCGCCCTACATCCGCGCCCCGCTGCAGGATCCGGGCCGGTACCAGACCGTCTACGCCGATCGACCCGGATCCGTGGCCGCTCCGACCGCGGGATTGCACCTGACCGACGAGGTCCTCGACCGGTGCCGGGCTCGAGGCGTCGAAGTTCATGCCGTCGACCTGGCCATCGGGCTCGCCACCTTCAAGCCCGTCGTCGCCGATCGGGCCGAAGAGCACGCCATTCACAGGGAGCGGTACCGGGTCCCTGTCGAAACGTGGGAAGCGTGCCGGACGGCCCGGCGCGTGGTGGCGGTGGGAACGACCACCGTCAGGGCGCTCGAGACCGCGGCCGCGACGGGAACCATGGAAGGCTCCAGCGATCTTTTCATCCGCGGGGACTTCCGCTTCGCGGTCGTCGACGTACTCCTCACGAACTTCCACTTGCCGCGCTCGACGCTGCTGCTGATGCTGGAAGCATTTTGCGGGCCGCGCTGGCGTCGGCTGTACGAGACAGCGTTGGCGGCCGGCTACCGGTTCCTCTCGTTCGGTGACGCCATGATCGTCGGCCGCCGCTCCCTTCCGGGGGAGAGAGCAGGGCCGGGCGCGTGACACCCGCCGTGCTCGAGGTGCAGGCCGAAGATGGAGCGGCCCGAGCGGGGCTCGTCACCACGGCTCGGGGGACCTTCACCACGCCGTGCTTCATGCCCGTGGCCACGAGGGGAGCCGTTCGCCTCCTGGACTCTGCCGACCTCGAGGCGTTGGGCCCGCAACTGCTCCTCGCCAACGCCTATCACTTGATGCTGCGCCCCGGAGCCGAGGTGATCGCCGACCTGGGCGGCCTGCACCGCCTCACCGGTTGGGGCGGCCTGATGCTCACGGATTCCGGCGGGTATCAAGTCTTCTCTCTCGGCCCGCGAGTCGACGACGACGGGGTGACGTTCCGCTCGACCTACGACGGGTCCACCCACCGCCTTACCCCCGAGGACGCAGTTGGCGTGCAAGAACAGATCGGCGCCGACATACAGATGGTCCTCGACGTCTGCTGCGGCCTTCCCGCGTCTGACGAGGAAGTCCGGCTGGCGGCCAAGCGGACGCTCGCTTGGGCCGGTCGCGCCCGCGGCGTCCACATCCGAAGCGATCAGAGCCTGTTTGGCATCGTGCAGGGCGGGCTGTCACCCGATCTTCGGGCCGAGTGTGCGGCCGAGACGGTAGCCATGGGCTTCGACGGTTACGCCGTCGGAGGCCTGTCGGTTGGTGAGACCCGAGGCGAGATGCTTCCCGCCCTGGCGGCCGCGGTGGGCCCGCTACCCCAGGACAGACCGCGCTACCTGATGGGGGTGGGCGACCCGATATCGATCGTCGAAGCCGTCTCGCTCGGGGTGGACATGTTCGACTGTGTCCTCCCGACCCGCCTGGCCCGCCACGGGACCGCGCTCACTTCGAGCGGTCGGCTCTCGGTCAGGGCGGCCCGCCACGCCGCCGACGATGGGCCGCTCGACGGGGCGTGCGACTGCCAGGTCTGCGCCCGCTTCAGTCGCGGCTATTTGCGGCACCTGCTCAACGTCGGCGAGCCCGCCGCAGGTCGCCTGCTCACGATCCACAACCTGACCTGGATGCTCGATCTCTTCGAAAGGATACGAGAATCGGTGACCGCGGGCACGCTGACGAGGTTGCGCCGTCAGGTGGCTGAAGCGTGGGACCCCAGGCCGCTGCGCTAATGTCCTCCGGTCCCCCTCTCGGATGGACACTCCCGCCTAAATGCACATTCTCCACGCCCTCATCGCCTCGACCTCTCCTACCACCACGGGCAAAAGCAAGTCGGGTGGGTCGTCAGAGCTGTCCCTGCTGCTCATCGTGTTCGTGTTCGCCGGCGCCTACATCTTCTTCATCCGGCCCCGCCAGCAGAAGTTCAAGCGGCAGCAGGTCACCGCCAAACAGCTCGACGTTGGCGACCTCGTGATCTCGGCCGGCGGCATCCACGGCAAGATCGTGGCGCTGGACTCCGAGGTGGCCGAGGTCGAGGTCGCGCCCGACGTGGTGCTGACCTTCTTGAGGCGGGCGATCAACGTTCACCCCGGCGCGGCCGTCGCCCAGGATCCGGAGCCGGATGACGACGAATGGGACGTCACCCCCAGAGACGACCCCGCCCAGCTGCCGCCCGCCGCCGACGAAGAAGACCACACCTTGCCACAGCCCGGCGACGCGGATCCCGACCCGCCGCTATCCGGCGACGTCTAAGCAATGCGGCGCAGCCTGGTGTGGTCCCTCCTTGGCATGATCATGGTCGCCGTGCTGTCCCTCGGAGGGACGATCCTCGCCGGGCACTCCATCCTCCTCGGCCTCGACCTCCGCGGCGGCGTTTCGGTGGTCTTGAAGCCTCAGGGGACGGCCACCGCGGCCGAGTTGCAGGAGGCAGTCAACATCATCGACAACCGGGTCAACGGCCTCGGCGTGGGGAACTCGGCCGTGTCCCGTCAGGGCAGCGACGTCGTGATCGACCTGCCCGGCATCAAGGATCCCCAGGCGGCCCTGAAGATCCTGGGAGAGACGGCGACCCTGTACTTCCGGCCCGTGGATTGCATCATCCCGGTCGCCGCCACGCCCACGACGTCGACGACCGCCCCCAAGTCGACGTCGACGACCAAGCCGTCTTCGACCGCCTCGACGACCAAGCCGACCAGCGCCACCACATCCAAGGTCACCAGCACGACCAAGGCGACCTCTACGACGGGGCCGACGAGCGCCACGACTTCGAAGTCCGCGCTGGCGGTGCCTTCATCGAAGGTGCAACTGGCTGCCTACAGCTTCCCCGCAGCCGGCTCGACCGCATCCACGACCACCCCGAGCACGACCACCCCGAGCACGACCACCCCGAGCACCACCGTCGCTCCCGCGAGCGGGGTGACCCAGGCCGACTGCAGCTCCTCCACTGCGGCGTTGTTGCCCACCACCCCGATCTCCGCCGACTCCGCGGCCAACAGCGTCATCCTGCCCTACTACGACAACTCTGCCCGCTACGTGCTCGGCCCGGCCGATATGAAGGGCAACGTCGTCTCCAACACCAGCATCATCGCCCCGACCGCGGGCGGAGGCTTCGAGGTCCAAGTGACGTTCACCAGCTCGGGCGCCACCGAGTTCGACAAGATCGCGTCGGAGCGCTACCCGTTCTACCAGCAAGATCCGAGCAACCCGCCCTATCAGAGCATGGAAGCCATAGAGCTCGACGGCGTGGTCCAGTCCGCCCCCACCATCCAGGCTTCGAGCTTCAACGGGGTGGCCGTGATCAGCGGCTCCAGCTCCGCCCCCTTCACCCAGAAGCAAGCGTCCGATCTGGCCCTCGTGCTCAAATACGGCTCGCTTCCGGTCCGCTTCGTACCCCAGTCGGTGCAGACCGTGTCCGCCACCATCGGCAAGGATTCCCTGCGGGCCGGCCTGTTGGCCGGCATCGGGGGGATCGTGGTGGTGATGCTGTACATGCTGATCTACTACCGCGCTCTAGCTCTGGTGGTGCTCATCGGCTTGGGCGTGGGCGGGGCGATCTTGTTCTCGATCCTCGCCCAGCTCAGCCAGTCGAGCCACCCCCTGACCCTGACTCTGGCCGGTGTCACGGGCATCATTGTGTCCGTCGGTATAACCGTGGACTCATACGTGGTGTACTTCGAACGACTCAAAGACGAGGTGCGGGCGGGCCGCACGGTCAGGCAGTCGGTGGAGCGGAGTTTCGCGCGCGCTTTCAGGACCGTGCTGACCGCGGACTCGGTGTCCTTCCTGGCTGCTCTCATCTTGTACCTCCTCACCGTCGGTGACGTGAAGGGCTTCGCCTTCACCCTCGGGCTTTCGACCCTGCTCGACGTCTTCACCGCCTATTTCTTCATTCGACCGGCCGTGATCCTGGTCGGTCGACGCCGCGGCTTCGTGGAGAACAGGATGTTCGGGATCGCTCGTGGGCTGGGCGGCCGGACCGTGACGAGGGAGGCCTGAGTGGCCGTCGGTCGCCCCAACGCCTTTCTGCGTCTGTTCCGGGGCGAGACCTCTTTCGATTTCGCCGGGAGATGGAAGCGGTGGTTCGCCATTTCGGGGCTGGTGATCCTCGTCGGCCTCGTATCTCTAGGGACGCGTGGCCTCAACTTCTCGATCGACTTCAAGGGCGGCACCGTGTGGGACGTCCCCTCGACGGCGTCGGTAGCTGAAGCCCGCAGCGTGGTCGGCGCCGCCGTTCCCGGTTTCGGCCAATCCACCATTCAGATCCTGACCAACACCCAGACCCATCAGCGCACGGTCCAAGTGGCGGCTGCGGCCAAGTTCACCGGCGAAACCGGCAACGTCGAAACCGTGACCGATGCCTTGGCGAAAATGGCGGGNNGCCGTCATCATCTTCCTGGTCCTGGTCTCGGTTTACATATGGTTGCGCTTCGAGGGCAAGATGGCCCTGGCCGCGCTCTTCGCCTTGGTCCACGACATTCTCGTGACGGCCGGGATCTACTCGCTTTCCGGGTTCCAAGTGAGCCCCGACACGGTCGTGGCCTTCCTCACCATCCTCGGCTACTCCCTGTACGACACCATCGTCGTGTTCGACCGCGTCCAGGAGAACACGCGAGGCTTGGCGTCCACCAACCGGCTGACCTACACCGACACGGTCAACCTTTCCATGAACCAGGTGCTGGCCCGTTCCCTCAACACCTCGCTGGTCGCCATTCTCCCGATCCTCTCGATCCTGGTGGTAGGCGCTTGGATCCTGGGCGCCACCGCCCTCGACGACTTCGGGTTGGCCCTGTTCGTCGGGTTGACCACGGGGGCTTACTCGTCGATCTTCATCGCTTCGCCTCTGCTCGCGGTGCTCAAGGAGAGAGAGCCGCGCTACGCGGAGATCAGGCGCCGGATGGCGGCTGGCACGAGCGGGCGCCGAATCACCCCGGCGGCCGCCGCGAGCGGGGATCTGAGCGGAGTTCTGGGCTTGGCGACGACGGGCTCGAGCCCACGTGCGTCGACTCTGGAGCTCGACGACGGCCGACGAAGCGAGGTTGATGTTCCCGAGGAGGAGCCCTATGGCTCTGACGCCTCCGATGGCGGCGCGCCCACGGGGTCCATTCCTTTGCGGACATCCGCGCCGGCGAGGTCGGGGACCAAGCCTCCGCCCCGCCCCCGCAAGAAGGGTCGCCGGCGCTGACGCAGTAAGCGCTCATGCGCCAGCGGACTCCGGAGCACCTGTACCGTGGAGCCATGGAGGGCGCCAACAGTTGGCTGAAGGACCTGATCCGGGACATCCCGGACTTTCCCAAGGCCGGGGTGGTGTACAAGGACATCACGCCCCTGCTGTCGGATGCCGCCGCCTTGGCCGAATGCGTCGAACTGCTGGCGGCCGCCTTCGGCGATCGTCGGGTCGACAAGGTACTCGGGGTCGAGGCGCGCGGGTTCATAATCGCAGCACCCGTCGCCATCCGCCTGGGCGCCGGGTTCGTGCCGGTCCGCAAGGCGGGGAAGCTCCCGTGGTTGGTGCACGCCGAGACCTACGAGCTGGAATACGGCACCGATTCGCTGGAAGTCCACCAGGATGCACTGACAGGCGGAGAGAGGGCTTTGATCATCGACGACGTCTTGGCCACCGGCGGCACCGCAGCCGCCACGGCTCGCCTCGTGCGCCGGTTGGGAGCCGAGCCGGTTGGCGTGGGGTGCATCGTGGAGCTGGCTTTCCTGGGTGGCCGCGGGAAGCTCGAAGGCCTCGATACCGTTTCCTTACTCAACTATGAATAGGAAGACGCAGACGTGAGCCGCGGGGACGGCGCCAACCGGGCTCGGGCCGTGGCGACGGTCGAGCGGGTTCTGCCGTGGCGACGCCAGGTCCAAACTGCCGATGCCCTGCAGCCTCTGCTGAGCGCTTTTCGGGCCCGCCACCCGCGGGACCCGACCGCGCTGATAGTCCGCTCCTACGAAGCCGCGGCCAAGGCCCACGAGGGCCAGCTGCGCAGCTCCGGGGAGGCCTACATATCGCACCCTCTGGCCGTCGCCACCATCCTGGCCGGCCTCGGGCTCGACGACACCACGATCGCGGCTGCCATCCTCCACGACGCCGTCGAGGACACCGGGTTCGGGTTGGACGAGATAGAGATCGAGTTCGGCGTCGACGTGGCGTCGATCGTGGACGGCGTGACCAAGCTCGACCGGGTCCGGTTCGACTCTCGCCAGGCTCAGCAGGCTGCGACCATGCGCAAGATGTTGGTGGCCATGGCCAAGGACCCGAGGGTCCTTCTGATCAAGCTGGCCGACCGCTTGCACAACATGCAGACCATTGCGGCCATGCCGGAGTGGAAGCAGAAGCGCAGCGCCCAGGAGACCCTCGACATCTACGCTCCGCTGGCCCACCGTTTCGGCATCCAGGACATCAAGTGGCAGCTCGAGGACCTGGCGTTTGCCGCCCTGCACCCGCGGCGCTACGCCGAGATCGAGCAGATGGTCGCCACCCGGGCGCCGGAGCGCGACGTCTATCTGACGCAGGTCATCGGCGAGGTCTGCGACCGGCTGGGAGGGGCCCGCATCGAGGCCCAGGTCACCGGCCGCCCCAAGCACCTCTACTCGATCTACGAGAAGATGGTGGTCAAGGGCAAGGAGTTCGACGAGATCTACGANNAAGTTCAACCTGTACCAGTCGCTTCACACCACCGTCGTGGGCCCCCAGGGCAAGGCTCTCGAAGCTCAGATCCGAACCAACGAGATGCACAACCGAGCGGAGTGGGGCATCGCCGCCCATTGGGGCTACAAGGAGCAGTCGTCGTCCGCGGACGTGGTGTGGCTCCAGCGCATCGTCGACTGGTCGGCCGACAGTAGCGACCCGGCCGAGTTCCTCGAGACGCTCAAGCTCGACCTCGACACCGACGAGGTCTAC
>PMHU01000079.1 GCA_003156795.1 Acidimicrobiaceae bacterium
ATCGCCGAACCACATGTGCGCCGTCTCGTGAGCGACGACCGTCGCGATCCGTTGTAGCTCGACCTGGCTGGCCAGCGCGGGGTCGGCCAGGAGCGCGTTTTCCCGGTAGGTGACGCACCCCAGGTTTTCCATGGCGCCGAACGCGAAATCGGGTATGGCGACGTGGTCCATCTTCCCGCCCGGGTACGGGATCTCGAAATAGTTCGAAAGGAATTCGAGGGCGTGGCTGGCGGCGGCTTCGGCGAAAGACGTCAAGTGAGAACGTCCGGGCACCGCGGCTATTCGCAACGGCACCCCGCCGACATCGAGGGTGGGGGTGAGCTCGAAGGGCCCGATGACGAACGCGACCAGGTAGGTCGACATGACCATCGTCTCTTCGAAGTTCACGCGACAAAGGCCGTTGTCGAGAGCTTCGGTGGATGCGACGGCCGCGTTGGAGAGGGCGGTGACGCCGTCGTCCACGACCAGGCTGATGGCGAACGAGGCCTTGAAGGAGGGTTCGTCCCAGCACGGGAAGGCCTTTCGAGCGTCTGCCGGCTCGAACTGGGTCGTGGCGATGACCTGCTCCACGCCCTCCTCGTCGCGGTAGGTGCTCCGGTAGAAGCCGTGCAGCTGATCGTTGAGATTGCCGGCGAAGTCCAGATGAAGGCGGAAGCCCGATTGCGGCTCGAGTGGCTCGGAGAGCGTGATCGTGGCTTGCTGTTCCGGCTCGTTGAAGGAGACCTCGCCGGAGACCTGGGTGCCTTGCGGTGTCTCCACGTGGGGCCCGCTGATGGTCAACCCAGCCGCGTTGAGCACCAGTTGACTGGTCGCTTCCACCACGTCGATGAGGATCGTGGCCGTTCCATCGAAGCGCGCTTCCGACAAGTTCGGTCGCAGCTCCAAGCGGTAGTGGCGCGGAAGAACGTTGAGCGGAAGTCGGTAGCTGTCAGTTCGAGCCACGGCCTCCCCCTCCAGCTGCAACTACCGTCGTCATATGGATTCGGCCCCTGAAGTTGTCACAGTCGGTCACGCCATTGTAGACGTGCTCGCTCCCTCCGAAGACTCTCTGGTCGCCAGCTTCGGTTTGGAGAAGGGCACCATGACCCTCGTTGACGACAGCGAGGCGGAGAAAATCTATGCGGCTCTCGGGCCCGCCACTGAAGCGTCGGGTGGATCCGCCGCCAATACCGCGGCCTGCCTGGCGTCTCTCGGCGCCTCGGTCGAGTTCGTCGGAAAAGTGGCCGACGACGACCTGGGCCGGGTCTTCGTGCACGACATCCGCGCTGCCGGCGTGCGTTTCGAAGTGCCGCCGGCCCGAGGCGGTCCTGGGACCGGTCGCTGTCTCGTGATGGTCTCCCCTGACGCGGAGAAGACGATGTGCACCAACCTTGGCGTCGGGGCTCTGCTGGGTCCCGATGACGTGGGCGTCGAGGCCATCGGCGCGGCCACGGTCGTCTACATCGAGGGGTATCTCTGCGGGAAGCCGGAGACGGACCCGGCCGTCGAGCGCGCCGTTTCGGCCGCTAAGGCCGGAGGGACCCTCGTGGCCTTCTCGGGTTCGGATCCCTCCTGGGTCGACCTGAAGCGCCTCGCACTCGACGCCCTGCTCGACCGGGTCGACGTGCTGTTCGCCAATGAGGCCGAGGCTTGCGGCTTGGCTGGTGTGGACACTGTCGAGGCGGCCCTGTCGACGCTCAGCCGCCGTTGCCCCGCGGTGGCGATCACCTTGGGGGCGCGGGGTTCGATAGTGGCGACCGGGTCGCAAGTCGTTTCCGTCCCCGCCGCGCCCGTGAGCCGGGTGGTCGACACCACGGGAGCGGGAGACAGCTTCGCGGCCGGGTTTCTTTATGGAGTGGTTCGGGATCTCGGTCCGGAGGCGAGCGCGCGCTTGGGTGCCCTGGCGGCCGGTGAAATCGTCAGTCACCTAGGCGCTCGACCGCTCGCCCGTTTGGCCGATCTGATGGCCGGTGAGCACCCGGCTGGGTCCTAGGACCCGCCACCGAACAACTTGGTACCCGCCTCGTCCATGTCCAGACCTGGTGCCAAAGAATTGCGTCAAGTTGTTTCGTGGCCGGCCCTTAGTTGGACGTCCTAGTATTATGGGTGGCGTGACCGGAACGGAAGCAGGACCGCCTCTGTACCGGCCCGAGCACGCCGTGCGGTTCGTGACGGCGGCCAGCCTGTTCGACGGTCACGACGCCGCCATCAACATAATGCGCCGGCTGCTCCAGGCCCAAGGGGCCGAAGTGATCCACTTGGGCCACAACCGATCTGTCGACGAGATCGTCACCGCAGCCGTCCAGGAGGACGTGCAAGGCGTTGCCGTCAGCTCCTACCAGGGAGGCCACGTCGAGTACTTCAAGTATCTGGTGGACCGGCTGGCGGCCGCCGGGCGAAGCGACGTCAGGGTGTACGGCGGCGGTGGGGGGACCATTATCGCGTCGGAAATCGCGCTGCTCCAGGACTACGGCGTGGCCCGCATTTTCTCTCCCCAGGATGGACAGAAAATGGGCCTGGCCCAGATGATCAACCAGCTGATAGTCGAGTGCGACCACGATCTCAGACCGCCCGTCGGGGCGGAGATCGAAGCCCTTCTTGGCGGAGACCAGCGGGCCCTGGCCCGGGCCATGACGACCGCGGAAGCCGGATTTCTCGAAGAGTCGGCCCGCGACGCCATCCGGGCTGCGGCCGCACACCACCGGGCGCCCGTGCTCGGCATCACCGGAACGGGCGGGTCCGGCAAGTCTTCCCTGACCGACGAGCTGGTCCGCCGATTCCGCCTCGATCAGGAAGACAAGCTGCGCATCGCCGTTCTCGCCATTGACCCGACCCGCCGTAAGGGTGGGGGCGCCCTCCTCGGTGACCGGATCCGGATGAACGCCATCGAGGGAGATGGACTCGCCAACGGCCGCATCTTTTTCCGGTCGTTCGCGACCAGGGGATCGGTCAGCGAGCTGCCCGATGGCTTGGACGACGCCATCGCCTCCTGCCGGGCCGCCGGGTTCGACCTGGTGATAGTGGAGACCCCGGGTATCGGTCAGGGCGACTCGGCGGTCGTCCCTCACGTGGACTTCTCCTTGTACGTGATGACGCCCGAGTTCGGGGCCGCGTCCCAACTGGAGAAGATCGACATGCTCGACTTCGCCGGCGCCGTCGCCATCAACAAGTTCGAACGGCGAGGGGGTGAGGACGCGTTGCGCGACGTACGCCGGCAGCTGGCGCGCACCGGCGAGCACCCCGGCCTTTCACTCGAGGAGCTGCCGGTCTTCGGCACCGTGGCGTCGCGGTTCGCGGACGACGGGGTGACCGCCTTGTACCAGTATTTGCGCGACCAGCTCACCGGCCTCGGGCTGGCCGCCACGCCGGGGCTGCTCGGCCCCGTCGCCGGGCGGGCTTCCACCCGTGGGCACCCCATCGTGCCTTCGGCCCGGCGCCGTTACCTGGGCGACGTAGCCGACACCGTGAGGGCCTACCACTCGCAAACCGGAGCCGAAGCGGCCGCAGCGCGGCGGCGTCAACAACTGCAGGCCGTGGCTGCGCTACTCGCGGCCGAAGGCCGTTCGGTGACCGACGTCGAGGCCCTGGCATCGAAAGCCGAATCCGGGCTGTCGGAATCGAGCCGGGCGCTGCTGGATGCGTGGCCGACCAAGGTGGAGACGTACAGGTCGCCAGACATGGCCCGGTCGTCACTTTCGGGCACGCCGGTCCCTCGGGTGGCCTTGCCCCGCTTCACCGACGAGGGCGAGCTCCTTCGGTGGATCCGGTCGGAAAACCTTCCGGGAGAGTTCCCATTCACGGCCGGGGTGTTCCCGTTCAAACGGGAGGAAGAAGACCCGGCGCGCATGTTTGCGGGGGAGGGGGACGCCTTTCGGACCAATCGCCGCTTTCACCTGCTGAGCGAGGGTCAGCCGGCGACCCGACTATCGACCGCGTTCGACTCGGTGACCCTGTACGGCTTCGACCCGGCCGAGAGGCCCGACATTTACGGCAAGGTCGGCAACTCTGGAGTTTCGATCGCCAGCCTCGACGACATGAGAGCGCTGTACCAGGGGTTCAACCTGTGCGATCCGTCGACGTCGGTGTCCATGACCATCAACGGCCCCGCTCCCACGATCCTGGCCATGTTCTTCAACGCCGCCGTCGACGACCAGGTCGCCCGCTTCGAAGCCGAGTCGGGCCACGCCCCTTCCGACCAGGAGCGGGCCGTTATCGAGGCCCGTACCCTGAGCCAGGTCCGCGGCACGGTCCAGGCCGACATCCTCAAGGAGGACCAAGGCCAGAACACGTGCATCTTCTCCATCGAGTTCTCGTTGCGGGTAATGGCCGACATGCAGGAGTGGTTCGTGGCCAACGACGTCGGCAACTTCTACTCCGTTTCGATCTCGGGCTACCACATCGCCGAGGCGGGTGCGAACCCCATCAGTCAGCTCGCGTTCACCCTGGCCAACGGCTTCACTTACGTGGAGTCCTACCTGGCCCGGGGCATGAGCGTCGACGACTTCGCCGCCAACTTCTCCTTCTTCTTCTCCAACGGAATGGACCCCGAGTACACAGTCATCGGTCGGGTCGCCCGCAGGATATGGGCCATCGCCATGCGGGATCGCTACGGAGCCAGCACGCGGTCCCAACGGCTCAAGTACCACGTCCAGACCTCCGGTCGTTCGCTGCACGCGCAGGAGATGTCGTTCAACGACATCCGCACCACCCTGCAAGCTCTTTGTGCCATTTACGACAACGCCAACAGCCTCCACACCAACGCTTTCGACGAGGCGGTGACCACCCCCACCGCCGATTCGGTTCGAAGAGCCCTGGCCATCCAGATGATCATCAACCAGGAGTGGGGACTGGCTCGCAACGAGAACCCGCTGCAGGGAAGCTTCGTAGTCGAGGATCTGACCGACCTGGTCGAAGAAGCCGTCCTGGCCGAGTTGGAGCGGATCAGCGACCGGGGTGGAGTGCTCGGGGCCATGGAAACCGGCTACCAGCGGGGCCGCATCCAGGACGAGTCGATGCTCTACGAGTCGCGCAAGCACGACGGATCCCTTCCGATCATCGGCGTCAACACCTTCCGAAACCCCGAAGGCGACGAGGTGCCGGCCCGACTGGAGCTGGCCCGGTCCAGCGACGACGAGAAGCAGAGCCAGCTGCGCCGCCTGGCCGCCTTCCAAGCCGCCCACGCCGAGGAGAGCCCCGCCGCCATAGCGCGGCTGCAGGAGGTCGCCCTCGGGGGCGGCAACGTCTTTGCGGTGCTGATGGAAGCCGTGAGGTCCTGCAGCCTCGGCCAGATCACCGACGCCCTGTTCGAAGTCGGGGGGCGCTACCGCCGCAACGTGTAGGGCGGCGGTTCGGGTTTGGTCGGCCCGCTCGACGGGCTCTCTGCCGACCGGTGCACTAGGTTGCGGCGCGGCGTATGGGTTCGTCGCGAATCCAGGGAGTCCGCTAGTGAGTCAGGCTTGGAGGAATCATGGTCGGTGAGAAGGTGCTGCGCTTCCAAGGCAAGGACCGGGACCCTGGATATGTGCAGGGACACATCGAGGAGTACCTCAAGTCCGACGGTTTCAAGGTCCAGACCTCCAAGCCGAGCGGGCAAGGCGCGGTGATCCAGGCCAAGAAGGGCGGCTTCCTGCGCGAGGTGGTCGACGCAGACCGGGCCATGACCATCACCATCTCTGGGACCCCCAACGACTTCACGGTTCGCATTGGCATCGGCAAGTGGCTCGAGCATCTCGGGGTTGCGGTGATCGAGACGTTGCTGATCTCCGAGCTGTTTCTTGCGGTGGACGTCGCCGAGACCGCCTGGAACTTCGAGATCGAGGACAAGCTCGTCAAGGACATCAAGGCATTTGTGGGTTAAGGGCTCCTAGGGCTCGCCCCGAAACTCGGTGATGACGATCCATATCCGCATCCCGAAGCTCGGCATGGAAATGACCGAAGCGACGCTAACCAAGTGGCTCATCGACGATGGCGCCGGCGTCGCCCAGGACCAGGCGCTGTACGTGCTCGAGACGGACAAGGTCGAAAGCGAGGTCACGGCACCCGTGGCCGGCGTGCTTCGTCGCATCGGGCGCGAGGGCGAGACGTATGCAGTCGGCGAGCTGGTTGCCGAGGTGCTCGAAGCATTGGCCCGACCCGGGGAGGATCCTTGAGCGAACGCGAAGCGAGCCTGCCGCCGGCACACGTGCGGCGTCGCATGTACGAACTCATGACGCTGATCCGCAGTTGCGACGAACGGGTCAGGCGGGGGCTCAGCTCCGGCGAGTTTGCGTGCACGTACTGGCCGGCCACAGGCCAGGAGGCGATCGCGGCCGGGCTGGGTGCCGCGCTACGGGCCGACGACCTGCTGGTGACGACGTACCGCGGGTTGCACGACCAGGTGGCCAAGGGGGTGCCGCTCGGGCCGCTGGTCGCGGAGCTGCTGACCCGGACCACCGGCGTCAACAAGGGCAAGGGCGGCGCCATGCACATAGCCCACCCACCGTCGGGACTCGTGCTATCCACCGGGATCGTCGGGTCGGGCATCCCGATCGCCGTGGGCGTCGGGCTGGCCGCGCAGCTGCGCGGAAGCGGCCAGGTCGCGGTCGCCAGCTTCGGCGACGGTGCCACCGGTACCGGATCCTTCCACGAGGCGATCAACCTGGCGGCTCTGTGGCGCCTGCCCGTGGTCTTCCTCTGCCAGAACAACGGCTACGCCGAGATGACGGCGACCGCGCACGCCCAACCCGTCGCCGCCGTGGTCGACCGGGCGGCCGGCTACGGGATCCCTGGAGAGCGGGTGGACGGCAACGATCCCGACACCGTCCACGGCGCGCTTGCGCGGGCGGTCGAACGGGCCAGGAGCGGTGCGGGACCGACGCTGCTCGAGTGCACGACGTTCCGACTGTGGGGCCACTACTTCGGCGACGCCATGACCTACGTCCCGGCGGAGCAGCTGGAGGCGGCGCGCCTGGCGGAGCCGGTGGCCCGTTATCGTGCCCGGCTGCTCCAGGACGGGGTGCTCGAAGAGGCGGTCGCGATCGAGATCGAGCGGCAGGCCCTCGAGGAGGTCGGGGCGGCGTTCGCAGCCGCGCTGGCCGCGGATCGGCCGGAGCCCGAAGAGGCCTTCGTCGACGTCTACGGGGAGCGCTCCGGGGTGATGGCATGATCGAAACGGCGGTCTCGGACGCGACGACAACACGAAGCATGCGGCAGGCGCTCAACCTGGCTCTCGACGAGGCGATGGCGGCCGACCCGACGGTGTTTCTGATCGGGGAGGACCTGGCCGACCCCGGCGGCGGCATCTCGCAGGTGACCAAGGGGCTCTCGACCAAACACGGTTCCGACCGGGTGCGGGACACCCCAATCTCCGAGGCGGCCATCGTCGGCGCCGCGGTGGGCGCGGCGGCGATGGGGATGCGACCGGTGGCTGAGGTGATGATCATGGACTTTGTCAGCATCGCCCTCGACCAGCTCGTCAACCACGCGGCCAAGGCGCGCTTCATGTCGGGCGGGTTGCTCACTATGCCCCTCACGCTGCGGACCGCCGTGTTCGGCGGGCTCGGGTCGGGTGCCACGCACTCGCAGACTCTGGAGTCGTGGTTGGCCCACGTTCCCGGACTGAAGGTCGTCGTGCCCAGCTGCCCGGCCGATGCGAAGGGCCTGCTGACGTCCTGCATCTTCGACGACGACCCGTGCGTGTTCGTCGAGAACGTGGTGCTTTACGGGACCAAGGGGCCGGTGCCGGACGGCGAGTACCGCATCCCCCTGGGGGCGGCCCATGTGAAGCGGGCCGGCACCGACGTGACGGTACTTACGTACGGCCGTACCGTTCGGGATGCGCTGGCCGCGGCCGAGCAGGTGGCGGCCGACCCGATCGATGTCGAGGTCGTGGATCTGCGGACCTTGGTTCCGTTCGACGCCGAGACCGTGCTGCGGTCGGTCGCCCGCACNNCCCCCCGCCGCGCCGTCGTCGCCCACCATGCCACCCGCTTCGTGGGGTTCGGGGCCGAGGTCGCGAGCGTCATCAACGAAGAGCTGTTCGGCGAGCTCGAGGCGCCCGTCCGCCGGGTGGGGGCCCGCTTCGCGCCGGTCGGCTCAGCGGCGACTCTCGAAGCCGCCGTGATGCCGTCGGTCGCCACTATCGTCGACGCCATTCGCGACGTCGCGGCCCGCTGAATCAGGACCGGCTAGAGCGTGGCGGGGAGGACCTGCGCCAGGTTGGTGTATACGAGCCAGGTGACGAGAAGAACCACGGGCGTCGTAGCCAGGTAGGCGGACCACCGGGGGAGAATCCGATAAACGAAGACCGTGGCCCCCGCGACCAGCAGGAGCAGGGCCGCCCAAGCTGCGAGCTGGCCGAGGTCCCCGGTATTGCCGACCAGGCCACCGTCCGATGGGCTAAGGACGGAAGGACGCCCTGCGGGGGCGGGTTTGGCCGGACCCTCGAGGACGGCGACGACGGCAAGTCGTCGCGTGGCGGAGAGGTTGTCACCGGTGACCAGCGTGAGCTGGTTGGACGCTGTGGCTTGGAAGACCGCCGTGTCGGACGCCGGGACGACCGTCCTGTGTCGCACTATGTATGTGAAATGCCCTTGGCCCGTTAGTACTTCTACCGTTGCGCCCGGTTTCAGGTCCGACAGCCGGGCGAAGGCATCTCCCAGAACAAGGCGGTGGGCGGCTATCACCGCGTTGCCGGCTTGGCCGGGTAGAGGGGAAACGGCCAGATGTCCTGGACCGTGCGCCAACTGGGCCGAGCCGGTCCCCTCCACCACGATCTGATGGAGTCCTATCGCGGGTATGTCCAACCGGGCGACGGGAGTCCCCGGGCGCAGTTTCCCGCCGATCGGCGCCCGACCGTAGGAAAGTGGCTTCTCGAACCGCCGCTCGAGCCCGGCTTGGGCCCGGTCGGTGGAGAGGGAAGACAGGATGAAGGCGAAGAGGATGAATCCGGCCAGCATCGCGGAGAAGGTAAGCAGCACCTGCGAGGCGATGCGAGTGGCACCGGCACCGCCCGCGACGTGCGCTTTCGGCGCTAAATCAAGCTTCGGAAGCTCCAGTGTCGGTGACTCGGCCAGCACGTCACGCCCTCTTTGATCGCAGTGACCGGCTACGTCTGAGGATCAGGCCGGCGAGCGCGCAGCCGGCGGCTAGGGCCGCGGCCAATGGGATCAGCCAGCCCCCCGACAAGAGGTCCGCGGCGCTGAGGAAGACTCCGGCTTCGTGGAGCCCCCGCCCCGGCGGGATGCTGACCGCGTTCTCGAGTGGCGATGCCGAGGGTGATGACGAGCCAGCGGCAGCCGGTCCGTCGGAGGACGTTCGCGGCCCATTCGGCGACGAACCGACCGTGGTGGTCGTCGAAGCCGCCGGCTGACCGGTCGCACCGCCGGTGAGCTTTGTCGCCGAGGACTCGGCTCCCTCGACTGCCACCTTGTTGGCGATCTCCGAGGTTTGGGCCTCCAGGTTGGCGGGGAGGGGCACGTATCCCGCGGGAAGATACTGCGAAGACTGCCCGGGTCCGGCTGCGAAATTCAGAAACGAGTCCACGACGGTCGCGTTCTGTTTGGTGAGGCCGCCACTCGGGACCAACGCGTAATCGATCTTGGCGAGAGGGTAGGCGTCGGGGTCTGTGGTGGCGACCGGCGGGACCAGCATGCCGTCGGCGCCGACCGCCATGGTGCGGTAGGCCTCGTCGAGGCCCGCCTGGTTGCCGGCCACGAAGCCGGACGTGGAGGGATCCGTCAGGGGCGTGCAGGTTCCACCCTGTTCGTTGACGAAGCGCGAGAGTTCGCTGGTATTGGGTTCGGCCGAGATCAGCTCGGCGCTAGGGAGCCCCGAGCGGTTTGCGCTTACTGTGTCGACTACGCCGAAGAACGCATAGTTGTCCGTCGGCGCCGGCAGCCAGGCCTTCGGTGATCCTGGTGACGGGGGCGGACCACCGACAGGTATTCCGTAGAGGAGGGATTGCAGGACCGTCGAAGTGCCGGTCTCGGGGTAGTAGCTGTCGGAGTCCGGGGTGGTACCCGACGAGGACTGCGCCAACTGGACGAACTGGTCATTGGGATAGGTGGCACCCACCCAGTCCTGGTTGAGCTTCGCCCCGCAGGGGTCCCTTCCGGCGAGGAACTGGCGGGCGTCGTAGTCGCCTGCGATCCATTGGGTGAGGATGAGGGTGTCGTCGGTCTGTTCGGCCCGCAGCACCGGCTCTTCCACGTAGTCCGTGCAGGTGGTGGTCGGGGCCTTCTTCTTCCCGCTGCTGGTGCAGATAGCGGGGGGCTGAAAGCCCGGGTTGAGGGCCCGGAACTCAGGATCGTCGGTGAGTGGCTCGATGAACCGGGTGGAGCTTCCGGCCACGAGATGCCCGAACGGCTCCTGGGCGTTCACCGTGGCCGAGTTGGTGATCAGCATCGCCACCAGGCGTGGAGTGAGCCTGATCGGGGTGGCGCACTCCGAGACGGGCTGATTGGGAGAGCAGCCGATGGGCAGGCCGGTCAGCGGGTCGACCATGTTGAACACGATGCTGACCCCACCCGCGTCGAGGGGAGCGGCCAGCTCCCCCGGGATGGTTCGTGCCGCGTTCTGGGCGCTGGTGGGGGGTATGGATGCCACGCCGACTGTCGTCGAACCCGAGAGAAGATCCTCCTTGGCCAGGTCCTCGCTCAGGTCGGCGTAGCTGATGGTGACCGGCGTGGACCCGGTGCAGAGCTGAGCGGCCCAGGACTCGAGCGCGTAGGACGAGGATGACGCCCCCTCGATAGCCAGGTTTCCGGTTCCGATCGCAGGGCAATCGGGAATGGCGCCGAAGTCGAGCGACACCGAGGGGGCGGCGTCGATCAGCTGGGAGTAGGTGCACGTCGTCACCTTCTTGGCGCACTTCGCAATCTGCTTCGTCGTGGGGGGCCCTTGCCACAGCTCGTTGGGTATGGGCGGGGCGCCGTCGGGCAGAACCACGATTTTGAGCACGCACGGATTGTTGCTGTCGCACTGGATGTCGTAGGGGTTGTTGCACTGGGGCGCCGTGTAGCCCCCGCCGCAGGGGAATTCCACCTCCTCGGTCTGGAGGGTGCCTTCCTGTACCTGGAACGGATAGGTGCCCGTTCCCGCTGCGCTCGTGGCGCCGGCGAGGGGGATCTCGGAATCCTGCAGGCCGCCGGAAGGAGCGACGATGTTGCCGCCGAGATTCTCCCCCTGCGTGTAGCAGTCCCGGAAGAAGTACCAGACCCCGCCAGGCGGATCCGCGGTGCACTCCAGGATCGCCACGTCGTCGTCGCGGTACTCTGTCTCGGGATTGATCGAGATCGCGGTCGGCGGCAGCCCGGACCAGTCGACGGTCACCACCTGCTGGTTCTCGAGAAGCGAATCGGGCGACGCGGTGACCGCCGGCGGCTGTGAATCCGGACTCGCCCCGGCGGAGAACGCGGCGGGGCTGGGCCCGGCTACCAAGGGCGCGGCCACTCCGAGGGTGATCAGAGCCGCCACGCCGGCGCGCCACCACCGTCGACGACCCATGACGCCTCTCGGTCTCCGGCGGTCCCTATGTCGCACCTGACTCCTAACCTCGGCTCGGGGCGCGCGTCGGCCCCCACCCCATTATAGCTATCAACCTAGTGTTTAAGTAGCGTCGCTAGCTATACTCTGGGGTGAAATGGCGGGGACGGGCTCAAAGCTGATCGACTTCGAAGTGCGCAGGCCGCGCCAGGACGTCATATTTCGCGCCACCGCACGCGTGGCCGGGGCCATGACGCTGGCGCTGATGGCCGTGATCTTCGTAGCCCTCCTCGTTCGCTCGTACCGAGCCCTGCACCTGGTCGGAATTGGCAAGTTCCTCACGACTCAGCAGTGGGTCCCAGAGGCCGGGAAGTTCGGGGTCGGCTCTCTTCTGTTCAATACGGTCATGATCGGTGTCGTGGCGCTGGTGATCGCTGTGCCCGTATCGCTGTGCGCCGCCCTGCTGATATCGGAGTACTCACCGCCGGCGGTGAGCTCCGCCCTCAAGACCCTCGTGGAGCTACTGGCGGCCATGCCGAGCGTCGTATTCGGCTATTGGGGGCTCGAATACCTGACGCCGCGGATTCGTCCGCTCAGCCAGTGGCTGGCGAACCACCTCGCCTTCCTCCCCATCTTCAAGGTCACCTCATCGAGCTTCGCCGGCTCCACGTTCATCGCAGGAATCGTCGTGGCGCTGATGGTCTCACCGGTGCTGACGGCAGTAGCCCAGGAAGTCTTTTTCCAGGCCCCCAGTGGCCAGCGCGAAGCCGCCCTTGCTCTAGGCGGAACCAAGTGGGGGATGATACGCAAAGTGGTGCTCCCCTTCGGTAGGGGCGGGATCGTGGGCGGAACCATGCTGGCTTTCGGACGGGCCGTCGGAGAGACGGTCGCGGTCGTGGTCGTGATCTCGGCCACTGCGACCCGGCAGGTACACATTCTCCAGTCGGGTGCGAACTCGATCTCGGCATGGATCGCCGAGACCTGGGGCGAATCGAACCCCATCGGCATAAGCGCACTTATGGCGGCCGGCCTCACCCTGTTCCTCCTGACCCTGATCGTCAACGCGGCCGCATCCGTGATCGTGAACCGCACCGCCAAGGCCGGGGGACCGTCTCTGTGACGGTGCAACACGCCTCGCCCGCGCCGGACACCGCGAAGCGACCCCACTCGGGCGGACCGCCTCCCCGCTCCGACCGGTTACGGCTGCGAGGGTGGTCGCGTGCGGACGTGGCGGAGTTGGCGGGCGCGCTGCTCGGCTCTTTCGCTCTCACTTGGTTGGTGTACGAGGAACTGACCACCCTGAGCGGGGGTCTGGGATTCGTCGTTTGCTGGTTTTTCGCGTTCCTCGTGACTTACTGGGCCATGGCTCGCAACCGGCTGGGCGCCGGTGCTGCGGGCGACCGCCTGGCTGCGGCGACGGTGGCGAGCGTGGGCTTGCTCCTGGTCGTCGGCTTGGTCGCCATGCTCGTCTATGTAGTGGCCAAGGGCTATCACGCTCTGCGGCCGCAATTTTTCACCAAGGACCAATATGGTGTCAGTCCGCTGGCCAAGCCCACCGCCGGGGGCGGGTTGGCGGCCATAGTGGGCAGCGTCGAGCAGGTCGGCCTGGCCACCGTGATCTCGCTTCCCCTCGGCATCGCGACCGCCGTCTTCCTGACCGAGGTCCGCGGTCGTATCGGCCGTCCAGTACGGCTGCTCACCGATGCCATGAGCGGAATTCCCTCGGTACTCGCCGGACTCTTTATCTTCGCCCTGCTCATCCTCAGTCACGTGCTGCCGCAGTCGGGCTTCGCGGTCTCGCTCGCCCTGACCATCTCCATGCTCCCGACGATCACCAGGACGAGCGAGGTCGTCCTGCGGGTAGTACCCGGCGATCTCCGGGAGGCTTCCTACGCCCTCGGCGGCAGCGAATGGCGCACCGTCCGACGCATCCTGCTACCGACCGCCCGCAACGGCCTGATAACGGCTGCCATCCTCGGGGTGGCAAGGGTCGTCGGCGAGGCCGCTCCGGGCATCATCGACGCCGGCAGTAGCCCCAAGGTCAATTGGAACCCATTCAAGGGTCCGCAGGAGAACCTCCCCCTCATGATCTACGAGGACATCAAGTCCTCCGTGCCCGCCGACAACATCCGGGCCTGGACCGCCGCTCTGGTGCTGGTGTTCTTAGTCCTGGTCCTCTTCGTCGCAGCCCGTGCCATCGCCCGGCGCCGGCCCGGCGGGACGCGGCGGCCAGTGTTTCGCTTTCTCGACAGGAAAGGCCCGTCATGACGGTCGTCGCTCTCAAGGCCGCGGATCAACCCGCGGGCCGCCCGCCGGCCGCCCTGCGCGCCTACGACGTCAACGCCTGGTTCGGCTCACACCAAGTCCTGGCTGACGTGAGTCTCGCATTCGACCCGTATCACGTCACCGCCCTGATCGGACCGTCCGGATGCGGAAAGTCGACCTTCCTCCGTGCGCTTAACCGGATGCACGAACTCGTTCGTAACGCCGGGCTGTCGGGCACGATCGAGCTGGACGGTGTTGACATATACCGGGGCGGCCTGGCGGTGATGGAGGTGCGTCGGCGCATCGGCATGGTCTTCCAGAAGCCGAACCCGTTCCCGACCATGAGCATCTTCGACAACGTACTGTCGGGGACCCAGCTCTCCGGCCAAGCGGTCCCGGACAAGCAGGGCCTGGTCGAGAAGAGCCTCCAGCGGGCCGGCTTGTGGGGCGAGGTCAAGGACCGCCTTCGCTCTCCGGGCGGCTCCCTATCGGGAGGTCAGCAGCAGCNNATCGTGACCCACAACATGCAGCAAGCCCAAAGGGTGTCGAACCGCTGTGCGTTCTTCCTCGCCGACGCGGGGCAGCCCGGTCACGTTGTCGAGTCCGGCCCGACCGCAAAGCTGTTCGATGATCCCGAGGATCAGCGCACGCTGGACTACGTGCACGGGCGATTCGGATGACCGGGTCCCGCCCGGGCGCGCCGGTCCGAGCCCGAAAGGCGGCGCGCTTGGTTCTGGCGACCGCGCTGGCCTTTGTCGCACTTGGGGTCGGAGTCGGGCGCCAGGCTGTAGCCAGCGAACCGATAAACGGGGGAGGATCCACGTGGAGCGCGGTAGCGGTGCAGGCGTGGCAGGCCGACGTGGCCAGACAAGGTCTTACCGTCAACTACCAGGCCACCGGATCGACCGCCGGTCGCCAGGGCTACACCTCCGGCATCTACGACTTCGCCATCTCCGAGATCCCGTTTCAACCGCAGTACTGCACCACCCCCGGGGTCCAATCCACCTGTTACGACGAACAGACGCAACCGGGCCTATTGGCGCGACCCTACGTCTACATGCCGATCGTCGCCGGCGGAACGTCCCTCCTGTACAACCTTCAAATCGACGGCCAGAAGTTCACCCACCTTCAGCTGAGCCCCGTGACCCTGGCCAAGATCTTCACCGGTGGGATCACGAACTGGGATAACCCGGCTATCGCCGCCGAGAATCCCGGCGTCCCCTTCCCGAACCTGACGATTCAACCGGTCGTGCGGTCCGATGGGGCCGGCACGTCCTATCAGTTCACCGCTTTCATGGCGTTCGAGGATCCAGCCGACTGGAACGCGTTTTGCCAGCGCGCCGGCATTCAGCAAGATCCGTGTCCTCCGACATCTCAGTTCCCCTACAGCGCGCTTCCCAACTCCGAAGCGGAAGACGGATCCGACGGCGTGGCGAACTGGGTGGCGGCGCCGTATGACAACGGGTCCATCGGTTACGCCGAGGCCGCGTACGGCTTGGACCGCGGGGTCCCCCTCGCTTCATTGCAGAACGCGGCCGGTGCCTACGTCCAGCCGACCGCAAAGGCGGTGGCCGTCGCTCTCACCAGGGCGATCATCAACAGTGACAACACGCAAAACCTGACGGGCGTCTACACCAATCCCGATCCGCGGACGTACCCGATGTCGAGCTACAGCTACATGATCGTTCCGACGACAGACGCGGCGCCCATGGACGCGTCCAAGGGGGCCACGCTGGGCGCGTTCATCCTCTATTTTCTGTGCCAGGGTCAACAGGAGGCGGCCCCGCTCGGTTACTCGCCGCTTCCGCCCAACCTCGTGCAGATCGGCTTCGAGGCCGAGCAGAAGATCCCGGGGGCGCCCCGCCCGCCACCCATTCAGGACTGCAACGATCCAACTATTACCGACGGCTTCCTCAATGGGATCGGAACGCCAATCGTGATATACATCAACGGCCAGGGCCACGGTGGACCTGCATCGGGCTCGACCTCAACGAGTGCAGGCGACCGCTCCAGGGGGACATCGGGAAGCTCGGGGCGGAGCACCCAGGGCCACGCCAGCAGCTCGAGGAAGGCGACTTCGCCGACCACCAACCGACAGCGGCCTGGCGGTCAAGGCGCACCCCTGCTGGCGACGAGCAGCCCACAGCAGTTCGGCAAGTTATTCCGGCCCATGAGTGACGTCCTCCTGGCCGTGGTGGTACTAGCGGTGCTGGCGGTCCTCGTCGCCCCGCGCGCCCCAGAGAGCGTCCGTAGCGCCAGGGAACGCCGTCGTGGCACATCTTCCGACCCAGGCTAGAAATCGATTGTTTCGATAGATTTAATCTGGTAAGTTGAAGATCGAAGGGGCTTAATCGGTTCTGGGCCATCCGACGAAAGCCGTAGACGACCCTGCTCCAACCGTCCGGCCCCAAACGCTCGAACCCAAGGGAGACAGTTTCATGAAGAAGGCAGTTTTCAAGTTCGCCGGCACTGCGCTGGCCGTGGCAGCTCTGGTCCCGTTCATTGCGCAAAGCGCGGCAACGGCGTCACCGACGAAGTTCAAGTTGAACTCTGTGGGGTCGGACGTGACCTTCTGCGCCAGCAAGAAGGTCGACAAGGTCTACAAGGTGGCCGTCAAGCCGACCAGCGCCAACAAGGTCTACGACACGCCCCCCTATCTCAGTTCCAACATCGGATGCGAGTCGACGCCGCCTACCTACGTCGTGAAGGCCGACACGGTGCACGCGGCCATCACCTATAGCGCCTCGAATCTGCCGCCGAACGGTGGCACTGCCGGCATAACTGCCTTGGTCAATGACAACGGGGCCGGGAACATCGCTTTTGCCCGCTCCACCAGCGGCCGCAGCAGCAGCAATCCGGCCAACCTGGAGTTCTGGGCCTACGGCCTCGACGCCGTGTCCTGGGACCACTTCACCTCGAACACGTCTGCGCCAGCCACTCTGTCGGCTGCCCAGATCGCAGGCATCTACAACTGCACGTACACGAACTGGAACCAGGTCGGCGGAGGTAACGCGCTTATCACCCGGTACTACCCGGTGACCACCTCGAGCACGGCGAGCTTCTTCGCCAAGCTGTTCTTGGGAGGGTCAGAGCCGGTCAGCACAGGGACGTGCCCGATCACCTTCGTCCCACAGAACGACGCCACCCAGGTGGCCTCTGCAGACCAGACCACGTCCATCCTTCCCTATAGCTACGCCAACTATTTCGCCCAGACCAGTGGCCTCTACGGGTCGGGCGGAAACCTGGCCTTGGGGACGGTGCTGGGTGAGGTCAACGGAACCGCCCCTTCGTCCACCACCATCGTCGAGGCCGCCGCATTCGCCAACATATCTGGTGATGCGTGCACCGCCACTCCTGTAACCGGCCAGTTCTGCGGCTCCAGGTACATCTACAACGTCACCTGGCAGAAGCTGCCGGCGACCTACTACGCCGCCGTCATCGACCTCATCGGCGTACCGTCGACCGGGAAAGCAGGCGCCAACTCGTACTGCAGCAACAAGTACGCAACCACGCTCAAGGACTACGGATTCGTGCCCCTCACCAAGGCGACGACCGCCCAGAGCACCAGCGGCGATCCAGTACCCGGATCGAGCTACTGCCGGCAGTTCTAACCCCCGCCCGGCCCGGCGGCCCCCAGCCTTCGAACGGTACCCCTTCCGTTCGAAGGCAAGGGGGGC
>PMHU01000247.1:0-6916 GCA_003156795.1 Acidimicrobiaceae bacterium
GGCGACCGCGCCGAGCGCCAGCGGGTCGCGCGAGCGGACGATCTCGAGCGCGCCGCGCACGCCGCTACCGACGAGCCCGGGGACCGTCAACGCCCAGGCGCGCAGCTTCGCGCCGCGACTCGTTCGCCGCGACACGGCGTGGATTCGCCGCTCGACATAGTTCGGCAAGCGCGTCAGCAGGAGCGCCGCAACGATCACCACGCCGCCAAAGATCGCGGGCACCACGGTGATCGCAAAGCTGCCGCCGCCCGGCAGCACGCCCGTCCGCAAGCCGACGCCGAAGAGCACCAGAGCAGCCATGTAAACGGCGTAGAGCAGCGTCATGAAAGCCACCATCTGCGCCGCCACCATGCGCCTGGCCATCCCCGAGCGGCGCAGCGCCCAGACCGTCAGCGCCACGCCGCCGGCGCCGGCACTGGCAAAGAGCCGCGTGGCGGCGAGGCCCGCCATCGTTATCTCATAGCTCGAGGGCCAGTCGATCCGCGAGCGACCACCACGCACGAAGACGGTCCGAAACAGCGCGACGTAACCGCCAAAGGAGAGCGTCTCGAACACCGCGGCCACGACCAGCCATCCTGGGGCACCGTGGCCGATTCGATCCCACGTCTGGCGCAGGCCGGCAAGCTTCGGCAGGACGAAGTAGAGAAAGGCAATCGCCGAGAGGACGAAGATCGCCAGTGCCACGGCGCGGTGGCGCGTCAGGTGGACGCGCGGCATCTCCTCCTGGGTGCCGCCGCCAAGGCTGGCGAGCTGGGCCTGATCGACGTTAGTCCAGCGGCGGCGCCGTTTGGTGCTCTCGGTCATCAGCGCGAGCCCGGCTCCAGCGCGAGCCGCCGGGCGCCGCTGATCAGTTGGCCGGNNGCGAGTCCTCCGAGCAGGTCGACCACGTAGTGCTCGCCGGTGTAGACCAGCGCGACCCCGAGCAGGATCGCGTAGTTCACGCCGACGGCGCCGGCGATTGGTCCGGTCTCGCTGAGCAACAGTGCGGCCATCGCAGAGGTGGCAAAGTGCAATGAGGGCATGGCGGCGAGTGGATTCCCCCCGAGCACACTGTAAAGCGGGGCCCACCCGTCCTGCCAAAAGCTTTCTCCGTACTCGACCATCAGGCGTCGCACGGGCGCCGGCTCATCTTCGCCCGGCTCACCGAGGTGACCGTGGGCGGCCGCATACCAGGGCGGCGCCGTCGGCGCCAGCCAGTAGGCGACGACGCCGAGGTCGAACACGGCGTAGGTCATCAGCGCGGCGCGCACGAGGCGCGTGCGGTCCCGCCAGCCGACGTAGGTGAGGGCGGCGTGGGGTGTGGCAAACCACAGCCAGTGGGTCCAGACGAGGATCTTCTCGAAGCGAGCGAAGTGGCCGTCGGTGTGCAGCGCGCGCTGCAGGCGCGTGGTCGGCAGCTCGCCCAACCCCAGCACGCGGTCGAGCGCGATCGGGTAGTCGAACTTGACGCGAGCCGCGTGCACGGCAGCGTCGTCGTTGGGCATCTTGTAGGCCGCGAGGTAGACATACATCTGCAATGCGCAGACAGCGACATCGCGTGTGCGCGAGCGTGGCCAGATCACCGCCGCGCCGAGGGGCGCGAGCGCGCCGCCGGCAAGCACCGTCGCGGGCGCCAGGTCAAGGCGGCGTCGTAGCAGCGGCAGCGCTAGGCCGCCAAGCACCACGACGGCGCCCAGTAGCTGCATTGCACCGCGTGCCCCTCGCGCGGTGCGCCGAGATCGTATGCGTGACCGGCTCAGGCTGCCCGCGCGAGCGCGTACTCCCGCGCCTCCTCGACAAGCGTCGCGATGATCTGACTCGCCATGTCGGCTTCTGGGTGCCACTGCACGCCGAGCGCAAAGCGCTTATCGGGAAGCTCAATCGCCTCGGGAAGCTCGTCGACGTCGGCCCAGCCGGTGATCACGAGGTCCTCGCCCAGACGATCGACACCCTGATGGTGATGGGACAGCGTCGCGTGACGCTCCTCACCCGCGGCTTGCGCGGCGAGCGAGTTGGGGGCGAGGTGGACCGGGTGCTCGGCACTGTCGAAACTTCCGGGAACCCGGCAGTGCTCCTCATGGCCGAGCCGACTCGGAAGGTCCTGGATCAACGTGCCGCCCTGGGCGACGTTGAGGACCTGCATGCCGCGACAGATCCCAAGCAGCGGGATGTCGCGCTCGAGCGCGCGCTTGGTGAGGGCGATCTCGAACTCGTCGCGTTCGCGAACGCTGTGCTGGGTCTCCGGCGCGCGTGCCGCACCGTAGAGCTCAGGGTCGACATCGACGCCGCCGGCAAGCATGAGGCCGTCGAGCAGGTCGAGCACGACGTCCGGATCGGCGGTCACCGCGGGGTCTGGTGGGAGCATCAGTGCGACCGCTCCAGCGGACTGCACGGCACTGATGTAGCTGCGCGGCAGCAGCGCCGCAGACTGATCCCAAACGCCCCAGCGGGCCCGCTCGACAGCCGCACAGATTCCGATCACCGGAGCGCCCATACATGAACGGTATCGCCCGCGGCACCGCTACCTCGCAATGAGCAGTGGCGGTGCCCAACAATTGGCCATTCCGGCGTCGCGCAGGCGACCGGCGCATCGCGCCGTCTCGTGACTAGAATCCCGCAGCGTTGCGTCGCTCGCCCGCCCCCACGCATCCAAGCCGCGGCCCAGATCGCTGCCGTCGGGCTCGTTGGCGAGCGCTAACAGGCATCGCCAGCGCGGCGCTGCCCAGAGCTCACGCTGCGCGCCGAGGGCACCGTCTGCTCCGGCAAGTCCTGCTCAGCGGCGGGCTCGCCTTCGTGGCGGCGCTGGCGCTGGCGCCGAGCGCCTTTGCCGGGACCTTTACGCCAGAGAGCGGCGGCTCGCCCAACGCCAACCACATCGCCGGCCTCTACGACCTGACGCTTTATGTCGCTTTGGTGATCTTCGTTGCCGTCGAGGGCGCGCTGGCGTACGCACTGATCCGCTTCCGCGCACGCAAGGGGCGGGTCGCCAAGCAGATGCACGGCAATACGCGCCTGGAGATCGGTTGGACGATCGGCGCTGCGCTCATCGTCACCGTGCTCGCCGCGGCGACCTTCATCAGCCTTCACTCGATCCGCGATCCGGTCAACTCGGGCCCGGGCGGGCTCGACATCAGCGACGGGGTGCAATACGAGACGACGGGCGCGATCAAGCCTCCCAACGGCCGCGCGCTGACGATCCAGGTCAACGGCATCCAGTACATCTGGCGCTACACCTACCTCGGCAACACCTCGAACCCCGATGGACTCGGCGACCCTTACTCCTACTACCAGATGGTGGTGCCGACGAACACGACCGTGATCTTGAAGGTCGTTTCTCAGGACGTCGTGCACTCGTGGTGGATTCCGCAACTCGGCGGCAAGGTCCAGGCAGTCCCGGGCTACACCAACTACACCTGGTTCAAGATCGCCAAGCCCGGCAACTACAAGGGCCAGTGCTCGTTCCTTTGCGGGCGTGGCCATGCGCGCATGATCGCCGAGGTCACAGCGGTATCGCCGGCGCGATACGTGCAGTGGATCAACCAGCAGAAGGCCTATCTGGCGGCGGCCGACGCACAGGCCTCGACGTTCCGTGCGGAGTTGAGCGGCAAGCCGGGGGCAGCCGCCGTGGAGCTAACGAACAAATGACGAGTTGAGAGGACAGCAATGGCCACCGCCGCCCTGAACCCGGTCCCCCAAGTCGTCGCCCACCGCGTCGAGCGCGCGCCGAGCGGCCTGGTCGGCTGGATCACGACGACCGACCACAAGCGGATCGGCATCCTCTACCTCGTCACGTCGTTCGTGTTCTTCCTGTTGGGCGGCGTCGAGGCCCTGCTGATGCGCCTCCAGCTCGGTGAGGCGAACAACACGCTGATCACCCCGGAGGTCTACAACCAGCTGTTCACGATGCACGGCACGATCATGCTGTTCGTCTTCCTCGGTCCGTTCGCTTTCGCAGGCCTCGGCAACTACTTGGTGCCGCTCATGATCGGGGCGCCGGATATGGCGTTCCCCCGGTTCAACAGCCTCTCCTACTGGCTCTACCTCGGCGGCTTCCTCCTCATGTCGGCCGGCTTCCTGACCAACAACGGGGCGGCCAACTTCGGCTGGTTCGGCTACGCACCGCTAACCGAGGCGATCCATTCTCCCGGGCCGGGAGCCGACCTGTGGATCATCGGCGTGGGCCTGACCGGCCTCTCTGGAATTTTCACCGCGGTCAACATCATCACCACCATCTTCACGCTGCGGGCGCCGGGCATGGTCATGTTCCGGATGCCGATCTTCGTGTGGAACCAGATGGTGACCATGTTCCTGCTCCTGCTGGCTTTCCCGGTCCTGACCTCCGCCTTCGCCCTCCTGTGGATCGACCGCCACCTCGGGGGCCACTTCTTCGACCAGAACGACGGCGGGCAACCCATCTTGTGGCAGAACCTCTTCTGGTTCTTCGGCCACCCCGAGGTTTACATCTTGGCGCTGCCCTACTTCGGCATCGTCACCGAAGTACTCGCCACCATGTCCAAGAAGCCCGTGTTCGGCTACAAGGGCATGATCGGAGCCACCCTCTCGATCGGCGCCCTGTCGATGGGCGTGTGGGCGCACCACATGTACACGACCGGCGCCGTCCTGCTGCCCTTCTTCGCGGCAATGTCGCTCCTGATCGCCGTGCCGACGGGCATCAAGTTCTTCAACTGGATCGGGACCATGTGGCGGGGCACCATCACGCTCAACACGGCCGTGCTGTTCTGCCTCGGCTTCCTAGTGATGTTCCTCTTCGGCGGCATCACCGGCGTCATCCTGGCCCAGCCCGTCCTCGACTTCCAGCTGCACAACACTTATTTCATCGTCGCCCACTTCCACTACGTGATGTTCGGTGGGTCGGCGTTCGCGGCGTTCGCCGGGATCTACTACTGGTACCCGAAGATGACCGGGCGCCTGCTCAGCGAGAAGTTGGGGAAGCTCAGCTTCACGGTCATGTTCATCGGGTTCAACCTGTGCTTCTTCCCGCAGCACGACCTCGGGCTCAGGGGTATGCCGCGGCGGATAGAGACCTACAGCGCCCACATGGGTTGGAACTTCCTCAACATGCTGTCCAGCATCGGCGCCTACATCGCCGGGGTGGGCGTGCTGATCACGGTGTGCAACCTTTTTGTCTCCTACCGCAAGGGTGAGATCGCCGGGGACAACCCTTGGGACGGCCAGACGCTCGAGTGGGCTTGCTCGTCGCCCCCTCCGGATCACAACTTCGAAGCACTGCCGCCGATCCGTTCCGAACGGCCGCTGTGGGATGCCAACCATCCTGACCAACTCACGAAGGTGGGGCACTAACCATGAAGGTCGAGTCGAGGACCATCCTCGGAGCATCTTTGTTTCTGGCCGCTACCGGCGCCGTCTATTGGGCCCTGGTCTACAAGCACGGCCACCAGACCGAAGCGTCCGGGATCGCCATGCTGATCTTCGGATTCGCGGCCTACGGCATGCTGTTCGGGTACTTGATGTTGCAGTACGTAAGGCGCCAGGGGCACCCCCGACCAGAGGACAGCTTCGACGCCACCATGGCCGACGGGGAGGGCGAGATCGCCTACTTCCCATCCGCATCGATCTGGCCCGCCGGCCTGGCCCTCGGGATGATCCTCGGGGGAGTCGGCGCCGTCTGGGGCCTGTGGTACGTGATCATCGGCGGCATCATCTTCTTCGGGGCCGTCCTGGGCTGGGTGATCGAGTCGGACGTCCCCGAGGACGATCAGAACCTGCAGGCCCCCCACTAAGACCCGGTCTCAGAACTCAGCCGGCAAGTACCTGTTCGCGCAGGATGTCGGCGTGTCCGCAGTGGTGGGCCAGCTCTCGCAGAACTTGCAGGTACACCCAGCGAAGCGTGCGCGGCCCGGTCCGGTGGCCGGTCACGACGGCATCAAGTGGCAGGTCTGCAACCGCCGTCCGGGCCGTGGCGCAGGCGTCCCGGTGGGCGGCCGTGACCGAGGCGACGGTGTCGTCGTCGGTGAGCCGGAAGGACTCCTCCGGGTTCTGTACCAGGCCGAGCTCCCGACGGGACGTGCCGCCGACGCACTCCTCGAACCACACCCGCTGCATCCACGTGACGTGCTTGAGCAGCCCGAGCAACGTGGTCGCGGACGAGACGAGGTGGCGACGGGCCTGCTCCTCGGTGAGGCGGTCCAGGGCCACCTCGAGGGCGCTGCGGTACTCCTCGACGAACGCCTCGAGCTGGGTGCGTTCGTCGTCCAGCGGCACATCGAACGAGCCCATCAGCGTCTCCGATCACGTCGCAGGCCGAGTCTCAAGTATCGCCGGGGGTAAACCAGACGGAGCGGCGCGAGTAGTTCGGCTCGGTCTCTAACTCCGCCTCCCCGTCCCAGCCGGGTGGCTCAGGAGCCCTCAGCGGCCCCGACCCAGGCGGGTGGCTCGGTCGGCCCCGGCGGAACCGGCCTCCGCTGCTCCCTCGGTCTCGGCGCCGGCCGCCTCGTGCCCCTCGGGCTCGGCGCCTNNGCCTCGTGCCCGTCGGGCTCGGCGTCGTGCCCATCCGGAGAGTCGGCGGTGTGCCCGTTGGTGTGCGAGTCGTGACCGTTACCGTGGTGGTCGCCCAGGGTGTGGTAGGCGCCATCAGCGGTGCGGATGATCACGCCGCCGAGAGGCTTCTGGATGGGGTGGGCGTCGGTGCGCTGTAGGGCCTGGCACGCCTTGAAGGCGATGGTGAAGCCGACCAGGGGCCCGATGAAGGCGCCGTACTGGAGGATTTCGATCAACCTCTCGAACGCTATGTGGAGGTTGTTGGCCAGAAGGTCGGTGGCGCAAGCCAAGGTCTCGACGATGAAGAAGATGATGTAGGCCACGCCGATGCCCGTGCGGAACGGCTTGTCGCGGGGCCGGTCGAGCAGGTTGTGGGGGCCGTAGTCGTTATAGACCTTCTTGTCGATCCACGGCCAGG
>PMHU01000247.1:6940-13640 GCA_003156795.1 Acidimicrobiaceae bacterium
CCGTACAGCCACACCGGGTTGATCTGGATCAGACCGGCGAGCAGGAACGTCACGCCGCTGACAAGCATCATGAGGCCGCCGGCCTTGAGGGCGTACTGGGGCCAGATGCGGCTGCCGCGAATGTTGGTCTCGGTCTTGCCGGGCCCGGGGAAATCGGTGTGTTTCTGATGCCACAGGATCATCAGGTGGGCGGTGAGCAGGCCGATGATCAGCAGGGGGAATACGAACTCGTGGATGATAAATAGACGCGCAATAAACGATGGTCCCGGGAAGCGGCCACCCCAGACGTCGTAAGCGAGCCAGCTGCCGATCAATGGGATGCTCTGGACGATCGAGTAGATCACCCGGATCCCGGTACCCGACAGAAGGTCGTCAGGCAGCGAATAGCCGGTGAAGCCCTCCAGCATCACGACCATCCACAGCGTGAGTCCGATGATCCAGTTGACCTCGCGCGGCTTGCGGAAAGCGCCGCTGAAGAAGATCCGGCACATGTGGAACATGACCGCAGCCAGGAAGATCAGGGCGGCCCAGTGATGGGCTTGACGCATGATGAGGCCAAACCTGACGTTGAACGACAGGTTGATGACCGACATATATGCCTCGGACATGTGCTGGCCGACCAGCGGGGCATAAACGTGCCCGCTCGTCGGGGCATACACCACGTCTGTGGATGACGGAACGTAGAAGAAGGTCAGGTAGACGCCCGTCACTATCAGCACGATCAGCGAGTCCATCGCGACCTCGCCGATCATGAACGACCAGTGGTCGGGGAAGATCTTGTCCAGAACGCTCGTGAGGAACCTCGACGACCCAAACCGCTCGTCGACGGTGTCCATCACCGACTTCTGCGTTGAATAACGCTTCTGGGCCGCGGCCCGCTCCCGGGTCGTGCTCATCTATCCACGATTCCAGAATCCGGGGCCGACGGCCTCCTGGTAGCCCTCCGTGGCGATCACGTAACCCTCGGCATCGGTGCCTATCGGCAGCTGCGGCAGCGAGCGCGAGGCCGGACCGAACACGGGATTGCAGTCGTCCAGCACGTCGAACGTCGACTGGTGGCAAGGACAGATGAGCTGATGCGTCTGGACGTTGTACAAGCTGGCCGGGCAGCCGGCGTGGGTGCAGATCTTCGAGAAGGCAACCAGGCCGCCTATGTTCCAGCCGGTGCGCGACGGCGGGATCTTGAAAGGCGCGTCGCCGACGTTGATCAGCAAAGTGGGGCTGAGGGCGTCGGTGGACGGCTGACCGTCGACTTCGGGGAACACGGTGAGAATGCCATTTACCGGTATGTCTCCCGGCCGGATCGGGTTGCCGTCCTCATTGAGGGCGCGCACGCCGCCGGTCCAATCCGTCTTGTACAAGTCCGTGTGCGGCCTCGGGCCGAGCGAGGCCAGAGGGAAAATCGTGGCCAGGCCGAAAATGCCTCCGACTGCGCCCATCATCTTGAACAAGAACGGACGGCGGGCCATGGGCTCGGTGCCACGACTCAACGATTCGGCCACCGCGATGCGGTCGACCTCGGCGCAAACGTCGTGGTGGCCCCGGCTGGCCGTGACCTCGTGGCCGGGCAGCAGGTCCCTGGCCCACATGAGCATCCCGATGCCCAGGCCCAGAAAAGCGATGCCCCAGCAGATTCCAGCGGCCTGCGTGTTGGCGCCGTCGATGTAGACGATCGCGAGCGCGATCGACGCCAGCACCGTCAGCGTCCAGCAGAACGCGATCTTGAGCTCGGCCCGGCGGGCCCCCGCCGGGTCGTTCTCGAAACGCCAGTGGGTGTCGTCCTGGTCCTTGGGTACGTCGTCAGGCCAGGGCTCGCCGGGGTCGATGCCGAAGTGACGCGGGTTGCGGCCGAACGCCACGCGTTCGGGCTGACCCGAAGCTGCGCCGTGGGCAACCGTCTCGTCACCGGCCTCCGGGACCGCAGGAAGATCGTCGGTCGTCGTCATCCTCTGTTCCCAATCATGCGCGTCGCGAACCACAGCACACCAAATCCGAGGATCACCCCGATGAAGCCTTCAGATACGGGTCCGAAATGCGATATCGGCAACCCACCCGGATTGGCTGGCCTGTGCAAGTACTGCACGTAATGCGCTATCGCGGACATCTGCTGGTAGCTCATATCGCTTGGGCTGAAAACAGGCATCGGCTTGGGTCCGACCCGCATGGCTTCGGCAACCTGGGTGATGTTGGCGTTGTGGAGGGTCGGGACCACGTTTCCCTTGGAGAGCATACCGCCCGACCCGGCGGCCTGGTGGCACTGGGCGCAGTTCAGGGAGTAGGCCCGCTGCCCCTCGGACAGAGTCACGCAGCCGGTGGGATTCGGGTTGGGAGGGGTGTCGGTGGTGCACAATGGAGCGACGGTGGGGATGGTCGGCCCGTATACGTTGGTGCCGGTGATCTCCGGCAGTGCATTGACGTAAGCCACCAGCTGTCTGATCTCGACTGTGTTGAAGTACGGGTGGTGGCGGAGGGCCTCGTTGCCGGGGTTGTTGAGCGGCATTCGCCCCGTGCTCAGGTAGAAGTCCGCGGCCGCGGCCCCGACGTCGGTCAGGGCGGGCGCGCTCGTCTGGCCCCCTTCACCCTCGTACCCGTGGCAGCTCTGGCAGTGGGCTTGGAACAACAGCTCGCCGGCCGTTATGTCCGCCGGGTTGGTGCTGACCAAATCGCTCTGACCGTGGGCGACCCCTCCCGTCGCAAACAGCACCGATCCGGCGACGAGGGCCAGAGCGATCAAGGCCAGAGGCCCGGCGAGCAAGCGATGGGAACGGCGGACGGAGGTCACGTCAACGGTCACTTGAGCACGAAAATAGCGAGGAACAGGGCGACCCACACGACATCGACGAAGTGCCAGTAGTAGGACATGAACTCGATAGCCGGCACCGTACGGTGCCCGAACCTCGGGGTCTTCAACGCTCTGGTCCCGATGATGATCATGCCGAGCATGCCGGCCAGAACGTGGAGGAAGTGGAACCCCGTCAGGGTGTAGAAGGCCGAGCTGTAGGCGTCGGTGTCGATGGCAAAGGGTCGGCCGACGTAATCGGAGATCTGCATGCCCTCGAACAGGCCGCCCAGGACGAACGTCATGGCCAGCCACCCGAGGAAGCCCGCCTTGGACCCCTTGATGGCCCTGTGAACCCCGAGCTGCATGGTGAATGACGAGAGCACCAGCAGGATGGTCGCCACGAGCACCGGCGGCACATCGAGGACGTCGCCTTTGGGCGGCCAGACCGGAGTGGCGGCGCGCAGGCTGAAGTAGGCGGCGAAGAGCCCGGAGAAGAACATCAGCTCCGAAGCCAGCCAGACGATGACTCCGACTTGGATGAGCGCGGGTCGGTAGTTGGACGGGTCGACCCGCCTGGCAGCCGATACCGTCGCAGGGACCCCGCCGGTAGTTGAGATCGCCGTCACTGGGACATATTTCTACACAACCGGCCGCCGCGAACCCAAACTGACGGCGACGAGCGACCTCGTGGGCCTCCGAGGTATCCTCGGCGCTGCAATGTTGTCAGCCGCCGGGCCGCCAAAAATATGACACCGACCGAGGTGTTCACCCAGGCGACGTTCTCTCCGCTAGCGCTTTCCGCCATCGTTCTCATCGCCGCGGCCTACCTGTTCGGGGTGAGGCGGCTGGCCGCCAAAGGGCGGACATGGTCGGGCTGGCGAAGCGTTTTCTTCCTGCTCGGAGAGCTCGCCCTGGTGGTGGCCCTGACCTCGGGGGTCGACGCCAACGACCACGTCTTCAGCATCCACGCCATCCAGCACATCCTCATCGGAATGTTGGCGCCGCTCTTCTTCGCCCTCTCAGCGCCTATTGCCCTGGCCGTGGAAACCCTGGCCGTGGAAGAAGGAGGCGGCCGGCTGCACGACGCCATCTTGAAGGCGCTGGCCGGCCGGATCAGCCAGGCCGTCTTCAACCCGTTTTTCACGTGGGGGTTCTACGCCGCGTCGGCGCTGATCCTGTACATCAGCGGACTGTACGCCCTTTCGGCCCGCAACGGCACGGTCAACGACCTCGTGCACCTGGACCTGATCCTGGCCGGATGCCTCTTCTGGTGGCCGGTGGTAGGGCTGGATCCGATCCCCAAGCGCATGGGTTACTGGAGCAAGATGCTTTACATGATACTTTCCATGCCCTTCTATACCATCCTCGGTATGGCGTTGGAGAGCCAGCGGACGTCGATCGCCCCGGGCGTGTCTCTTACAGAGCTCCACACCGGGGGTGGCTTCCTCTGGTTCGCGGGTGAGACGATCGGCCTGCTCGGCACGGTCGCCCTCTTCGTGCTCTGGCTCCGCAGCGACGAGCGGTCGGCCAAGAGCAGCGACGACTACAACGAGGAGTCCGCCGCTCGCCAACTGGCCCACTGGAGGGCGACCCGGGACGCCGCTGCTAGAGCCGCCTCCAGTTGATAACCCTCGAGGACCTGCTCGCAGCCCGGGATCGGGTTGGGCCGATCATCCGGTCCACCCCAATCGACCGATCGGAGTCCCTGTCGCGGATGGCGGGGCGGCCNNGAGAACCTCCAGCGCACCGGCTCGTTCAAGGTCCGCGGCGCCTACAACCGGATCGCCCAGCTGCCCGCCGGCATCGACGTGGTAGCCGCGTCGGCGGGCAACCACGCCCAGGGAGTGGCTCTGGCCGCCGCCCTCACCGGCCGCCGGGCCACCATATTCATGCCCGAGGGCGCGACCCTACCGAAGGTCGAAGCGACGCGCGGCTATGGAGCCACCGTGCGTCTGGAAGGGGAACAGGTCGACGACTGCCTGGTATTGGCCCAGGCCTTCGCCCGTGAGAACGGGGTAGTGTTCGTCCCCCCTTTCGACGACCCTGAGGTGATAGCGGGCCAGGGAACCGTCGGCCTGGAACTGCTCGAGGAAGCGCCGGACGCGGAAGCGATCGTGGTCCCCGTCGGGGGCGGCGGCCTGCTGGCCGGGGTGTCAGCGGCTATCGCCCTCCAGAAACGGAACGGGAAACGCCCAAAAGTCACCGGGGTGGAAGCTGCTGGCGCCCCGACCCTGACCAGAGCCCTGGCGGCCGGCCGCCCGGTGACGTTGGCGCGCCTCGCCACCATGGCTGACGGGATCGCAGTCGCCACGTGCAGCGATCTCACCCTGGCCCACGCCCAGGCCTACGTGGACCAGGTCGTCACCGTCGACGAGGAGGAGATAAGCCAGGCGATGCTGCTGCTGGTCGAGCGGGCCAAGGCCGTGGTCGAGCCTTCGGGCGCGGCGTCGCTCGCGGCCGTGATGGCCGGGCGCATTCCGGGCACAGGTCCAGTGGTCGCGGTGTTGTCGGGCGGCAACATCGACCCGCTGCTGCTGACGAAGCTGATCGAGCACGGACTCTCCGCCGCGGGCCGTTACCTGACTTTGCGCGTCGTGATGGCCGACCGGGTCGGGGCGCTGGCGGCCCTGACCGGCGAACTGGCCCGTCTGGGACTCAACGTCCTAGACGTGGAGCACCACCGCAGCGGGCGCCCACTCGCGGTCGCAGAGGTAGAAGTTCAGGTGACGGTCGAGACCCGGGACCTGGCCCATCACTACGAGATCGTCGAGGCCTTGACGGCCGCCGGCTACCGGGCCGGTCCTCTGGACTAGGGCCCCAGCCCTTACTGGTAGTTGACCTCCCACAGACACAGGCCGTGGGCCGGAGCCAGCTGGCCCGCGACCGAGCGGGAGCCGGACCGGATGACCCCGGTCATTTCACCCGCCTTGCGTTTGCCCAGCCCGACGTCGACCAATGTGCCCACGATCGAGCGGACCATCTGGTGGCAAAACGACGAGGCTTCGATCTCGAAGCGCAGGAGTCCGTGGTCGCTCACCACCCAGCGGGCCTCGCGGACCACGCGCACCAGCGACGCGCCCGGGACCGGTGGGCGCCGGCAGAACGACGAGAAGTCGTGCTCGCCGTACAGCGGATCGCACGCCAGCCGCATGGCGCCGAGATCGAGCGGCCGCTCCACATGCCACGCCGTCCCGGCCGTAAAAGGGTCCGCCACCGGATGGTTCCGCACCGTGTAGCGGTAACGCCGGCCGGTCGCCCCGCGCCGGGCGTCGAAGCCCTCGGCAGCGATCTCAGCGGCCCGCACGACGACACGCGGGCGCAGGGCCCGATTTACCGACCGCTGCAGGCCGGCCGGATCGACGTCAGCTCGGGCGTCGAAGCTGACCACCTGGCCCCACGCGTGGACTCCGGCGTCGGTGCGGCCGGCGCACGTCAGCTCGACCGTGTGACGCAGATGGCGCTCGAGGGCGCCGGCCAGAGCGCCACCCACCGTGGTGAGGCCGGGCTGGAGGGCGAAGCCGTGGAACCCGGTCCCGTCGTAGGCCACCACGAGGCGCATCCGCACCGTCGGCCCCGCGGTGACCGCCGCCGGCGCCGCGGGTCCCGCATCTTCTGTGAAAAGCGTCAGCGGGACGGCTCCTGGGCGGGGCTACACGAACTCGATGCGCGCCATCGGGGCGTTGTCGCCGTGGCGTGGTCCGAGCTTGAGAATGCGGGTGTACCCGCCGGAGCGGTCGGCATAGCGCGGCCCGATATCGGCGAACAGTTTGTGGGCCATGTCCTTGTCCCGGATAAACGCCACCACCTGGCGCTGCAGGTGCACGCTGCGATCCTCGTCAAGGCTGGCCTTCTTGGCTTTGGTCACGCACTTCTCGACGACCGGGCGCAGGGCCTTGGCCTTGGCCTCGGTGGTGACCA
>PMHU01000092.1:0-6911 GCA_003156795.1 Acidimicrobiaceae bacterium
GTGATCAAGCAGGGCAGCGGGGGAGTCCTTTTCCACGAGGCCTGCGGCCATGGCTTGGAAGCCGATCACATCGCCAAAGACGTATCGGTGTTCACGGGAAGGGTTGGTCAAATGGTGGCCAGTCCGTTGGTCACCCTCGTCGATGACGGCACCATGGGNNCCGATGGTCCGCATGACCAACACCTATGTTCTGGCCGGAACCGAGGACCCTGACGAAATTCTGCGTCAGACCCCCTACGGGGTGTACGTAGCCCAGCTCGGCGGGGGACAGGTCAACACGGCGACCGGAGACTTCGTGTTCGGCATGACCGAGGCCTACCTGATCGAAGACGGTGAAATCACCGAACCGTTGCGCGACGCCAACCTGATCGGCAACGGGCCGGAGGTGCTGCGCAACATCGACGTCGTGGGCAACGACTTCGCCATGGGACATCCGGGCACCTGCGGCAAGCAAGGCCAGGGCGTCCCCGTCGGCGACGGCCAACCGACCCTGCGGGTCACCGCCATGACGGTGGGTGGAACGGCCAGGTGAGCCAGACGATCGGGGGGGCGGGGCAGGACAACCTTCTGGATCTGGCTACCGCCGTGGCCGGCTGGGCCCGCGACGGCGAACAGGTCGAGGCCTACGTGGCGCGGGGTCGGGATACCGAGATAACCGTGTTCGGTGGTGAAGTGGAGTCGCTCTCATCGGCTGAGTCGGCCGGCATCGGGATCCGGGTGGTCGCCGGGTCGCGGCAGGGGTTCGCTTATGCCGGGTCGCTGGACCCCGACGTCGTGGCCGAGACACTCGAGGAAGCCAGGGACAACGCGGGGTTTGCTTCCGAGGACAGTTTCGTGGGGTTGGCTTCACCCGATGGAGTCGAGGTCGCCAGCCTCGACTTGTGGCGTGACGATCTGGCGTCGTACCCGACCGAGGTGAAGGTCGCCCGCGCTTTGGACCTCGAGCGGGCCGTGCGGGCCGCCGACCCGCGCATTCGTCAGGTCGAGTCCTCGGATTGGGGGGACGCCGCAGTCGAGTCGGCCGTGGCCACCAGCACCGGCATCAGGGCCGAGTCGCGTCGGACGGCTTGCTACTTGTCTGCATTCGCGGTGGCCGGCGAGGGTGCCGAAACACAGACCGGAGGGGGCTACAGCGTCGGGCGCAGTCCGTCCGATCTCGACTTGGACAAGGCCGCCTCCGATGCCGTGGAGCGCGCCACCAGGATGCTCGGTGCGGTCAAGCCGCGCTCCGACCGCCTAACCGTGGTGTTCGAACCCCGCATAACCGCGACGCTTCTCGCCATCCTGTCGGGGACCCTCGATGGGGAGGCGGTGCTCAAAGGAAGGTCCCTGTTCGCCGATCGCATCGGCGAACAGGTATCGGTCGCCGGATTCACGCTCGTTGACGACCCGACCGATCCCGAGGCCTATGCGGCCGCGCACTACGACGCCGAAGGGTTGGCCACGCGCCGCAACGTCCTCATCGAAGGGGGCGTGCTCCAGCGATTCCTCTACAACACTTATGCCGCTCGCCGGGCGGGCACCGTTTCCACTGCTTCGGCGGTGCGGGCCGGGTTCAAGAGCGCTCCCGGGACGGGTGCCCGCGCCGTGTCGGTCGTACCAGGGGACAGGTCTCCCGAGGAGATCTTCCAGCAAGTGGGCGACGGCCTGCTCGTCCAATCGGTGTCCGGTGTGCATTCGGGGGTCAACCCCGTCAGCGGGGACTTCTCTGTAGGAGCGGAAGGCGTGCTGATCAAGGGAGGCGAGATGGCGGGACCGGTCCGGGAATTCACCATCGCCTCCACCATCCAGCGGATGCTGACTGGAGTCGTCGCCGTTGGCAACGACTTGGAGCGCCTGCCGTCGTCGGCTTCGGGCGTCACTCTGGCCATCGCCGACATCTCGATGAGCGGCGAGTAGCCACACCACACCGTGTGGACGCTCCGCCGTCAGGCCGCCCGCGTAGTCCTGCTCGACGACGAGGACAGCGTGCTCCTGCTGGAGGCGAGCGACCCGGCCAACGCGGCCAAAGGATCGTGGTGGGAGCTGCCAGGCGGCGGCATCGAGCACGGCGAGCCGAGCGGAGTGGCGGCCGCCCGTGAGCTGTACGAGGAAACGGGAATAGCCGGTGTCGAGATGGGTCCGTGCGTGTGGCGCCACCACGCCAAGTTCACCTTCGGCGGTTACAACTTCGATCAGCACGAGCACATCCACGTGGCTCGAGTTGGGGACCGTCCGACGGCAGCCCAGGGCGCGGACTACCGGCCGCCCGGGTTGGAAGCCATCGAAGCGATGGCCTTCAAGGGCTTTCGCTGGTGGACCCCGTCAGAGCTCGGCGGCATGGTGGCTTCGGGGGGTCGGGTCATACCGCCCTGGCTGCCCGACCAGCTACCCGCCGTCCTGGCCGGGGGTCTCCCGTCGGAAGCCATCGACTTGGGCGAACTCGGCGACGCCTTATAGCCCCACGGCCGCCGTACGCTCATGAGAGTGCTCTTCTCCCGCCACAAGACCCAAATGGTCGATCCCGCCGACGCCCTGCCCGGTCGATCCGACCCCTTGGTCGTGCCGAACACCCACTTCGTCAACGGTCACGTCATCCAACCCCCCTTTCCCGACGGATTCGATCAGGCCGTGTTCGGGCTGGGCTGCTTCTGGGGCGCGGAACGCAAGTTCTGGACGACGCCCGGGGTGTGGACCACCGCCGCCGGGTATGCCGGTGGCTACACGCCGAATCCGACCTACGAAGAGGTGTGCAGCGGCCGGACCGGTCACGCCGAGGTGGTGCTCGCCGTGTGGGATCCGGAACTCACCTCCTTCGAGGACCTGTTGAGGGTGTTCTGGGAGGCCCACGATCCGACGCAGGGCATGCGCCAGGGCAACGACGTCGGCACCCAGTACCGTTCCGCCATCTACGTGTCCGACCCGGGCCAACTCGACGTCGCCCTCACATCACTGGAGGACTACAACAAGGCCTTGGACCAGGCCGGGTATCCCGCCATCACCACCGAAGTCGCCCTACTCCCCGAGGGGGGTTTCTACTACGCCGAGGGCTACCACCAGCAGTACCTCGCCCGCAACGTCAACGGCTACTGCGGTCTAAAAGGAACGGGCGTGGCCTGCTCGATCTGACCCGCTCGAGGAGGTGGCGGTCGTGACTCGGCCCCGGATGTGTGGTCTCTGATTAGATGAGGCCATGGCCGACATGATGCCGATGGTCCACGCCGAGCGACGCTCGCTGGCTCAGTTCTTGGACACCCTGACCCCGGAGCAGTGGGCGGCGCCGACGTGGTGCGACAAGTGGAACGTGCAGGATTTGGTCGCCCACCTGTGCGGCTCTCGCAGCTCGGCTCAGCGTTCGATCAGACGCATCTGGGTTTCATTGTGGTGGTCGCCGGCGACGGGGACCAGAGCCGGGGGGCGAGAACCGGCCCCCGGGCTTTAGGGGTTATGGACCGGGTCCATCTCCAGAAATATGGCTTCGTATGGCAAGGAATAGCGAAATCGCTATACGACGTGGACAGAAATGGGGGGTACAGCCACGACCAGCGGTTTGCCATACCCGCGGGCCGGGTCCGAGCCCCGCGGTCTGCTACCCCTGGAACAGGGCGAACGCGGCCCCTTGAGGATCGATGAGCACTGCGAACCGGCCGGTTCCCGGGATGTCGGTGGGTTCGACGACCACGGTCGCGCCCAGGTCGGCCGCCCTCTTGGCGTCGCCGTCGACGTCGGCCGTCCCGAAGTAGACCGTCCAGTTGTCGGGCACGTCGGCCGGCATCTCCGGTGGACGGGGCATGACCCCTCCGATGGTGCGCCCGGCCACTTGGGCCTCGGCGTACTCGTCCGCTCCGCCCCATCCCCAGCCGAACGTTTCGGAGTAGAACGCCTTGGACTTGGCCAGGTCGGTCGTCACCAGTTCGCTCCAGATGAAGGCGCCGGGCTCGTTGACGAGTTGGGCGCCGATGTGCTCGCCTGGCTGCCAGGCGGCGATCACGGCACCGGTGGTGTCCTGAAAGATGGCCATCCGCCCCGCACTCATGACGTCCATGGGAGCGACGATGACGGTCCCGCCTGCCGACTCGGCTTTCTTGGCCACGACGTCCACGTCGTCCACGTTGATGTAGGTCGTCCACCGCGGCGGCCCTTGGTCTTGAGCGGGACTGATCGCGGCCACCTGCTTCCCGGCCTTCGAAACGATGGTGTAGTGCCCGGCTTCCTCGCCCATGTCCTGGCCTTCCCAGCCGAACAGCTCGGCGTAGAAGCCCAGACCGGCGCCCAGATCCGGCGTCCCCATGTCGACCCAGGACGGAACCCCATGTTCGTAGCGGGTGATTTCTGGCATGACCAAACCTCCGTGTCGCGGCCTGGGATGCACTCTTGCCGCGCCGAGGCTCGAACGCAAGTGCCGTCGAGCTGCGGTCGTTAAGGAATTTTTCAGGGAGAACCGCCCACTGTCGAGATCCTGTTCAGCGGGACCGGCGCACCATGGCGACATGGCTGATTTCCTAGCGGTGCTGTTCATCATCGTGTTCACCGTCGCGATGCTGGGTCTCATCTGGGCCTTGGACAAGGTATGACCGTCGTCCAGGGCATCCTCCTGGCGGTGTCCATCGTGGTGTTCATCTACCTCGGTGTGGCCATGTTCAAGCCTGAGTGGTTCTAGATGGGCTTCTTCCTGACCATCATCACTCTGGTCCTCGCCCTGGCCATCACGTGGCGATACCTGGGTTCCTACATGGCCGGAGTGTTCGACGGCCGGGTGCACTTCCTCGCCTGGGCCGAACGTCCGGTCTACCGGCTTCTCGGCACCGGGCCGGAGCACGAGCAGACCTGGAAACGCTACGCCGGAGCGATGATCATCTTCTCGGCCGTCTCGATGGCGGTGACCTATTTGATCCTCCGCATCCAGGGATCGCTTCCACTCAACCCGCAGCACATGGCGGCAGTGAAGCCGGCCCTCAGCCTCAACACCTCCGCCTCGTTCTTGACCAACACCAACTGGCAGAACTACGGCGGCGAGTCGACGATGTCGTACTTCTCGCAGATCGGCGCCCTGACGATGCAGCAGTGGGTGAGCCCCGCCGTCGGCATCGCCGTGGCCATCGCCATGGTGCGGGGCTTCCAGCGTCGTAACTCCCCGACGATCGGCAACTTCTGGGTCGACATCACCCGGTGCATCGTTTACATCCTGCTGCCGATGGCGTTCATCGCCGGCATCATCTTCGTCGGTCAGGGCGCGGTGCAGACGCTCGGCGGTCCGGTGTCGATCAGCGACACCCTCAACGGCGTGACCCAGACCATCGCCCGAGGGCCGATCGGGTTCATGGAGGCGATAAAGCAGCTGGGCACCAACGGAGGTGGCTTCCTCGACCAGAACTCGGCCACCACCTTCGAGAATCCGACGGCCCTGACCAACTGGCTGTCGATATACCTCCTCCTGTCCATCCCCTTCGCTCTGACCTACACGTTCGGCAAGATGGTGGGCAGCATTCGCCACGGCGCCGCCCTGTTGGGCGCCATGGTGATCATCTTCGGCGTGTGGGTCGGTTTCACGAGCTACGGCGAGCACACCAACAACCCGGCGGTCGTGGCCGCCGGTCAGTGCGTGGATGTGCCGGCCGGCACCACCTGCACACCGACGCCGAGTCTCACCCACACCTCGACCGGCAACACCGAGGGCAAGGAGACCCGCTTCGGCGACACCTCCACCGCCTTGTTCGGAGTGGCGTCGACCAACACCTCCACTGGTTCGGCGGACGCCTCCTACGACTCGTTCACCCCCATCGGCGGCATGGGGCTGCTGACGGGCATGATGCTCGGCGAGGTCACTCCTGGAGGCACCGGCAGCGGCTTGTACACCATCCTCATCTACGCCATCCTGGCCGTGTTCATCGGCGGCTTGATGATCGGGCGAACACCCGAATACCTCGGTAAGAAGATCCAGGCCAAGGAGGTGAAGCTGGCCGGTCTGGGCTCGTTGGTCATGCCGATGATCGTGCTCATAATCACCGGCATCGCCGTGTCGATCCACGCCGGGATTGTCGGGCCGGAAAACTCTCCGCCGCACGGCTTCACCGAGATCCTGTACGCACTCACCTCGCAAGGCAACAACAACGGCTCGGCCTTCGGAGGCCTCACCGGCAACTCGGCCTTCTACAACACCGTCGGCGCCATCGACATGCTGATCGGCCGGTTCGCCATCATGATCCCGGCGCTGGCCCTCGGCGGGGTGCTGGCGGCCAAGAACGTGGTCCCGGCCGGCCTGGGCACGTTCAGGACCGACAACGGGATGTTCGTCGGCCTGACCATCGGAGTCATCCTGATCATCGGTGGCCTGACCTTCTTCCCGGCCGTGTCGCTCGGCCCGATCGTCGAGCAGCTCTCTCACGGAAAGTTCTTCTGATGACATCACCCGAGACAGGCGGCGCATCGGCCGGTGGCCTCGCGACCGCACCATCCGCCGGGCCGGTCCAGGCCCACGGAGTGGCCGAGGCCCGGAGCCTCTTCGATCGCGAGATCATGGCCCGAGCCCTCGTCGACGCCTTCAAGAAGCTCGACCCCAGGGTCCAGTTCAAGAACCCGGTCATGTTCGTGGTGCTGGTCGGCACCGTGGTCACGTTCATCGAGGCCATCGCCCATCCGAGCCTGTTCGCCTGGTCGATCACGGCGTGGCTGTTTCTGACGGTGATCTTCGCCAACTTCGCCGAGGCCATGGCCGAGGGCCGCGGCAAGGCGCAAGCCGACACCCTTCGCCGTATGCGATCCGAGACCGAAGCCCGCCGGCTGCTGCCCGACGGCACGGAGGAGCGGGTGGCGGCGTCAGCGTTGGCGAAGGGCGACCTGGTCGTCTGCGAGGCCAACGACCTGATCCCTTCCGACGGAGAGATCACCGAGGGCGTGGCGTCGGTCGACGAGTCGGCGATCACCGGCGAATC
>PMHU01000092.1:6927-7072 GCA_003156795.1 Acidimicrobiaceae bacterium
CCAACGAGATCGCCCTCACCATCTTGCTGGCCGTGCTGACGATCATTTTCCTGCCGGTATGCGTGACCCTGCAGATGTTCGGCCACTACTCCGGGACGAACGTCTCGGTCGTGATCCTGGTTGCGCTGCTGGTGTGCCTGATCCC
>PMHU01000166.1 GCA_003156795.1 Acidimicrobiaceae bacterium
AGTAGCGGAAGGCGGAGTCGTTCATGCCGAAGGGATGTCGCGTAGCCGTCCGCTACTCCGAGCCACCTCCCGTCCCACCGAGCCGCCGCCCTGGCCCGTGTGCAAATCTGTCGGCATGGCCGACATCGGGGGACTGCTGGTGGAGATCGTCGGGGAATCCAACGTCCTCACGGGTGATCAGATCAAGGGAGACTACGGTCACGACGAGGCCCTCGGGCTTGCTGCCGTAGTCCCTTCCGCCGTGGCCCTCCCGGCCGACACGACCGAGGTGGCCGCGATAGTCGCCCTCGCATCCACCTACGGAGTTCCTTTGACGGCGCGGGGCTCCGGAACGGGTCTGTCGGGGGCCTGCATACCGGTCGAAGGCGGCGTGGTCGTCTCGTTCGAACGCATGAACCGGATTCTCGAAGTGGACTTGGACAACCACATGGCCGTCGTCCAACCCGGCGTCACCCTCGAGCAACTGGACCGGGCGATCGCTGAGGTCGGCCTCGTCTACCCGGTGTTCCCGGGCGAGAGCTCGGCCAGCCTGGGTGGCAACGTGGCGACCAACGCAGGTGGCATGAGGGCGGTCAAGTACGGCGTCACCCGTCACCAAGTGCTCGGGCTCGAAGCGGTCCTCGGGACGGGTGAGGTAATCCGTGCCGGCGGCAAGTTCGTGAAGTCGACGACCGGCTACGACCTGACGCAGCTGATCGTGGGGTCGGAAGGCACCTTGGCGCTGGTGACAGAGGCGACCCTAAAGCTCTACCCCCGGCCGGGTCACGCGGCCACGATCCTGGCCCCCTTCGCGGCGCTTCAGGAGATCACCGCGGCCGTGCCGAAAGTGGTGGCCAGCGGAATCGGGCCCCTCATGGTCGAGTACATCGACATCATGACGATGGCGGCCATCACTGGTAGCGGGGCGATCGAGCTCGGCGTTCCACAGCACATCAAGGACGTCGCGCTCGCCTACCTCGTCGTCGTTCTCGAGGACCGCCGCGACGACCGGCTCAACGAAGACGTCGAAGAGCTCGCCACCATCGTCGCTGAGCTTGGGGCTCTCGACGTGTACGTGCTTCCGCCCCAGTCGGGTGCCCAACTGATCGAGGCGAGGGAGAAAGCCTTCTGGCTGGCCAAGGCGGCCGGCGCCGACGACCTCGTCGACGTGGTGGTACCTCGAGCCGCGATCGCGGCCTACATGGACGAGGTCGCCTCGCTGGCCCAGGCTTCCGGCTCGTGGGTGTCCGGCTGCGGCCACGCCGGCGATGGCAACGTCCACCTTTCCGTCTTTCAAGCCGATGCCCGGGTCCGCCACCAGCTGATCCACGACATCCTGGCTGCGGGGGTGCGTCTAGGTGGCGCCATTTCCGGCGAGCATGGAATAGGCATCGGTAAAAAGGACCACGTCGCGGCCCTCGAATCCCCTGCCAAAATCGCTCTGTGGCGTCGGATCAAAGAGGCTTTCGACCCCTGCGGAGTGCTCAACCCTGGGACCATCTTCGACCCGGCGCCGGAGGCTAAGCCATGAACGGAGCCCAATCCCTTCTCCGCACCCTCGTCGACTGTGGCGTCGATGCCTGTTTCATGAACCCAGGCACGTCCGAAATGCACTTCGTGGCCGCCCTCGACTCCGTGCCGGAAATGAGGGGGGTGCTGGCCCTGTTCGAAGGGGTGGCGACGGGCGCGGCCGATGGATACGCCCGGATGGCGGACCGGCCCGCCGCTGTGCTGCTCCATCTCGGGCCCGGCCTCGGCAACGGCCTGGCCAACTTGCACAACGCCCGAAAGGGCCAGGTACCCGTCGTCAACATCGTTGGTGACCACGCCACCTACCACAAGCAGTTCGACTCACAGCTCGAGTCCGACATCGAAACAGTGGCCCGCAACGTCTCGACTTTCATACGGCGGTCGGCCAAGACGGAGGAGCTGGCTGCCGACGCCGCCGACGCCATCGCCGCGGCCATCGGTCCGCCCGGTCAGGTGGCCACGCTCATACTTCCGGCGGACGTCTCGTGGTCGGACGGGGGAGTGCCCGTGTCGTCTCTCCCGCCGAGACCGGGCGGGACCCCTCCGGAAGACGCCAACGTGGCCGCCATCGCGGCGGTCCTGCGCGGCGACCTCCCGGTCGGGATCCTCGTCGGCGGTCGCGCCTGCCGGGCGCCGGCGCTGGCCACCCTCGGTGCGGTGGCGGAAGCGTCGGGCGCCAAGCTCATGTCGGAGACCTTCGTGGCCAGGACCGAGCGCGGCGCCGGGGTGGTGGCGCCGGAGCGTCTCGCCTACCTCGGCGAGATGGCCGCGGCCCAGCTGGACGGCCTGGCTCACCTGGTACTGGTGGACGCCAAGTCGCCGGTGTCCTTTTTCGCGTATCCCGGCAAGCCGAGCGACCTCGTTCCCGACGGCTGCCGGGTACATACCCTCGCCGGCCCGGGCGACGACGTGGGCGCGGCCCTCGACGCTTTGGCCTNNGGTAGGGGTGGCTCGTGGTAGGCGCGGCGCGCTCGGGGCACCCGGCGAGCCGCGTGGAGGTGTGGTCCGGCCCGACCTTCCGTCCGGTGCTCTCACCACTCAGTCGGCCGGAGCCGTCATCGGGGCGCTGCTGCCCGAGGGGGCGATCGTCTCCGACGAAGCCAACACCAGCGGCCTCTTCATCGCCGCTGCCACCGCGCTGGCCCCACCCCACGACTGGCTCATGCTGACCGGCGGCGCCATAGGCATCGGCCTTCCGCTGGCCCTCGGAGCCGCGGTCGCCTGCCCGGACCGGCGCGTCCTCGCCCTGGAAGCCGACGGGTCCGCCATGTACACCAACCAGGCCTGGTGGACGATGGCCCGTGAGGGGCTGGACGTCACCAACGTGATCTTCTCGAACCGGTCGTACGCCATCCTCAACATGGAGCTTCATCGAGTCGGAGCCGAAGCCGAAGGACCACGGGCCAAGGCCATGCTCGACTTGTCGCGGCCGGACCTTGACTTCGTGTCGCTGGCCCGGGGGATGGGGGTCCCGGCCACCCGGGCCGATACATCAGAGGAGTTCGCCGAGCAGTTGGACCGGGCCCTCAACACGCCCGGTCCATCGGTAGTCGAAGCCGTGCTGGCGTCCGCCTTCTGAGGGTGCCGGGCTGGCCAAGCCGAGTCTGGCGGGGGCGCCGGCCTTACGGCCTACCGTGGGCTGTGATGTATCGTAGATGATATATCACTGAAGACCATAGACAGCGTTGAGGAACTCTAGGCGGCGATAGCTGATTTCGGGTCGTCTCACGGTTCTTGGTCTTTCTTAAGGTCAAACCGGCACCATGATGTAGCCATGGACCGCAACACCATAAAGACGACCTTCCTCCTCACCCTTCTGATGGCCCTGTGCGTCGGGGTGGGATCGATCTGGGGTGAGGCGGGCTTGATCATCGGCCTGGCCTTCGGGTTGCTGTTCACCGGTGGCTCGTACTGGTTCTCCGATTCCATCGCCATAAGGGCGGCCCGGGCCGCACCGGTATCAGAAGCGCAGATGCCTGACTACTACGCCGTCGTCCGTGACCTGACGACCCGGGCGAACCTCCCGATGCCCCGGCTCTATGTGACGCCGGATCAGCAGCCCAACGCCTTCGCGACTGGACGGAACCCCAAGCACGCCGCGGTCGCGGTGACCCAAGGGATCCTGCAGGTCTGCTCGTGGGACGAAATGCGGGGCGTGCTGGCCCACGAGATCTCCCACGTCGGAAACCGCGACATCCTGATCTCGTCCGTGGCTGCCACGGTAGCGATGGCCATAACGCTGCTCTCCCGCATGGCGGCTTGGGGCGGCCTGTTCATGGGGGGCGGACGCGACAACGAGGGGGAGAACATCTTCGAGCTCCTCGCCCTCATAATCCTGGCCCCGTTGGCGGCCGTGATGTTGCAGATGGCGCTCTCGCGTAGCCGCGAGTACGAGGCGGACCGCTCCGGTGCCCGCCTGATCGGCGACGGCGAGCCGCTCGCCCAGGCGCTGATGAAGCTGGACCAGGCTTCGAAGCAGATCCCGATGCCGGCCGTTCGCCGCGAAATGGCCCCGCTCTATATCGTGAGCCCGCTGGCGGGGATGAACGTGTCCTTCAAGAACCTGTTCTCCGACCACCCGCCGACCGAGGACCGCATCGCCCGCCTGCGATCCCGAGAGTGGTCCCACTAGCAGGTCCCTGTTAGCGCCGCCCTATTCGCGCCGCCCTATTCGCTCGGAGCGAAGGCGGGGACGCCGTGCTAGGGGAAAACGGCTGGGCTGGTCATCCCGGGTCGCCGGTGGCGGTGGCGGCTGAGCGTGGTGGCGGTGACGGGGTGGTCATATCCGCCTTCGAACAGCTCGGGGTGGAGATAGCGGCCCTGCTCCTCGACCGGTTTGTCGACCTCGACGGGGATGCGGTTGGCGTTGGCCCAGGCGTCTTGGCGGACGCCGGTCACCTGCCACGACACCTTCTGCCCTGCGTTACCGCCGGCGATGCCGAAGTTCCCGTCGACGATCTCTTCGGATATGTAGACGACCGTCGGTGCCCCGATCGGGGTGAGCTGGTAGCGGTAGTCGCGATTGAGCGCCTCGAACCAGTCCGGCAAGGTGACGGTCGCCCGTCCGTCGCGGTCGAGGACCACGGTGCCGTCGTAGATGCTCTTCATGTCGGGCGATTCCACGAAGNNTTCATCATGTCGGGCGACTCCACAAACGAGTGGTACAGGTACTTGTGGGCGGGATCGAGGGGATGGTCGATCTGGAACGAGCCGCCGCCTTTGGACAGCGTCCCGGTGACCTTGGCGTTCCCATCCACGTAGAGCGCGTCGCTGTTGGTGGACTGGGCGTACACCCCGTAGCCGTTCGTAGAGATCCCGTACACGCCGGATCCGTTGGTAGAGGAGCCGTAGACGCCGTTGCCGCCGGAAGAGGACGCGTTGTTGACGCCTGCGACCCCCGATGCGGCGTCGCTGCTGGTAGTGCCGGTGACGCCGGTGCCCTTGGTTGAGGTCCCGATGACGCCGGTACCGTTGGTGGAGGTCCCTGTAACACCAGCTCCGCCACCGTTACCGGTGCTCTGGTCGATTCCCTCGACGGCGCTCTGACCTGAAGTGTCGCCGGTGATGGTGCCGTAGACGCCGGTGCCGTTGGTGGACGTCCCGGAGACGCCGTAGCTCTCGATGGAAGTCCCTGAGACGCCGGTCGTGGAGTCAGAGCTTCCTGCCACTCCGACTCCACTTGCGGTCGTCGCGTAAACCCCAAAGCCGTAGGTCGACTCCCCGAAGACGCCCTTGCCGTGAGTCGAGGACCCTATGACACCGAAGTCGCTGCCGGTCCCCAAGACTCCGGTGCCATTTAAGGACGAGCCCCACACGCCGTTGCCGCCCCCCTCGCCGGTACTTTCGTCGATGCCGTGAACGGCGGCCTGATCAAACGTGGCGCCATTGATGAAGCCGAGCACACCGGCACCGTCAACGCACGCTCCGTAAACCCCAGCGCCGTATTGGGAGGTTCCGTAGACGCCGTAGGAGTACTGGCCTCCGGTGCTGGTGTTGACGCCGTATACACCACTACCTGCCGTGTCCGAAGTAGAGCCCTCGATCCCGTTGCCCTTTTTGGTGGTGACCGATGTGGTGGCCTTGGCGGTGTTCGACTCTCCTATCAACACCGGGTTGCCGTCGGCGGCGGAGGCCGGCTCGGCGCCGGCCACCAAGCTGACGGCAGCTCCTGCTCCGGCTGCGGCGGCGCCGAGCATAAGCGCTCGACGCCCATAAGACCGCGGCGACCTCTCCGCCTCAACTGCTTCCTCCGCCGACGACTCGCGCGACTTACCGTTCGCCTGCTCAGGCATCCGCTTGACCCTTTCGATCCTTCCGCGGCGACTTCGCCATCCCCGCAGTATTCGCCCCACTGTTACGCAAACCGGACAACCAGTCAACGTCAGACGTTCTGGGATCGAGTGTGGGCCTGTCGGAATCGGAAATGGGCCTCGAAGGTGGTAAAGCGCGGGCCCGCGCCCGGTGGCTGTGCAGGACCTGTAGGGGGTGTGAGGTCGCCAGTCGGGAGGTGTCGCGCCGTGGGGCTGGGCCGCGTCTGGTCGACGCGGCTACTCCCGGAAGTTCTCGAACTGCAACGGGATGCCGAAGTCCTCTTCGCGCAGCCCTGAGATGACGGCCTGAAGGTCGTCGCGCTTCTTGCCCGAGACGCGCACCTGTTCGCCTTGGGTCTGTGACGAGATCCCCTTCTTGGGGCCCTTGTCCTTGATCCAGCGGTTGATGGCCCTGGCCGTGTCGGAGGTGATCCCGGCCTTGAGGCTGATGGTCTGGCGGAGGGCCCCTTTGGACGCCTCCTCGGGTTTCCCGTAGTCCAGGGCCTTGAGCGAGACCTTTCGCCTTACGAGCTTCTCTTCGACGACTTGCACGACCGCGCGCAGCCGGTCTTCGGTGGCTGAGTGAAGGCGCAGCTCCATCTCGTGCAGCTCCACAGTCGAGTCGGTGCCTTTGAAGTCGAAGCGGGTGGCCAGCTCCCGCTGGGCTTGGTCGACCGCGTTTCGCACCTCTTGCATGTCGACCTGGGACACGACGTCAAAGGTGGGCATGGCGCCACGGTAGCTGGGCGCTCTAGCTTGCCGTGGTCGTGGACCTGATTCCTGGCCTCGACGGCGCTCTCGGAGTCAACGACGGTCCGGCCGCCGTCGTGGTGGACGGCAGGTCAATCGACCTCGGCGGGCTGGCTTCCGCCGCGGCGGCGGTGGCTTCGCGGGTGGTGGGCTTGCCCGCAGTCGCCGTCGACGCGTCGGCTGCCTTGGAGACAGTCATCGCTGTGGTGGGCGCACTCATGGCGGGGGTACCGGTCGTCCCCATCCCCCCCGATGCCGGGCCGCTCGAGCGCGACCACATATTGCGGGACTGCGCCGCGCCGGCTGTGCTGGTGGCAGCCGCGGCGCAGGACAAATGGGAGTTGGAACAGATCGCAGTCGACGTCGAACAGCGGGCCGATTGGGACGAGGCCGGTTCCGTCGACCTTCTGCCTGACCGGATAGCCATGATCCTCTACACCAGTGGCACGACGGGCCTTCCCAAAGGGGTCATGCTCAGCGCGGCCGCCATCGCCCGGGACCTCGATCTCCTCGCCGAAGCGTGGGCGTGGACGCCCGACGACGTGCTCGTCCACGGTCTCCCGCTGTTCCACGTCCACGGGTTGGTACTCGGCGTGCTGGGGGCGCTTCGGGTCGGGAGCCCGTTGGTGCACACTGGTCGTCCCACGCCGGTCGCGTACGCCGAAGCGGTAGAGCGGCGTGGCGGCAGCTTGCTGTTCGGTGTTCCGACGGTTTGGTCCAGAATCGCGGCGGATCACGACGCGGCCACCTCGATGCGGCGGGCCCGCCTGTTGGTGTCTGGGAGCGCCGGCCTTCCTGTTCCCGTGTACGACCAGCTCCAGTCCCTCGCAGGCCAGGGCCCCGTCGAGCGCTACGGCATGACCGAGACCCTCATCACCGTCAGTGGCCGAGCGGCTGAGGCGAGGCGGGCGGGCTGGGTCGGCCGGCCCCTGTCTGGAGTCGAGACCAGGTTGGTCGACGATGACGGCCATCCGGCCCCGACCGGCCCGGACCAGGTCGGCGCGCTCGAAGTGAGGAGCCCGACGACTATGTCGGGCTATCTCAACCGCCCCGACGAGACCGCTGTCATCACGACTCCCGACGGCTGGATCCGTACTGGTGACGTGGCGTGCATCGACGATGGCGGGTGGCACCGGATCGTCGGGCGTCAATCGACCGACCTGATCAAGAGCGGCGGCTTTCGGATCGGTGCCGGTGAAGTGGAAGCCGCCCTGCTGGCCCATCCGGCCGTAAGAGAGGCGGCCGTGATCGGCGTGCCCGATCCGGACCTGGGCCAAGCCATAGTCGGCTACGTGGTGGCGACCTCCATCACCGGGCCGGAGCTTTGTGAGTTCGTGGCCGCGACACTGTCGATCCACAAGAGACCCCGGCGCGTCGAGTTGGTAGCCGAACTGCCCCGCAACGCCATGGGCAAGGTCCAGAAGCAACTGCTGGTAGCCGACGAGGGGTGACGGGTTTCCGAACCGGATATTGTCTCTGGTCCTGGGTCGGTGCCCGAGTGGCCAAAGGGAGCAGGCTGTAAACCTGCCGGCATAGCCTACGGCGGTTCAAATCCGTCCCGGCCCACCAGACGTGAGCGCATCATCATCTTCAGACGGTTATCCCACGGCGGCAGGCCGGTCGGGAGTTCGCTTCGGCTCCCGAACGTGTCAGTCCGACGCCGGCAGGGGCCTAGCCGTCTTCAGCGGTAAGCGGAATGCGATTCGAGCGCTGCGGTAGGTTCTCCCTCGGGAGGGACCCATGGCAAATGTCGACAGCGACGACAACATGTTCGAAGCTTTTTCCAGGAACCCGCAGGCCGTATATCGCCAAATGCGCGAAACGATGCCGGCGGTCACCCTCATCGAAGGACCGATGGGGCCCATGGGTATCGTGCCCCACCGGCGAGATATAGAAGAAGCGCTACGCCATCCCGAGGTATTCGCGTCCTTCGAGGCGGTGGACCTGCAAAACGTCCGGCCTCTCATCCCGCTCAGCGTCGATCCGCCCGACCACAAGAAGTACCGCAAGATCCTCGACCCACTGTTCGCTCCTCGAGTAATGATGGGCTTGGAACCGTCGATCGCCAGTCTGGCCAACGACTTGATGGACGCGTTCGAGGGTTCGGATGAGATCGACTTCTCGACCGCGTTCTCGGTCCCGCTGCCCTCACAGGTCTTTCTCACCCTGCTCGGCCTGCCGTTGGGCGAACTACCGGCCTTCCTGGCCATGAAGGACGGAATCATCCGGCCGAACCACGTGGTGGGCTGCCCAGCCGGTCAGCCAGAGGCCGTAGACCATCAAAAAAAGACGGCCGAGTCGATCTACGAGTATTTCGAGAGTCTGCTCGATGAGCGCAGCATCAAACCCCAGGATGACCTGATCACCAGGTTCCTCAGGACAGAAATAGACGGGGAGAAGCTCACCCGAGAGGAAATCCTCGACATCTCCTTCCTATTTCTCATTGCGGGTCTGGACACGGTGACGGCCTCGTTGGATTGCATGTTTGCCTTCTTGGCCGGGAGCCCAGAGCACAGGCGGCAGATCGTCGAGAACCCGTCGGTGATCCCTGCTGCAGTGGAGGAGCTCCTGAGGTGGGAGACACCCGTCGTCGCCGTGGTGCGCGTGACCGCCCGCGAGACCGAGCTCGGCGGCTGTCCGGTTCCCGCGGGCCACGCCATGAGCCTGATGCTCGGCTCGGCCAACACCGACGACTCGGAGTTCGGCGACGGCGACGTCGTTCGTTTCGACCGAGAGCCCAACCGACACATGGCTTTCGGTGGTGGGGTCCACCGCTGCCTCGGCTCTCACCTGGCCAGACAGGAGCTACGGGTCGCCCTTCGGGAGTGGCACAAGCGGTACCCGGACTATGCGATCAAACCGGGCGTTGAGCTTTCCTTTACCGAGGGCATCCGCTCGGTCGATCACTTCCCCATGGTCCTCGGAGGGCTAGTCGCCGATCCGACGTAGCGCGCTACCGCGACGGTGGACGCCTCGCTTTGGTGAGCCCGTCGTTGGCGGCGATCACGAGCCCGCCGGTGTCGGCGCCTCGACCGGCCGCAGTCTCGGCGACGATGTCGACATCCTTGCGCAGGGGGTCGCCGCCCACCGCGGCGAACGCGTCCATCGATCCCAAGGCGTGCATCACTCCGAACGCGAAGCTGTTCCCGCTTCCGCGGCTGACCACTTCTGCCAGGGCGTCTCTGCCAATTCCGAGTCCGGTCGCCAACTCGAAGGCGTCCTCGGCGAGGGATATCTGGGCCATGAAGAGCACGTTGTTGACGAGCTTGGCGACCTGGCCGGCACCGACCGGGCCGACGTGGATGACGGGGTCTCCGTAGGTCGCGAACACTGGCAGGCATCGCGTGAATGTCTCATCGTCACTTCCGACGATCACTTCGAGGCGACCCTCGGCTGCCGCGGCCCCGCCGCCGCTCACCGGGGCGTCGGCAAAGGCCACACCCAGCAGAGCGACTTCCTCAGCTATGCGGGTGCAGGTCGACGGGTGAACGGTGCTGTGGATCACGAGAACGCCGCCCTCGCGAAGCCCCGGGAGAAGGGCGGCGCAGACCTCATCGACGTCCGCGTCATTCATCACGCATACGCACACGAGGTCGCACTTCGATGCCAATTCGGCGGGCGTTGAGGCGGCGACGGCGTTGGTGCCCGCAAACGGCTCGAGCGTCTCGGGCCTCCGGGCCCACAGGTTCGTCTCGTAGCCGGCACCAAGGATGCGCTGCGCCATGGGGAGCCCTTGAGAGCCCAGCCCGATGAACCCCACTCGCATCATTCATCCTCCTTACTGCTGCAGGAGGGTAGAGCACGCCAGACCGCGAACGGGACGCTGTCCGCCTGAAGGTATATCGTATATGGTCGCGAGTTTCGCGGCACTCCAGGACCCATGCGGCGCGCAAGGAGAAGACAATGACGATCGACTCGCAGTATGCGACCGATGTGCCTTCCGAGCTCATCGAGCGGATTCCGCCCATCGTCGACGTGGACGCCCACGTAGTGGAGCCTGCTGATGTATGGACGTCGAGGCTGCCGCTTCGATACCGGGACATCGGCCCGCGAATCGAGTACTTACCACCGGGGAAGCCGAAGCTCGACGGGGGTGGTTACATCGAGGCGCCCGGAACAGAAGGGAGCCCCGTCGCCTGGTGGCACTACGAGGATCACCTCTACTCCGTGAAGCGGCTCATCGCCGCGGCGGGCTATCCGGCCGAGGAGATCACCATGGAGGGGATCACCTTCGATGACATGCGCCCCGGATGCTGGCAGGCGAGCGCCCGTCTCGAGGACATGACCCTAAACGGCGTGCAGGCACAGTTGAGCTTCCCGAACTACCCGCGCTTCTGCGGCCAACTGTTTCTGCGCGGCAAGGATCTCGAGCTGGCTCTGCTGTGCGTCAAGGCCTACAACGACTGGATGGTCGAGGAGTGGGGCGGCGGGTCCGGCGGCCGGCTCGTACCTCTGTGCCTCATCCCCTTATGGGACCCGGACTTGGCCGCGGCCGAGGTCAGGCGGAATTCCTCTCGCGGATGTAGGGCGGTGGCTTTCAGCGAGTTGCCGTCCTATCTGGGATTGCCGAGCATCTACAGCGGCCATTGGGATCCGTTCTTCGTCGCCTGTGAGGAGACCGGGACTGTGGTGTGCATGCACATCGGCTCCGGGACCAAGACGCCGCAAACGTCAGACGACGCGCCAGAAGCCGTGGCCGGCACCATCATCTTCGGCAACAGCATCGCCAGCATGGCTGATTGGCTGCTTTCAGGGGTCCTCCATCGCTATCCCAAGCTGAAGCTCATGTATGCGGAGAGCCAGATCGGATGGATCCCCTACCTGTTGGAGCGCCTCGACGACGTGTGGTCGACCCACCGCGGCTGGAGCAACAGCCACAAGTTCTGCCCCGAGCCCCCATCCACCTACTACCGGGAGCACATCTTCAGCTGCTTCTTCAAGGATCCCGTCGGCGTAGAATTGCTCGATCGGGTTGGCGTCGACAACGTCATGTTCGAGACGGACTATCCACACCAGGATGGGACTTGGCCGTACTCGCGGCAAGCCGCAGCCGCCCAGTTCGGCCATCTCGCTGACGACGTAATTCACAAGATCGCGCGCGGCAACGCCATCAGGGTCCTGGGCCTCGACCTGGCGCCATGACCTCAATAAGTGTCGACCCCGTCCGACTCGACCCGGACCGACGGCATGGCTAACGACAAGGTGTACATCCACGAATTCATCGACGTCATCGGGCCCAACCGGGCCAACTACATGCACCACATGACCGCCAACTGGTCGCCGATCGCGCAGCAGGCTCGCCATCAGCTCTGCTACGGCGTATGGGGAACGGTCGGCACGACACGACGCTGGCCCGAGGTCGTCAACCTTTGGGAGGAAGACGGCTTCTCCGGTTTGGCCGAGTCATTCCGGCACGAGTTCAACCACCCCACCCTGCAAGATCCGGCGCTGGCCGAATGGTGGGCGCGCGCCGCCAACTTCCGTCGAGGGGGGCTCGACCGGGTATTGGTGCCGGCGCCGTGGACCCGAACCATCGAGGAGCTGTGCGCAGACGGCGTCCGCGGCGAGGTGTACGCCCACGAGGTGATACAGGTTCCGCCGGGAACGGCGTGGGACTTCCTCGAGGTGGTCCGCTGCGAGGCCTCGCCCGTTCTCAAAAAATTCGCCTGGGAGCTGGCCGGGGCTTGGTCCACGGCGATGTGCGGCGACCGCGAGGTCCTTCTCCTGTGGAGCATCCCGAACTGGGAAGCGTGGGCCGCGTACGAAGATGCGCAACGGTCGGACGCAGCCGTCGTCGAATGGAACTCCCGCCTCCAGGAGACGTCCTTGAAGTGGGACCGGTTCCTTTTGGTGGACGCCCCGCTGTCCCCATTCCGGATCGGTCGCCAGCCGAGGGAAGCCGACCGGGACAGCTTCGAGCTCCCGAGCTAGCCCAGATCTTCGTAACCCAGATTTCGTAAACCCAGATTTCGTGACCCACATTGGAGGTAACGATGGAAGCGTGGCTCGGCCAGTACTGCATCAACGTCGCTGATCTCGACCGTTCGGTAGCGTTCTATGAGGCACTCGGGCTCGCCAATACGAGCCGTACGGACATCCCGCAGGCCCGCGAGGCCATCGTCGAGGACGCAGGGGGCAAGGGTGGCAAGCTACAGCTGGCGCAGCAGCTGGGCGACGTCGCGCCCATCCAAAAGGGCAACGCCTTCTGGAAGCTCTACGTCAACACCAATGACATCGACACTGTCTACCAGGCCGCGCTGGACGCGGGTGCCGTCGCGGTGTCAGCTCCACAGCGCGCCGAGCGTTGGCCTGTGACCATCGGGTTCGTCGAGGACCGCGACGGATATCTGGTGGAGTTCGTGCAGCGCCACCCCTGGTTGGACGGGGACGACACCACGAGAGCATGGGTCGGGCAGTACTGCATCAACGTGACCGACATCGAAGCGAGCATCAAGTTTTACGAAACCCTCGGGCTCGAGTGCACCAGCCGGACAGAGATCGAGGTAGCCAAGGAGGCCATCCTCGAGAACCCCGCCCGGGGCGGAAAGATGCAGCTAGCTCAACAGGTCGGCCAGGATGGGCCGATCGACATGGGGACGGCCATGTGGAAGCTGTACGTGTGGAGCCATGACACCGGCGAGCTGCACGAGAAGGCCGTCGCGGCCGGGTACACGTCGACGATGGAGCCGTTCAAGGCCGAGCGATGGAACACCACGATCGCGTTCCTGGCCGACCCGGACGGATATCAGGTCGAGCTGGCGACTCGCCATCCCGACTGATCGGGACCCGAGTCAGAGTTTGGCGACGACGGTGGTGAGTATCTCCGCCAGCGGTGCCGGATCGGAGACCGGGTTGTGGCCGCCCGGTACCTCGACCAAGTCGACTGGGTCGAGGCAGGCCGCCATCGAGCGAGCGAGGTCGGGCGGTATCACCCGATCGCGGAGTCCGATCACGTACGTCCGACCGATCT
>PMHU01000085.1 GCA_003156795.1 Acidimicrobiaceae bacterium
CGGCGGGGAGGCCACCTCCGACTACCTCAAGACCTTCGGGAACATCGGCGGTGGCGGAACAGAGGTAGTGCTGTTCGTCATCGGGTTGGCGTTGCAGTTCCGGATGCGCCGGTACCGAGCTCTCCCTTATTGGTTCTTGGCCTACGCCATCGCCATCTCCGGAACCGGCGTGTCCGACTTCCTGCACCTAGACGTCGGCCTCCCCTACGCCAGCACGACCCTCTTATGGGCGATCATCCTGGCCGCGGTGTTCTGGGTATGGCACCACNNGGGCACCACCGCGAGGGCACCCTCTCCATCCACAGCATCACGACCCAACAGCGCGAGGCCTTCTACTGGGCCACAGTCTTCGCCACCTTCGCTCTCGGTACCGCTCTCGGCGACTACACGGCAACCGCTCTCGGCCTGGGCTACCTGGCCTCGGGCATCGTCTTCGGAGTCGTCATCTTGATCCCGGCCGTAGCGTGGCGGGCGTTCGGCTTCAACGCCATCGTCGCCTTCTGGTCGGCGTATGTGGTCACCCGTCCGCTGGGCGCTTCCTTCGCTGACTACATCAGCAAACCGCGCAGCACCAGCGGAGTCGGGTTCGGAGACGGCCAAACCGCACTGGTGTTTGCACTGGCTGTCGTCGTACTCGTGCTCTACCTGGCCGTCGCCCGCCCCGACACCCACCAACCTTCCGGTGCAGGCGCGGACCCCCGTCACCGAGCAGACCGAGAGAAGTCTCCTTGACCGCATCGGATCCGGCTCCAATCGGCTCCACCACTATTTCCGAATTGTAAAATATCGCAACAAGTGTTGCCTCTCAGGCACCACAGTCATACGGTGAGGGAATGGCTCAAGCCCTGCCGGCCCTGAGATCCATCGGTGAGTACCTGAAGGCGGCGCGTGAGGACAAGGGTCTGACGCTCGAACAGGCGTCTGATCTCTCCGGGATATCGAAATCACACTTGTCTCGCCTCGAGTCGTCGGAGCGACAGCCCTCGGTCGCCGCCCTGCTCGCCCTCTCCGCTGCCCTCGGCGTGTCCGTAGGCACCCTTTTCGGCGAGTCGGAGGGATCGGGTCCGGTGGCCATCTCCTCCCCCGACGAGCCCCGGCGAGAGTCCAACGGCCTCTACATCGCACCGTGTAGCGGGTACAGCGGATCCAACGTGATCGACGCCCTGCGGGTCACGGTCGGCCCGGATCGCCCGGCGCCATCACCCACTCGCCACCCGGGCGAGGAGTGGCTCTACGTGCTGAGCGGTCGGCTGCGCCTGGAGTTCGACGGGCAGGCCTACTTTCTCGAACCCGGAGCTGCGGCTCACTTCAACGCCGAGGTGCCCCACCGACTGGGTGCCGAGGGGGCGGCTACCGAGGTGCTGCTGGTGGCGGCCAAACCGCATCGCAATCTGCACCAGATCCATTGAACGGCAACTGGAGGACAACATGACCGTCACCGACGTCTCCACCATCGAGGCCGTAGGCGCCGCCTTCGAACTCGACGGGTACATGGCCGTGCGGGCCCGGACCCGTAAGGCCGTCCATATGATCGCCGACCAGATCAAGCCAGGAATGTCCGAGGAAGAGGCCAAGGGCATCGCCCGATCCACCCTGGCTGCGCTCGAGATGAGGCGGGGATGGCACCACATCATCGTGCGCTGCGGGAGCAACACCACCAAGGATTTCATGGAGCGGTCCGAGCCGGGCGTCGTGCTCAAAGAAGATGACATCTTATTCATCGATATCGGTCCCGTCTACGGCGATTTCGAGGGCGACGCCGGTGACACCTTCGTCTTCGGCAACGACCCGATGCATATCAAGGCCAAGGAAGACGTCCGAACCATCTGGAGAATCGTCCGGGACAAGTGGTTTACCGAGCAGATCAGCGGTGTAGGGCTGTACGAATTCGCCATCAAGACGACGGAAGATTTCGGCTGGAAGCTAAATATGGACCTGTCGGGTCACCGGCTATCGGACTACCCCCATTCGACCCATTACGACGGGCCGCTGGCCGAGGTCGGCATCAAGCCCAGCCCGAACCTGTGGGTGCTCGAAATAGCAATCGCCAGCCCCGACAAGACGTTCGGTGCTTTCTACGAGGACCTATTGCTCGAAGATCAGTCCTTCCCCGAGGGAACTATTCCCAGCTAAGACATCACCTTACACATCATCATTAGAAGGGCCGTGCCAACTATGGCGCGGCCTTTCTTTCGTTGACACGTGCGGCCTTCCTTTGTCTAAATACCTCACAATAGGCCAGTTCATATTTTGGTAATGCGATGGCGACTTGCCTGACATTTTCATCGCTCATACTGCAATCCAGCGGACCCGATTCCGCAGCTCGCTAGGAGGGTGCAAATGAGCACGATCGAAAGCACGAGACCAGCGGTGATGGCACCACCCTCACCGAGAGTCGAACATCACCAACTCAAATCGAGAGCTCTGGGACTACCGACCGTGATGGCCCAGTCGGTCGCCCTCATCTCGCCGACCATGACGGCCGTCCTCATCATCCCGATCTGCTTCGCCGACTCCGGTCAGGGCACTTGGCTGGCTTACGCCTTCGGCACCCTGATGCTGCTGTTCGTCGTACTGTCCCTCAACCAGTTCGCCAAGCGGTCGGCGTTGCCAGGGTCGATGTATGGTTACACCGCCAAAGGGCTCGGACCGAGGGCCGGCGTGATGTCGGGCTGGTCGCTCATATGGTGCTACCTCTTCATCGGAATAGCCGGGCTGACCGGGTTCTCGATTTTTGCCGCCCAGCTGGTGCAGTCGATGGGCATAAAGACGACGATCCCTCCAGTGATCTTCTTCTGCCTCTCGGCCGCCATCGGCTGGTTCGTCGCCTACAAGGACATCAAGATCTCGTCGCTACTGACCTTGCTGTTCGAGGCGGTCTCCGTCGCGTGCATTCTTTCTTTGGGCGCCGTCATCCTCTTCAAGCACGGCTTCCCGAGCGACACCGCCCAGCTGAAGGCTCACGGGATGACCCTGCACGATCTGTCGTTGGCGGTAGTGGTCACCGTCTTCTCCCTGGTCGGATTCGAGAGCGCCACCACCTTGGGTGGGGAAGCCCGCAAGCCTCTGATCAATATTCCTCGGGCAGTCATCGCCAGCCTGCTTATCACCGGCGCATTCATGGTCGTCATGAGCTACGTGGAGGTGTACGGCGCCGCTCACACAGGCCAGAACCTCGGCAACCTGAGCGCCCCCTTGACCTTCCTTTCCAAGGCCTACGGGGTCAACTTCTTCAAGGTGCCGGTGGCCATCGGAGCCATGATCAGCTTCTTCTCCCTTACCCTCTCGTGCCTGAATGCCGGTTCCCGGATCATCTTCCCGATGGCCCACCACGGCGTGTTCCCGAAGGCGCTCGGTCGGTCTCACCCGGTCAACAAGACGCCCTACATCGCGATCAGCACGTTCATCGCGCTCATCGTGGCCGTGCCCTGCGTGCTGGAGATCTTCACCAAACCGCTGACGACCTTCGGTGACGGTGGCACCCTGGCCGCCTTCGGTTTCCTGACGGCCTACTACCTGATCACCATTGCCGCCCCCGTGTATCTCAAGAAGCGGGGCGAGCTCAAGAGACGCCACGTGGTGTTGTGCGTAATCGCTTGTGTCGCCTTGGCCGTCCCGACCATCGGAAGCTTCTACCCGGTCCCGCCCTTCCCGGTGGACATCTTCCCGTACATCTTCCTCAGTTGGATGGTCATCGGAGCGCTCTGGCTGGTGAAGCTCAGCCGGAGGCAGTCGCACATGTTCGCTGAGATCGAAGCCGACCTCGATGCGACCATGGCCGCCTCGGCCCGCAGCCACGACGAGGACATGGGGCTGGTCGTCCTGGACCTCAGTCGACCCATGGCGCCGACGTTCGACGAATTGGAGTTGGCCATGCTGGCGACCAACTGACAGAGCCGCGCCAACGAAGGCGCCGCGGACTACCCCCGGCGGGCTTCCCGTCGGGGGTAGTCGTCTCCGACGATCACTCCCGGGTATCAGCCTCTTCTACGAGCGTTAGTGGCACATGTCTGCCAGGCCACCGTCCGGCGTTCGTCGATAGGCACCGGCTAGGCGAGCAGCCAAGGGGAAATCGGCAACGGACCGCCATCACCTGGTAACCCCCGCCAATGCCCCAGGGCCGCGGTATCGTGCGTCGTCCGCAAACTGCAGATCGTCCGTGGTCGGCCTACAGTTCGCTCCCGTCCCAGGAGGGCGCATGCCGCTGTGTCTGGTGGTGCAACACGTGAAGCCCGAGGGCCCGTACGCCTTCGGAACGGCCCTTGAGAGGGCCGGCGGGATCGTCGAGCGGTGCCGAGTCTTCGACGGCGACCGGGTGCCGGACGACGCCGCCGGGCTCGACGGCCTAGTGGTGATGGGGGGCCCGGTCTCGGCCACCTCTGACGATGACTTCCCCAGCCGGCGCTCCGAGCTGGCCCTGCTGGCCGACGCTCTCGACCGCGGGGTTCCGGTGCTCGGGGTATGCCTCGGGGCGCAGCTGCTGGCCTTGGCCACCGGGGGTTCCGTCCGTGCCGGCACCGCCGGGGCCGAGATCGGTTGGGCTTCCGTCGAGCTGACCGCCGCGTCGGACACCGACCCGCTGCTGGCCGGCACCGACCCCCGCCCGAACGTTCTCCACTGGCACCTCGACACCTTCGACCTCCCTCCGGGGGCGACCCATCTGGCGTCGAGCGCCCGTTACCCCAACCAGGCCTTCCGGGTCGGCGAGCGGGCGTGGGGGCTCCAGTACCACCTGGAGGTCGACCGCCCGGCGGTGGAGGGCTTCCTGGCCGCCTTCGCCGACGACGCCCGGGCGGCCGGAGCCGACCCCGAGGCCATCTGGGAGGCGACCGACAGCGCCCTCGAAGCGCTGGCGGTCACGCGGGACCTGGTGGCCGGCCGGTTCGCCGGCCTGGTGGTCGGCCAGCACCACGACCCCGAGCTCGTCGGACGGTACTGAACCGGCTTCTGCTCCGAACGGAAGGCGATTTGAATTGAGCCTCGAGGCGACGATCCGGATAGGAGACCGGATTCTCTGCGACGACGGTGCCACCTCTGCGGTCATCCGTGCCATTCTCATCAACCCAGTCGCGGGAGTTTTCGATCGAGTGGTCATCGAGCCCGCGCACAGGGTCGCGATCGGGCAGTTCGCACCAGCCGACAAGATCTCCCTGTCAGACGGAAAGCTCACGTTCGACGGCTACCTCGCCTTCTTTGACATGAGCACTCGCGCCGAAACGCCGGAGTGGAGCAATCCACAGAGCCGAAACGTCGGCACCGTCAAGGGCTCTGTTATCCCAGTTGAGGGGCTCATGACCCTGGACGGCACCACCGCAGTGCTGGATCAGCAGGGAGAGCAGGTTGGAACTCTGGTTGGTGTGACTGTTCGGTCCGGTACGGCAATTGACAATTTCGTGATCCGCATACCCGGTCGCCTGCGCCACAAAGACGTGCTCGTCGCGAGGGATCACGACGTCGCCGAACTCGCAGGCGCGATGCGTCTCAATGTCGCCCACAACGAGCTAGGAGAGCGGCCAGGAACCTAGGGACCTGTCGGGCTTCGCCCCAGGCTGGCCCAACACTTTGGCTGACCGTCCGCTGGGATGATAGGAACGCGCATGCCACCGATTCAGGCCTACGCCGAGGGGTCGGTGTCTGCTCCCGCTGACAAGGTGTACAACTACTTGGCCGACATGCGCCGGCATCACCCCAAATTTTTGCCTGCGGCGTTCTCGGACTTTGAAGTGGAAACGGGCGGCATCGGCGCCGGCACGGTCATCCGCTATCAAATTAAAGTCGGCGGCCGAACCCGCTCTGTTCGTGCTGAGGTCGCTGAACCCGAACCGGGACGCACGCTCACGGAGTCCGAGACAGGCTCGAGCGCACTGACCACCTTCACGGTCACGCCGGCAGGCACGTCATCGACGGTGCGAATCTCCAGCGAGTGGGCCGGAGCCGCAGGCGTTGGTGGCTTCTTCGAACGCCTGTTGGCGCCAAGGGTCTTACGCCGCCTGTTCGGCGACGAGTTGCGGCGTCTCGACGCCTACGCCCGCAGCCTGGCGGACGTCCAGTAGCGCCCATCTGGGTGAAGTGGGTGATCGAATCGGGGCGGGAGGGACATCTCTCCGAGGACGGAGAACCAAAATACAGTTTCGAGCGTCAAACTGATCATGCTGCCGAAGATCCGCCGGGCCTTCTCCTCTCCATGGTGGCCGTCGCGGGAGCCCTACTTAGTGGCTGTAGCAGCGGTACCGGTCCGGCGAAGGACCTGGCGACGCCTGCAGCGGTAGGAAGCCCCTCATCGACGGTGGGCCCTGGGCCGGCCAAGCCGTTCACAACTGTGCGACCGGCTGGCACGTCCGGCTCTAAGTGTGGTTACAGCACCGTCGCCGGGATTGGTCGCGGCGTCGGTTTGGGCCCATCGGGTGGACCCGCACCCGTGTGGTCGGGCCGGGTCGGCCAGGTCCAGACCGTCCATGGCACCGAGGCTTACACGCTCCTCGATGGCTCTCCAGGTCTGCGGACATGCGTGGCGTCGTTCAACATCACCACGGGAAAACTGTTTTGGGAGATGCCGACGTCGATCGCCGGGTCGCCTTTCGGGCTGGCGGCCGTTCCGACGTCGTCGTCGAGGCCACTAGCGGGGTAGCGGTTGGCTCCAGCCGGCCGAGCGTTTTGGGCGACGTTGGCTCCTACTCGGGCCCAGCGATCATTCCGGTCATCAACCAGCTCATCGGACTCGATCCGTCGACCGGGACGCCAATGTGGACCTTGGCTGTCCCTGACGACGGCCAGCAGCTGCCCGCCGCAGTCGTGGGCTCCACCCAACCAGACCCCGTGTCGGTCGACTCGCCACCCGGCGTCGTGTCCGTCGGAGAGGGACCGGTCCTTGTCTCAGCCGAGTTCGGAGGCGAGATAGTCGAAGCATTCCGCTAAGGGCTCGCCACGACGCAACTTGACGCGATTCTTCGACATAAGGGCTGGTCATTGATAAGGACATGTTCCAAGTTGTTTNNTTGTTTCGTGGCGAGCCCTAAGGCTAGGAGGCGATACGCCCCCCAGCACGAGTTCGACTCCCGTCCGAGTCGCGCCAACCGCAGCCTGTCGGCCTTCTAGGGCGCGGCGTAGCCGCTGAGCGTGTCGCTGCCCGTGGCGGTCGTTTGATCCGTCGCGACGACCACTCCGCCATTGGTCGATGACCACCAATCCCCGTTGACGACGTCCGGCCCGGTGTTGCCGGGCTCGAAGTTCGTGACGACGGCGACGTGGTCAGCGTAGGTCCCGGAAGCGTTGAGGCCATATACGGCAGCATCGCCCCATTGCGGAAGGTAGCCGCTACCTGCAGCGTGCCAGGTGCCACTCCTAGCCGACCACTGGTAGAAGCTCGCCGCCGATGCATTGAGCTCTCCAACCTTGTACCCATACGCAACTTGTGCCCCGGCGACATGCCATGCCCACGCTGCGAAGTCCGCGCACCATTCCTCGCTCCTGTTTCCATTCCCGCAGGACGTACCGGCACCCCAATAGGCCGTGAAGTAGTTGCAAAAGGTGCCAACCGGATCGTCCTGGTAGCCCACCTCGTGTTGTGCATTTTGGATGATGCGCAACCTCAGAGTCTCAGGTATACCGACGATACTCGGACTCGTATGTTGAAGCATCCCAAGCTTCCAGTCCATATCGTCTTCGCTACCGACGGTCCACAGCAAGCCATTATTAGCTTGGAACGCCACCTCGTACCCGACCCCAGCGAGCCCGGCGATCGCCGGGCTCGTCCCCGGCG
>PMHU01000070.1 GCA_003156795.1 Acidimicrobiaceae bacterium
CGTCGGGCCGCGACACCCGCGGCCAGGGAAACGCGAGCGCGATCATCACCGCGACCATGACCGCTGACGGCGAGGGAACCAAGGTATCTGTGGTCACTGATCTGACCGTCACGGGGAAGGTGGCCCAGTTCGGGCGGGGAGTCATGGCCGACGTGAGCAGCAAGCTGATCGGTCAGTTCGTTGACAGCCTCGAAGCCGACATCGAGTCCTCCGGCCGAGCTTCCGAGCCCCCATCGTCACCCGCCGACCACGACCTTTCGACCACCGGTCCCGCCTCGCCGAACGGCTCGAAGCGCGCTGTCGGCGCAGCCGATCTCAACATCAACGGTTCCAAAAGGACCGAGTCGTCGGGTCCGCGGCGCATCCATTCACCGGAAGCGGAACCGTTGGACTTGCTGGCCGTGGCGGGTGGGTCGACGGCCAAACGCCTGCTGCCCGCGGCCGGCCTCGTGGCGCTGATCCTGATCGTGATGGCCCGCAGGCGGACGAGGCGCGCCAGCCGGTCGGGGGCGAAGGTCGGGCTCTGACGGCCCTCAGCGACGGCGATCGCGCCCGAGTCACCGAGCTGCTGGGACGGCAGCCGCGGAGCGCCTTCACCGTGGTCGTCAGGGATCCGGCCGGGGAGCCCGTCGTCATCCGCAACCCGCCTCTGCTCGACGACGGCACCCCGATGCCCACCAGGTACTGGCTGGTGGGCAAGGAGGCCAGGCTGGCCGTGGACCGCCTCGAATCAACGGGGGGGGTGAGGGCGGCCGGATTGGAGGTGGATCCGGCCGAGCTGGCCGCCGCCCACGAGGCCTACGCCGCGGAGCGCGACTCGGACCTGCCCGCCCGGTGGAGCGGGCCTCGGCCGTCAGGAGGGGTGGGCGGGACGCGTCGGGGCGTCAAGTGCCTCCACGCCCACTACGCCTGGCACCTGGCCGGTGGCGACGATCCGGTAGGGCGGTGGGTGGCCGAGCAGCTGTCCGCCGAAACCATCCCCGTTTCGGCGGCCGGGACCGCAGCGCCGGCCCCGCCGGTGGCGGCCATCGATTGCGGCACCCAGTCCACCCGGCTGCTCATCGCTTACCCGGGCGGCGCCACCGTGGAACGGTTGAATCGCATCACCAGGCTGGGCCAGGGCGTCGACCGGACGGCGACGTTGGCGCCCGACGCTATGGCCAGGACCGTCGACGTCCTTCGCGAGTACAAGGCCGCCCTGGACCGACACGGAGTCCAGCGGGTTCGCATGACGGCTACCTCGGCGGCTCGAGACGCGGCCAACCGCGAGGATTTCTTCTCCGCCGCGGCTTCCGTCATCGGCGTCCGCCCCGAACTGATAGCCGGCGTGGAAGAAGGCCGGCTTTCTTTTGAGGGCGCCACGGCCGAGTTGGATCCGTCGAGCGGGCCGTGGCTGGTCGTCGACATCGGCGGGGGATCCACCGAACTGGCCGTCGGTCCCGGCCTCGAAGGTGGGCCCCTCGCTGTGGTGTCGCTGGAGATGGGGTGCGTTCGCCTCAGCGAGCGTTATCTGGCGTCGGATCCGCCGACTTCGAACGACGTCGCAGCCGCCAGCCAGTCGGCGCGAGCGCTCATCCAACAGGCGGCCGAAGCCCAGCCGGCTTTTCGCACGGGTTCCACCCTGGTGGGGCTGGCCGGCACCGTCGCCTGCCTGGCGTCGGTCGACCAGGGACTGGACTCCTACGATCGAGACCGGGTGCACCACTACCTGCTCACCCTGGGCCACGTGGAAGCGATGCTGAGGGCGCTGGGCTCGATGACATCGGAACAGCGCCGCCTGGTACCGGGAGTGGAGCCGCAGCGAGCCGACGTGATCGTCGGGGGCACGATCGTGTTGGTCGAGGTCATGCGCCAATTCGGTTTCGACCGATGCCTGACCTCGGAGGCCGACATCCTCGACGGCATCGTCCTCAGCCTCGGCGCCGGTACGACGTAGAGGCGCGTCCGCCCCTCGTCCGGCCCCTCCGGCCCCCGACGGGGCCGTCTACCATTTCGGTCATGGTTGTTAGCGACCGCGTGCTGATGGGTCCCGGCCCTTGCAATCCGTATCCCGAAGCGACGGAGGGTCTGACCCGGCCGATGCTCGGGCACCTCGACCCGGAGTTCATCCAGATCCTCGACGAGACTTGCGACCGGCTGCGAACCGTGTGGGCCACCGGCAACGCGGTTACCTTGCCGGTGTCGGGCACCGGCTCGGCCGGGATGGAGGCGGCGTTCGTCAACACCGTCGGCCCCGGCGACACCGTGACCGTTGGCGTCAACGGGCTCTTCGGCGAGCGCATGTGCGATGTGGCCGACCGCTGCGGTGCCGAAGTCATCCGCGTCGACGGGACGTGGGGTCAGCCCCTCGATCCGTCGGCCCTGCTCTCGGCCCACCCATCACCGAAGGTCATCGCGTTGGTGCACGCGGAGACGAGCACCGGGGTGCGCAACGACGTGGCTGCGGTCGCCGCAGGCAAGGGAGATGCTCTCCTGCTGGCCGACTGCGTCACCTCGCTCGGCGGGATACCGGTCGCCATCGACGAATGGGGCGTCGACATCGCCTACAGCGGGACGCAAAAGTGCCTGGGCGTCTCACCCGGCCTGGCCCCGCTCACCATCGGGGCCCGGGCGTGGGAGCGACGCATCGCCAGACCTCAGAGCTGGTACCTGGATCTGGGCATGATCGGGGACTACACCGCAGGCGCCACCCGCAAGTATCACCACACCGCTCCCATAGCCATGATCGCCTCTTTGCACGCCGCCCTGGGCGCCCTCCTGGAGGAGGGGCTCGAGGCTTCGTGGGCCCGCCATGCCCAGTGTGGCGCCCTCCTTCAAGAAGGGCTGGAGAAGCTCGGTTTGGAACTGTGGGCGACCGAGGGAAGCCGGTTGCCTCAACTGACGACCGTCGTCATCCCCGAAGGCGTCGACGACGGCGCCATCCGACGCACCCTCTTACAGCGCTACGGCATCGAGATCGGCGGGGGCGTCGGGCCGTGGGCCGGGAAGCTGTGGCGCATCGGCTGCATGGGCCACACAGCGAGGATCCGCAACGTCACCCTGCTCTTGGCGGCTCTGGGGGAGTTGCTGGGTCGGTGACCTGGAACAACCCGGTTCGACCTCACACCCCGTCATTGACTGGACAGAGGGTACTCCTGCGACCCTTGACCACATCCGACTTCGACGCCTGGCGGGAGGTGAGAATCCGATCCCGGGACTGGCTGCTCAAGTGGGAGCCGCGTCCCCTTCCCGGCCAGCCTGACGCCACCGAGGACCGGCGCATCTTCGCCGCCCGCTGCGGGGCCAGGGAACGGGAACGGCAGCTCGGTTCCGGCTACGGCTTCGGGATCTTTATCGGGTCCGGACACGAACGCTTCGTCGGTGAGATCAACCTGTCGTCGGTGCAGCGCGGCCCGTACCAGAACGCCTACGTCGGCTACTGGATCGACGAGGCTGCGGCCGGGCACTCATATGTTCCGGAAGCGTTTGTGGTGCTCTGCCGGTTCGCGTTCGAAGATCTGGCCCTGCACCGTCTGCAGGCGTCCATCATCCCCCGCAACCGACCCAGCCACCGGGTGGTCGAGAAGCTCGGCCTGCGCGCCGAAGGGGTCGCCGAGCGCTATCTCGAGATCAATGGGCGGTGGGAGGACCACGTGCGCTACGCCATCACGTCCGAGGAGTGGAACGACCGCCGCGACGACTACCTGAGGGGCTGGATCCTGCCGGTCGATTAGCGCTCCCGCACGATGGCGGGTGAGTGACGGAAGAAAGACTCGACGTCTCCCTGGTACCGGTACGACGGTTCTGTCTCGCCGACCACCCGCCGCAGCCGCTGGCCCTCGACGAAGTGCCGAACGGCTCCCGCCGTCGTGTACCGGTAGTCGAAGCCGACTGACTTGAGCTTGCGGTTGTCGATGCCCCGGCCGTACTTGAGCAGGTTGAGCGCCTCGGGCGGCAGCTTGATCACGCCCAGGCGGGCCAGCGCCGCAGCCGACATGCTCGTTCCCAGCGGGCTGAGCAATAGCGGAGGATGGCCTGCTATCGCCCTGATCTCCGACCACGGCAGCCGCCCGTCGCCTGCCACGTTGTAGACCCCTTCGAGCTGGCGGCTGACCGCGAACTCGATGGCCCTCACGATGTCGACCTGCTCCACGAACTGTAGTTGCGGATCGAACCCGGCGATGGTGGGGATCATCGGCATCATCAACGCTTTGGAGAACAGGGTGACGAGATCCTCGCCGAGGACGTTGGCGCAGCGCAGCACGGCCACCTTGATGTTGGCGAACTCCTCGGCGAACGAGCGCAGGTAGCCCTCGACCTCTACAAGGGACCGCTCGACCCTGGTCCTGGCCGCGCTCGTGCGGCGGGATTCCTCCCGAAACCAGGTCGGGTCCTCCTGGGCGGCCCCGTACACCAAGGCCGAGGACTTGACCACCAGAGACGTCACCCGGCTGTCCTCGGCGCCCAGGGCGGCGAGGAGGTTGATGGTTCCGATCACGTTCTTCTCGTGCAAACGCCGGTCCGGCACCACCGCCGAGTTGACCACCAGGCCGGCGTGCACGACCGTGTCGACCTGGGTGGCGCGGACCAGGCGGGCCAGGGTCGAATAGCTGTCGTCGGTGCGGACGAACTCAGTGCGCTCCAACGCCACGACCGGATCGTCCGTGTCCATGCCGACGATCACCTCGATCGACGGATCCTGCTCGAACCCCCACGCCAGACGGCCTCCCCAAAAGGAGGCCAGGCCGGTGATCAGGATCCGTCTACCCACTGAAGCCGGGCACTAACCGAACCAGACGCTGCGCCGCTTGCGCAGCATGTCGTACAAGTTCTTCTGCATCTCCTGCCGGATCGATTCGGCCCCCTCGAAGACCCGGCTCCTCGGATACCGGTCCTGGTCGGGCGGCACGTCGAAGGTGACCGGGTCGAGAACTCGAAGCTTGAACTTGGCGGGAAAGTAGCCGAGCAGGCCGAGCGGGCCGAGTAGCAGCATGTTGGCCGTGATGGGCACGTACGGCACACCGATAATCTTCGCCAGCCGGCTCGATTTGGCGACGATCGGCATGGCTTCTTCGCTGCCCACGACCGTGATCGGCACGACCGGGACCCCGGCGCGCATGGCGATCTCCACGAACCCGCCGCGCCCGAAGCGGCGCAGCTGGTATCGCTCCGAAAACACCTTCCCGGTCCCCTTGGTGCCCTCCGGAAAGACGAGCGCGAGCTGCTGCTGCTCGCGAAGCAAACGGTAGGCGTTGTCCGGGTGGGCGGGGACGCCGCCGCCTCTCGCCCAGGCCGTTCCAATCACTGGCAGAGACCGGAACAGGTAGTCGGCCAGCCCGTACACGGGCCGCCCGAGCTCTTCCTCGATCCCGTGCATGATCACCGGAGCATCGGCGGGAATGGCTCCGGCGTGATTGGCGACCAGTAGGGCGCCGCCATTTTGGGGTATTTTCTCGAGCCCTTCCCAATCGGCTCGAAACCAACGGTGGTAGATCGGGCCGTAGATCTGGCGCATGAGAGAGCGGGTTTTCTCCGAGCGGCCCCACTCGTCGACGTCGCTCGAGCGCGGTTCGGGCGGGGGCGCAGGAAGAGGCCGGCGAAGCGGCAGCAGGGCGCCCGAGGTGGCCGGTCGCTCTCTCACCCGACCCGTTGGCATCGCCGTCGATGCTACTCGGGCCACAGCCCGGTCCGTCCAAGTGGTGCGTAGCGGTACAGCACCCGGCCCGAAAGCTGGGATCGCCTGACGGGACCGAAGTGGCGGCTGTCTGTGCTGGCCGCGTCGTTGTCTCCTCTCACGTCGATGTTCTGGCCGACCACATAGTGGACCCGCTTGACCAAGAGGCGGGTGGCGTCGCGTGGATCGGGCAGCGCGACCACCTGCCCGACCTTGAGCCGCCAAATGGGCCAGAGGAGAAGGCGATCGCCCGGTTCGAACCCTGGGACCATGCTCTCTCCACTCACGATGACGCGCCCAAAGGTCCGGCGCCCGCCCGNNCCCGACGCGCCGGCGTCCGACGCTGAGCACGGCCAAGGCCACTGCGGCGGCCGAAGCCGTTCTCATCACCGGCGATCGCTTGGTTTCGGAGTCGGTAGGGTGAACCCCTTCACGAAACATCGAACAAGGAGCCTCGGTGATGACGATCCTGTCTCGCGTGCTCAGCTTCGCTGATCTGCTGAGCGAGCCGAAGACGATTTACGCCCATTGCGACCTGCCGTGCGGCGTCTATGACCCCGCGCAGGCCCGCATCGAGGCAGATTCGGTCAAGGCTTGCATGGAGAAGTTCAACGAGTCGGACGACAACGTGTTCAAGACCCGTGCGGTGACGATCAAGGAGGAGCGGGCCGACCTGGTCAAACGCCACCTTTGGGTCCTGTGGACCGACTATTTCAAACCGGAGCACCTGGAGGCTCATCCACAACTGCACGACCTCTTCTGGAAGGCCACCAAGGCCGCGGGCGAAGCCAAGAAGACCAACGACGTGGCGGTGGCCGACGACCTGCTCGCTCGCATCGCAGAGATCGACCACGTGTTCTGGGAAACCAAGAAGTAGCCCAGACTGGCCGGATGGTCGTGGCCGCGAGCCCGATGCGATGGACACAGCTCCGGCCGGCCCCGGTGTCGGCGGTGCATTCAACATTTCACCGACGAGGGCAGCGCGGCAAACTTGGGCGACTGCGGTTGGTGGCCGAATGGTCGATGGGCGAGAACGAGGGCCGGCCAGTCGTCGCACATGCGGCGCTCGACCACTTGCAGGGGACGTAGCAATGCCGCGACGAGCGAGCACTGAGCGGGGGCCATTCCGCTAACCCCAAGCCATCCGTTCGGTGAGACGCGCGCCAGAAGCTGTGGCGCCAACTCGACGATCCCCGCCCTGCCGATGTTGGCCAGGACCACGTCAAAGGCCCCCTCGATTCCATCGAGGGTGGTTCGGGTCGCTTGCACTCGTCGTTCGAAGCCATTCAACGCCGCGTTGCGTCTGGTCGCGTCGATCGCCTGTGTCTCGATGTCCACTCCCACCATGTTCGAAGCCCCCAGGCGGAGCGCACACAGCCCGAGCACGCCGCTCCCACAGCCGACATCGAGCACTCGCTCCCCGCCGGTGATGCCCGAGGCGAGGGCTTCGAGCAAGAGCCTGGTCGAGGGGTGATCACCGGTCCCGAAACCGCCATTCGGGTCGATCTCGACCAGGTTCGCCAGACCCCGGCGATCGTGCTCGGACCATGCGAAGCACACGGCGAGCCGGTCTCCGACCAGGACCGGGCGGGTGTGGCGGGTCCAGGCTCCCAGCTGCGGGCCGCCGGCGGGACGAAGCACCGCCAGCCGGCCCTCGGAGCGAAGGCGGGTGACGACTTGCGCCCCCCGGGACTCATCGATGACGGGCGAAAGCAGAAGCCGCCGGGTATCGCTCGGCGCCACCACCTCTGGTGCGGTCAATCCGAGTTGGCGAAGGCTGGCCCGGGCGCCGGGGAGCTCTTCTTCGGTGGCCACGAGGACGACGATCACGGTGCCATCTTGCCCCGCGGTTCGGAGAGGCTTCGGAGCCCCCGATTCCTGCCTCGGCTGACCTCTGTAGGACCCGGCCACGGCCCCGGGCGCGATCGGTTACATTTGCCCCGGATCTGGTCCGCGATCGGGAAGGGTAGGAACAATGGCTGCACCACAGGAGGCAATCCTGACGTCACTGGGCGAGCACCAGTGGTACGTACATCTAAGTCGCACCGAAGGTGCCGACTTGGGGGTAATCAAGAAGGCCCTGGCCGACCTCAGGACAGACTGCGGGCGCCAAGGGGTCAACCTTTGCATCATGTTCGGCCCGACGCTGTTGGCTGAGTTGACCGACGACATTCCCGCCGACTTCCAGCCCTATCCCGGCTACAAGTCAGCGGATGGCAAGGAAGCGAAGGCTACTCAGGAAGAGTTGTTGATCTGGGTCCATTCGGACCACAAGGACCGCAACTGGAACACGCAGTACCAGTTCCGGACGGCTGTTGCGGGTCACATGGCCGTGGCTCGGGAGACCATCGCCTGGATCTACGGCGCCAGCTTGGACCTGACCGGCTACATCGACGGAACAGGCAATCCCACGCCCGACCGCCAGGGCGAGTGCGCCGTCATTGCCGACGGCAGCCCGGGAGCGGGCGGCTCGTTCGCTATCGCGCAGCGCTGGGTCCACGATCTCAAGTACTTCTTCAGCCTCAGCCCAGACGATCAGGACAACCTGTTCGGCCGGACCAGGGCGGACTCGACCCGCCTGGACAAGCAGGTACCCACCTCTCACCTCTCCCACGTGGAACTCCGTGAGGGTGAGACCGCTGACGCGTCCAAGTCGAAGCGCAACGAGATCGTCCGCCGCTCGACGCCGTACGCTCTGCACGACGGCACGGTTGGCCTTTACTTCCTCGGCTTTTGCCGGGATCAGGCCCCCTTGCGCGAGCGGATGGAGGCCATATACGGCATCAACGGTCAGGTTCGTGACGCCCTCACTGACTACTCGACGCCAGCATCCGGGTCTTACTACTTCGCACCTTCCATCGAGGTGCTCGACTCCGCTCTTCGCTGACCTCATACGGGGCGGCGCGTCGCCCCGTACACAGCTCGCCCCGAGATGGGTGCCAAACTCGAGGAAAGCCTTCAGCGGGCCATGGAAGCAGAGCTGGAGGAGGAATCGGCCCGAGCGTTTACCAACCTGATCGCTTTCTGCTCGCCAGAACAGACGCTACGAACTATATGACCGCTACAGCGAGCGGGCCTCCGTCTTCTTTGATGCTCTCGACCTCGACGCCAGCGACAGCGATCCCGCGTCGCAGCCCGCCAAGCACTCGCACTGTCCCGTGCCGGCTCTCTGGCCAGACCCGATCCTCGCGACGACCAGGGCGGCTACAACTGCCGAGCGCCCAATGGTTACCGGGATGCGACGTTCCGCATGCAGGTTCTGGATGCCGCCCGCCTGAATCGGACTGTGAACGCTCTTGAAATATCCGTCGACATGCATCGGTTTGCGGCGCGACGAACGTCGGTGGAGCGGTGTTCCAGATCTACCGTTATGGCCTGGTCAGGTGATTGTGAAGGTGGTGTTGGTTTTCACTCCTGAGGGCTTGCCTTTGACGACGATTTTGTGGGAGCCGGCGGCTCCGGCGGTTGCTCCTGAAGGGATGTCGCCGGAGCAGGTGAAACTGCCGTCGGAAGCGGCGGTGGCGGTGCAGATGATCTCGGTTGTCGGGTTCGGGGCGTTGAGGCCGGTTTTGTATTTGACCGTGATTGAATCTCCGGGGTCGAAGCCGTTGCCCGAGACGTCCACG
>PMHU01000329.1 GCA_003156795.1 Acidimicrobiaceae bacterium
CATCGCCCAAGACGAGCTGACCAGGGACTGGTGGCGGGTGCAGTACTTCACGTGCCGCCTCACCTAACCCGGGACAACGAGGTATTTCCTTGGACGTCACTGCCTGCGGTGTTGTGCCAGGAATGCCTCGGCTTCCCGCCGGGACCCCACCCGGACGAACTGGAGGTGGCTCAGCTCCGCTGAGGCCATCGCCGAAGCAAACCGACCCCGGTATTTCCCGTGCTGGGCCCACGCCCAACGGATGACCGACAGGTGGGGGTCCCAAGTCAAGAGAGTGCGCACCGACTCCCGGTTGCCGTTCCAGAGCTGCTCGCGGCGGACCACGCGCCGAAGAGATCTCAGGGTCACCTGTAGTATGACGGTACGTCTGGGAAGGTCGAGCCACACGACCGTGTCGGCCCGCTGCCATACGGGCCCGTGTACGACCACCGACCGGTAGTTGCCGTCGATCACCCACGTCTCGGTCGACGCGATCTTGTCGAATTCTGCGTAAAAAGTGGCAGGGTCGATCGGCTCCCAATCGGCCAGATGGTGGATAGCGTCGAGCTCCACCCAAGGCGCCCCGAGCTGGGCGGCCAACCTCTGAGCGAAGCGGCTCTTGCCGGCCCCAGCATTCCCGACAGGGGAGACCCGCCGCATGTTGGCCATCTTGACCGAAAGGCTCCACGGGCGGCGTGGGGAAACTGCCGGACATGGCCGAAGGGCTGCAGCAGGATCGCGATTCGTGGCACGTGCGNNACGCCGATCAAGTCCCAGACGCTCAATAGGGCGAGTGAGGCAAGGCCTGGGAAACGGCGGTCGGCGCAGTTGAGTTTGAGCTCCAAGTGGAGCAGCTTCTGCGGGAGGTCAGCGCAGAGGCTGATCGAGCCTCGGTTCACTGCTCTTCAAGACAACGACGTGTGGGTGAAATCGCCCGGCGAAGTTGTGACGATCGCTGATGAAGAGGCGGAGCGGTCCCTGGCTCGTCGTCTCGAGGATCTGCTCCCAGGGACGCCGGTCGTAGGAGAGGAAGCTTCGTCGCAGGACCCTCGGCTGTTGTCCTGCTTGCTCGAGGACCGTGCTTGGCTAGTCGACCCACTGGACGGAACCGCAAACTTCGCGGCTGGCGGCGCTGACTGGGCAGTCATGGTCGCTCTAGTCGAGCGTGGCACCACGGTGGCCTCGTGGATATGGCGGNNCCCGATCCGAAGAACGCAACCGGTACCTCCCATCTCCGAGATGCGAGGCGTCGTCTTGACCCGCTTCCTCGACCCAGTTACCTCGAACCTCGTGGCAGCGAACCGCGATCGTTACGGATCGGTAAGCAGCGGTCGCTTATGTGCCGGAGTGGACTACCCCGCGCTCATTGAAGGCGGCCAGAAGTTCGTCCTCTTTTGGCGCACCTTGCCGTGGGACCACGCTCCCGGCGCCCTGCTTCTCAGCGAGTCCGGCGGCGTGGCGTGCAGGCTCGACGGGACGCCCTACGGTCCGACGCAGCAAACAAGCGGGCTTCTGGCGGCAGCAACCCAAGACGCATGGGACGCAGTGCGAGCCAGTCTCCTGGGCCCTTGAACCTCGACGCAGTCCTTCACGCGACACCGCCCGCCGACGTGGCATAGTCGCAGCTGTGGAGTTGGCGGACCTGGACCTCATCGGCACGCAGGACCACCACCTCGCCGTCGTTGCTACGACGCGAGCAGACGGCACCGTCCAGGCGTCGGTCGTAAACGCCGGACTTCTGAGGCACCCCGTCTCGGGGGANNTACGGCAAGGCGAAATTGGCCAACCTACGTTCGAGACCACGAGCCACGATCGTTTTCCGAGCCGGGTGGCAGTGGGCGAGCGCCGAAGGAACCTGCGAGATCATCGGCCCCGACGACCCGTTGTCTGGGTTCGACCCCGCTGCTCTCCCCGAGCTGCTGCGGGCGGTCTTTCGAGCCGCCGGGGGGGCCCATGACGACTGGGCCACCTTCGATCGAGTCATGCGTGATGAGCGGCGATCTGCGGTTTTGCTCCGTGCTGATCGCATCTACTCAAATCCGTCCTGAGCGTCGCGAGATATGGCGAGCGACACAGCACACATCGCTCTGTTGGTCATGGACGTCCAGCGAGGCGTAGTCGAGCGCGTCACCGGACCGAGCGAGCTCTTGGGCCGCCTCGCCCATGCCATCGAGGCCGCCCGACGAGCAGAGGTCCCGGTGATCTTCGTGCGGGTGGCCTTTCGAGCCGGCCATCCCGAGGTGAGCGCCAGGAACCGGAGTTTTTCTGCTCTGACCTCGCGAGCGGGCACGACGTTCGTAGAAGAGAGCGAGGCTACCCAGATCCACCCCGGGGTGGCGGCGCGAGCGGACGACCCGGTGGTCGTGAAGAAGCGCGTGAGCGCCTTCTCGGGCAGCGACCTCGAGGTCCTGCTCCGGTCATTGGATATCACCCACCTGGTCCTGACCGGTATCGCCACCAGTGGCGTAGTGCTCTCCACGGTGCGCGAGGCGGCCGACAAGGATTACCGGCTTACCGTCCTGAGCGACGGCTGTGTCGACCCCGACGAC
>PMHU01000216.1 GCA_003156795.1 Acidimicrobiaceae bacterium
GCGACGGTGATCGTCTCGTTGCCGATCACCACTGTGTAGCTGCCCGACGCGGTAATGCACGCCACGTCGCTCGAACCGGGCGTGTGGCCGAGGCTCCAGTCAGTCGCGGTATCCCACGTGCCGCCTCCGGTGTTGTTCCAAGAGTCCGTACAAGGCGATGCTGACGCACTGGTGATGGCCGGACCGACGACGCCCAGGACGGGCAACCCGATCACTAGCCCCACGCCAGCCGCGGCGACCCGCTTGGCCGCTCCCGCGCCTACAAAGCGCCCCGATCGCCTGGCAAATCCACCCAAACCTCGGACAACCTTCATCGCGGAACCCCTTCCGGTCGCAACCTGCGGTAGGGCGCCACAAAACGCAGCCCCGTCGAGACTGTAGCGGGGCGCCCACCTGTCGGCGACCTCCGCGTCATCGCCACAATGGCCGGCCCCAGATCCCAGGCCAACGACCGGTGGGCGAGGGGGTGTGGGTGGGCGAGGGGGGACTTGAACNNCCTGAATCCTGCGCGTCTGCCAATTCCGCCACTCGCCCGAGTGGACCAACGAGCATATCCGAGTTGATCCAACCCGAGCCTGCCTTCACCCGGTGCCGCCGACGCCCGGCCGGTGCCGAGTACGCTCGGTCGCGACCATGGGATTGCAGCAGTTCGAACGGCGCCTCGAGCGCATGGTCGAGGGCGTCTTCGCCCGGGCCTTCCGCGGTGGCTTGCAGCCGGTCGAGATCGGCCGCCGTCTCACGCGCGAGATGGACTTGCGCCGCACCGTCGCCCCTAGAGGCACGCTGACCCCCAATCGTTTCACCGTCGTTCTCTCCCAGAGCGACAGGTCGAGGTTCGCCCCGATCGAAGGCGAGCTGGTCGACGAGCTGATCGCAGTGGCCAAGGACCACGCCGACGTCGAGCGCTACACCTTTCTCGGACCGGTCACCATCGAAATGGAAACCGACGCGGACCTCTCCCCCGGGATGGTTCTGATCTCGGGCGACATCGTCAAACCGGACGAAGCGCCGAAGGCCTACCTGGTGCTGCCCGATGGCGAGCGGCGCGAGCTCGGGCCGAAATCTCTCACCATCGGCCGCCTCCCCGACTGCGATGTCATGCTGGCCGATCCAAACGTGAGCCGATACCACGCGGAGGTGCGCCCGGCGGCCGCCAGCACCCCCGGGCCGTCCAGTGCCTCCCCCGGTTCTAGCGACTACGAAGTCTCGGATATGGGAAGCACCAACGGCACCCAGGTCAACGGCGTGCGTCTTGCCGGCGCCCAAGTCCTCCGCGTCGGCGACCAGATCACGGTCGGGGCTACCACCATCCGGTTCGAGCGGGGATAGAGGGCCACCGCCGGCCTGTGCCTGACCCGGTCCTCACCCTGCTCAAGTACCTCTTCCTCGCCGTGCTGTACCTGTTTTTCATGCGGGTGCTGCGCGCCGTATGGGTGGAGTTGCGCGAGCCCAAACCTGCGCCGCTCGCACCCGCACCCGGTCCCGTCCCGAGCTCGTCCAACCAGCCCGACGCCCGTTCCGCCCATCCCTCGCCAGGCGAGCGCGGCCCTGAACGCCTGGTGGTCGTCGCTCCCGCGGACCACAAGGGCTCGGAGTTCGCCCTTAGCGACGAGGTGACCGTCGGTCGGGCGGGCGGGTGCGGGGTGCTGCTCGCTGACGACACCTTCGTATCTCAACTCCACGCTCGCGTGTTCCGACGAGACGGCGACATCTACGTGGAGGACCTCGGGTCGACCAACGGCACCTACCTCAACAAGAAGAAGGTCACGGCTCCCGTCGTCGTCCACAAGGGCGACAAGATCCAGTTCGGCCGGACCACGTTGGAAGTCAGGAAATGATCGCGCTGCGGGCCGGGTCCGCCACCGATGTAGGCCAGGTCCGGAGCAACAACCAGGACCGGCTGCTGGAGGCGAATCCCGTCTTCGCCGTCGCCGACGGCATGGGGGGCGCGGCCGCCGGCGAAGTGGCGTCGGCCACTGCCATCGAAGCACTCCAGGCCTGGTTCGCGGCGATCGATGCGCCCACCCCGGACGACCTGATCCGAGGCGCCGAAAAGGCCAACCGGGCGGTGTGGGACCGGGCCGAGGCCAACTCCGAGATGCGCGGCATGGGCACCACCCTCGTCGCCCTAGCCCTCGTCGAGGCCGAGAAGGTCGCCATCGCCAACGTCGGGGACTCCCGTCTGTACGCGATGCACCAGGGCGAGCTGCGCCAAGTCACCGAAGACCACAACTTGGTGGCCGAGCTCGTCGCCGAAGGCCGGCTGTCCGCAGAGGAGGCGGAGTTCCACCCGAGACGGAACATCATGACGCGCGCCCTCGGCGTGGACCCCGTGGTCCCCGTGGATCTTTTTCTGGAGGACGCCGAGGCCGGTGACCGCTACCTACTGTGCAGCGATGGGCTCCCGCGGGAGGTCAAGGACGACCAGATCGCTTCCATTCTGCGACGGATGAGCAACCCCGAGGAAGCGGCCAAGGAGCTGGTCGACGAAGCCAACCGCAAAGGTGGCAACGACAACATCACGGTCGTGGTCGTCGACGTGGTCGATGCCGAGAAAGACACGGTCGACGCGACGTCGGTTGTACCGGCGGTAGCCCCAGCCCTAGAGACGGAAGAGCGGGACGAATCCCGGGCGTCGCTCCGTCGTCCGAAGCTGCGTGGTTCGAAGCAAGAGAGCGACGACCGGGAGCCGGCCCCGCCGAAAGCCCGCTTGATAACTCTACGGGTGGTGGCCTTCGTGCTCGTGCTGCTTCTCCTGGTGGCCGGAGGAGCTGTGGGAGTGGCCTGGTATGCGAGGTCGGGGTACTTCGTCGGCTTACGGGGACAGGAGATCACCGTATTCAAGGGGAGGCCGGGCGGGGTCCTGTGGTGGAAGCCGACTGTCGCCCAGGCCACCATCACGTCGACCGCGGACATAGAGAGCCGCCACGTCGCCGATCTGCAGGCTGGGGTCGAGGAACCGTCGCTTGGTGCGGCGAATCAGTTCGTGACTTCGTTGGTGATCGAAAAGCAGCAGGCCGAGACGGCCGCGCTCCCGCCGACGACCGCGACGACGTTGCCCAATCCGATAGCGCCTGCAACGACATGACCCGCGCCCCGGCTCGGAGGCGCACCGAACTCGGCCTCATCTTTTTGGTCGTGATCCTGACCGGGGGGCTGTACGCCCTGGCCGGATTCGGGAAGGCCGGCGACCTACCAGCCGACATGGGGCCTTTCCTCGGGATCATCTTCGCCTTGTTGCTCGTCGGCCACGTTGCCATGAGACGGCTCGCCCCCAACGCCGACCCGATTCTGCTGCCCACGGCCGGTCTGCTCAACGGGATCGGCTACGTATTCATCGCCCGGCTCTCGACCCACGAAGCCCGACTGCAAGCGGTGTGGACCGCCGTCGGGATGGCGGCGTTCGTAGCCACCCTGGCCTTGGTGCGACGAGCTCGGGACCTCGAGCGCTACCGGTACACCTTCGCCTTCCTCGGTATAGGCCTGCTCCTGCTTCCCCTCGTCCCAGGCGTCGGCGAGAACATCAACGGAGCCCGGCTCTGGGTCCACCTGGGCTCGCTCAACTTCCAGCCCGGTGAGATCGCCAAGCTGGCGCTCGCGGTGTTCTTTTCTTCGGCGCTCGTCGAGCGGGCCGACCTGCTCAGCAAGGCCACGCGGCGGGTGGGTCGCTTCCTCGTCCTTGACCCGCGCTATCTGGCGCCGATCCTCGCGGCCTGGGGGCTCTCGCTCGTCATATTCCTGGCCGAAAACGACTTGGGCTCGTCCTTTCTCTTTTTCGCCCTGTTCATCGGACTGCTCTGGGTTTCGACCGGACGGACCTACTACCTGGGTCTGGGAGCAGGACTGTTCGCGATCGGCTCCTACCTCGCCCTCAATGTGATCGGCCACGCCCAGTCCCGGGTCCAGGCCTGGCTGAACCCCTGGGCCCATCCCTCCACGTCCGGGTACCAGATCATCCAAGGCGAGTTCGCCATCGCGGCCGGGGGGCTCTTCGGAGAAGGGCCGGGCCAGAGCAACGCCAGCCACATCCCTGAGGCGTCCACCGACCTGATCTTCGCGGTCATCGCCGACGAGTTGGGCCTGATGGGAGCGGCGGCCATGCTCTTCGCCTACCTACTGATGGTGGGAACGGGCCTCAGGATCGCGGTCCGCTGCGAGCGGCAGTTCGAGAAGCTGCTGGCGACGGGGCTGTCGCTGATCCTGGGTGTCCAGACCTTCGTGATCGTCGGAGGCGTAACCCGGTTGATCCCCCTGACCGGCGTGACCCTGCCTTTCGTCTCCTACGGCGGATCATCGCTGGTCGCCAACTACATCCTGCTGGCCGTGCTGCTGCGTATTTCACATGACACCGAGACGCCGAGACCAACGGACCAGATCCCCGAGCTATACGGGACCGGAGCGGCTTCGTTGTGAACCGGCAGATCCGCCTGCTGGGGCTCGGGATCATGGTCCTCTTCGTCGCCTTGTTCATCCAGCTGAACTATCTGCAGATCGTGCACGCCAAGGCCCTCGAAGCCAACCCGCTCAACTCCCGTGCCGTGGTCCAGGAGTACACCGCCAAGCGCGGCGACATCGTGTCAGCCGACGGGATCACGCTGGCCGCCTCGGTCCCCACCGCTGACCAGTTCAAGTACCTGCGCGAATACCCCACCGGCGCCCTGTTCGAACAGGTCACGGGGTACTTCTCCTTTATCTACGGCTCCGACGGGGCCGAACGCAGTTACGACAAGGTGCTGACCGGCAGCCAGAGCCCGTTCAAGCTGCCGACCAGCTTGAGCGGCTTGCGGAACCTTCTCACCAACCGCGACCAGAGCCAGTCCATCATCCTGACCGTGGTCGACAAGCTCCAGACCGTGGCCGAGCAGCAACTGGCGGGGCGGACAGGCACCGTCGTGGCCCTCAACCCCCAGACGGGGGCCATCCTCGCCATGTACTCGAACCCCACGTTCGATCCGAACCTCATATCGGGCCACGATCTGACGAAAGTCCAGGCGAACTACAAGGCCCTGACCCGGATCCCTGGGGGCGTCTTCGCGCCCGGGGGCTACGAGCAGCGGTGGTTCCCTGGATCGACCTTCAAGGTCATCACCGCCTCCGCCGTGTACGACCGCCAGCCTGCGCTGGCGGCCAAGACCTATCCGACGCTCGGCGCCCTGGCCCTCCCTGACACCATCAACCGCCTGCACAACTTTGGCGGCGAGGTGTGCGGTGGGCAGCTACCCGAGTTGTTCACCGTCTCCTGTGACACCGGTTTCGGCCAGATCGGCTTGGATCTCGGGGCTTCCGCGCTCGCCTCCGAGGCCGGCAGCTTCGGTTTCGACCAGACGCCGCCGATCGACCTCCCGTTCGCGGTCCAGTCGAGCTTCCCATCGGCTTCGAGCTTCACCCAGGACCTGCCCGGCCTCGCCTACTCGGCCATCGGCCAGCAGGACGTGCAGGCCACCCCTCTGGAAATGGCCATGGTGGCGGGGGCCATCGCCGACGGGGGAAAGATGATGACGCCCCACATCCTCGACCGCGTCACCAACTCGCAGAACCAGGTGGTCAGCACCTACCAGCCCAAGGTCTGGCAACAGGCCACCTCGCCGGCGACCGCGGCGCAAATGACGACGCTGATGCTGTCGGTCGTCAACTCGCCCCAAGGAACTGGCGTCCTGGCCAGGATCCCGGGAGTCGCCGTGGCCGCCAAGACCGGTACGGCCCAAACGGGGACCGGCAAGATCGACGCCTGGTTCATCGCGTTCGCACCGGCAGTCGACCCGACCATCGCGGTTGCGGTGCTGCTCCCGAACCAGCCGTCGCAAGACGAGTACCAGGGCGGCACCCTCTCCGCTCCCATCGCCAAAGCCGTCATCCAGGCCTACCTGTCGTCTGGTGCTGCACCCGCCCACCTGGCCGCGGCCCCCTAGGCTGAGGATTCGAATGTCGCAACAGCAGGTCTTCAGCGACCGCTACGAAATGGTCAGCCACATCGCGCGGGGTGGTATGGCCCAGGTCTACCGGGCGCGAGACCTGCTCCTTGACCGTCCGGTTGCGCTCAAGGTCCTCTTCCCCGAGCTCTCGGTCGACCGCTCCTTCGTGGAACGGTTCCGCCGCGAGGCCAAGGCCGCTGCCAACCTGACCCACCCCAACATCGTCTCCATCTTCGACTGGGGCCAAGGCGAGCACACCTACTTCATAGTGATGGAGTTCGTCGACGGATCGACGCTCTCGTCGCTCATACGGCAGGGACCCATCGAAGCGGCCCGGGCCGCTGCCATCGGTGCCGACGTGGCCGCCGCCCTCGAGTTCGCCCACCGACGCGGGGTGATCCATCGCGACGTGAAGCCGGGCAACGTCCTCATCGACAACAACGGTCAGGTCAAGGTGGCCGACTTCGGCATCGCCCGGGCCGTGGGTTCTGATGGCGACCTCACCCAAACCGGGTCGGTGATGGGAACGGCCACGTACTTCTCGCCGGAGCAGGCCCAAGGGCACGGCGTCGACGCTCGCAGCGATGTCTACTCTCTCGGCGTCGTCCTCTATGAGATGGTGACGGGCAAGCCGCCCTTCGCCGGCGACAATCCGGTCTCGATCGCCTACAAGCACGTCAAGGAAGTGGCGCCCAACCCGGGTGAGATCAACCGGGACGTTCCAGCCAACTTCGAAGCCATCGTCATGAAGGCCATGGCCAAGGACCCTGGGGAGCGTTACCAGAGCGCTGAGGAGCTGCGAGCCGACCTGGTCCGCTTCGGCAACGGGCAGCCGGTTGCGGCGGCGACCGACGCCACCCGGGTCGTCTCGGCCATCGTGGTCGGGGCCGGAACTTCGGTCGGGGTCGATGCGACCCGGGTCCAATCCGCAGCCGGTGGCACCGCCACCCTGCCCGTCACGCCCGGTGGTGGAGGTCCGGGGGGCCCCGGAGGAGCGGGGTGGTCCGGGGATGGGGGCTCGAGTGGTGGAGGCGGCTCGGCCGAAGAGCACCGGTCACGAGCCGGGCTCTACGGGGCCCTGGCCGTCCTGCTCGTGCTGCTGATCGCGGCGGGCTACTTCGGCGGCCGGGCCGCCGGATGGTTCGGCACCTCCACCAAAACGCTCACGATCCCGTCCAACCTCACCAACAAGACCTCGGCCGCGGCTCAGAGCGAGCTGCAGCAGATGGGCTTCACCAACGTGACTACCAAGCCAGAGTCCAGCTCCCAAGTGGCGCTCGGGAACGTGATCTCGACCACCCCGCCACCGGGAACGACCTTGCGCAGCAATCAGCCCGTCGTACTTTCGGTCAGCGACGGGCCGGTGTCGGTCACGGTCCCCAACGTCGTGGGCAAGACCCAGAGCGCGGCCACGGAGTTGCTCACGGCCGCCGGGTTCATCCCCAACGTGACCCCGCAGACCTCCGACACCGTCGCGTCGGGTGTCGTCATCAGCACCAGCCCGGCTGGTAACCAGTCGGCCGGACAGGGCACCGCGGTCCAGGTGATCGTCTCGAGCGGGAAGCAACAGGTGACGATACCGTCGCTCGTCGGTCAAGGTCCCGAAGTGGCGAGCCAAGAGCTCGGAGCGCTCCAGCTGAAAGTGGCCTTCTCGCCGGAAGCGTCGCCCACCATCCCGGCCGGCGAGGTCACCCGCACCAGCCCTCCCGCCAATTCCCAGGTAGCCGTCGGCTCCACGGTCACGGTCTTCGTGTCCACCGGCGCCCCGCCCGTGACGGTGCCGAACGTGGTCGGCAAGAGCCAGGCGGCGGCCACCCAGGCGCTCGAGAACGCCGGCTTCACCGTTTCCATCAGCCCGACGACCGAGACGGTCACCGACCCCAACCAGGACGGCAAGGTCCAGTCCGAGACCCCGACCGCCGGCACACAGGCGGCTCAAGGATCGACGGTCACCTTGGTCATCGGCTCCTACCAGCCGGGGGGGAGCACGACCACGGCGACTTCCACCACGACGGCCCCGGGCGGAGGTGCTGACGCCCGGAGATTCTAAGAACCTGCTCTAGCCCTTGAGCTGCGCCTCGGCGAAGGGGACGGCGGCCAAAGCGTCGGACTGACCGCAGGTGGCCAGCCAGTTCGCCATCAGCCGGTGACCCCCGTCGGTCAGGATCGACTCGGGATGGAACTGCACCCCTTCGATGGGCAGGGTGCGGTGCCGCAGCCCCATGACGGTTCCGTCCTCGGTCCAGGCCGAGGCCTCGAGCACTTCGGGTATCGAGTCGGCGGCCACTACCAGCGAGTGGTACCTGGTCGCCACCAGAGGCTCCGGCAGACCAAAGAAGACTCCCCGGCCGTCGTGGGTGAGCTCGGAGGTCTTGCCGTGCATGACCTGGTGACGGACCACCTCGCCGCTGAACACCTGACCGATGCACTGGTGGCCCAGGCACACGCCCAGCACCGGGGTCAATAGCCCGAGCTCCTCGATCAGTGAGCAGCTGACCCCCGCGCTTTCGGGCCGGCCCGGACCGGGAGATATCAGCACCCCGTCGGGTTCCAAAGCGCGGGCTTCGGCCACGTCGATGGCGTCGTTGCGGTATACGAGCGGCTCGGCGCCGAGCTGACCGAGGTACTGGACCAGGTTGTAAACGAAGGAGTCGTAGTTGTCGACTACCAGGATTCGCGCCACGGTCCGAGGCTATCCCTCCTAGAGTCAGGGATATGCCGAGGAAGACCAAGGACGCGCCGGGCCGGGTTACCCCCAAAGGCGGCAGTGTTAAGCGGACCTCGTCCAGCTCCGGCGGGACGGGTGCGGGCGGGGCCAACACCGGGCGATACACGCCGCCGATACCGCGCGAGTACCGGTCCAGCCCGTGGTGGGTACCCGCCCTCATCCTGACCTTCTTTGGCGCCGGGATACTGGTGATCCTGCTCAACTACATGGGCGTCCTCGGCAACGCCAGCAACGTCTACCTGTTCATCGGGCTCGGCTGCATCGTGGCCGGCTTCATCGCCGCCACCCGCTGGCACTAAAGCTTCGAGACGATCCCGGCGGTAGCCGGGACCGGGGCGGGTACTTGGGTCTCTGGGAGGCGGGGTCCGCTGGACCAGGAAAACTTCAGGTGACCAGAGGGTAAAAACGCGTACGCGGTTACCAACGGGAAAGTTACATCCATGTGACACTCCCCAATGTTGTCCACAACCTGGGGATAAAGCTGGGGTGGGGTCCGCGGTTCGCTTAGCCCGCTAGCCCAAGCGCTCGATGATGGTTCCGTTGGCCATTCCGCCGCCTTCGCACATGGTCTGCAAACCGAATCGGCCGCCGGTGCGCTCCAGCTCGTTGAGCAGGGTGGACATCAGCTTGGTGCCGGAGCAGCCCAGAGGGTGGCCGATGGCGATGGCGCCNNTGATCTCGACCAGGTCGATGTCGTCGAGGGTCAGCTTGGCCCGCTCGAGCACCTTCTTGGTAGCCGGTATCGGCCCGGTGAGCATCGTCACCGGATCGACGCCCACGACCGAGAAGGCGTGAAATCGAGCCCGGGGGGTCAGACCCAAAGCGGAAGCCTTCTCCTCGCTCATGATCAGCACGGCCGAAGCGCCATCCGTGATCTGCGAGCTGTTGCCCGCGGTGACCGTGCCGTCGGGCTTGAAAGCCGGCTTCAGCTTGGCCAGGGTCTCCACCGTGGTGTCCGGGCGGATGCCTTCGTCCGCTCCGACCAGCTCGTCGCTCTCGGTGACCTTGCCCGTTTCTTTGTCTTTGTGCTTGAGACCGACTGGGAGTATCTCCCGCTCGAAACGGCCTTCAGCGGTGGCGCGGGCCGCGTTGTGTTGGCTGCGAGCGCCGTAGCGGTCCTGGTCCTCACGCGACAGCCCCCACTTCTCGGCGATCAGTTCCGCCGAAATGCCTTGGGGCACCAGGCCGCCGACCGGTTCGTAACGCAGCCCGACCGTCGGGCCAAACGGGAATCCGACGCCCTGGCCGATGCTGGCACCCATCGGGACCAGGCTCATGACTTCGACGCCGGCGGCGATGACCACGTCGTACTGACCGGCCATGACCCCCTGCGCCGCGAAGTGCATCGACTGCTGGGAAGACCCGCACTGGCGGTCGATCGTCGTCGAGGGGACCGATTCCGGAAAGCCGGCGGCCAGGACGGCGTTGCGGCCGACGTTGACGGCCTGGGCGCCGGCCTGCATGACGCAGCCCATGATCACGTCGTCGACGAGCGCCGGGTCGAGTCCGTTGCGGGCCGTAATGGCCTTGAGGGTCTCGGCTGCCAAGTCGACCGGGTGCCACCCCGACAGCTTCCCGTTCCGCTTTCCACCAGCAGTACGAACGGCATCAACAATCACGGCGGTAGGCATCTGACCGTACTCCTTAGTATGTAGGTCCCTGGGGTAAAAGGTACCGCCGGGTGTCCATCGAGCGAAACTCGGCGCTCTCCCGTCGGCCGACGGTCAAGCCGGTGGGCGAGCTATTTGTTGGGCTGAGGGGTCAACCGTAGGTAGGGCCGAACCGCGTCCCATCCCTTGGGGAACTTCTCCTTGGCCGCCTCGTCGGACACCGCGGGGACGATGATGACGTCCTCGCCGTCCTTCCAGTNNGGCCGTCAGCTGCAACGAGTCGATGACCCTCAGGATCTCCTGGAAATTGCGGCCCGTGCTCTGTGGATAGGTGATCGTGAGCTTCACCTTCTTATCCGGACCGACAACGAAGACCGACCGGACCGTGACGGTATCGGCTGCGTTCGGGTGGATCATGCCGTACAAGTCGGCCACCTTGCGATCTGGATCGGCGATGATCGGGAAGTTAACCGTGGTGCCTTGCGTCTCGTTGATGTCGGGCACCCATCCGCGGTGGGACTCGATCGGGTCGACGCTGATGGCTATGACCTTCGTGTTGCGCTTCTCGAACTCGCCCTTGAGCTTGGCTACCGCGCCCAGCTCGGTGGTGCATACCGGCGTGAAGTCCTTGGGATG